>SUVJ01000020.1 GCA_015062045.1 Akkermansiaceae bacterium
CCTCCGGCTTCCTTCCCACCCCACATTACTGTGACGCAGTTGCCCTTGGCTATTTGATTCCGCCCTGTCAGCGGCTCATTGGGGACTCTCACCCCAGTTACGTGTCATGCCTGACGTACTAAAAACATCAGCGGGGGCTTTAGACCCCCGCTGAGCGGGTAGTTGGGGTGTTATGAGTGAATGGGATAGGGGGCAGATTACATCATGCCGCCCATACCGCCCATGCCGCCCATGGCGTCTGCACCGCCGTGGGAGCCGCAAGAGCAGGACTTCTTCTCGGGCAGGTCTGCAATGAGGCACTCTGTGGTGAGCATGAGACCAGCGATGGAGGCGGCGTTCTGCAGGGCAGAGCGGGTAACCTTGGTGGGGTCTACCACGCCGGAGGTGAGGAGATCCTCATAAGCATCCGTCACGACGTTATAGCCCATGGTGGGGGACTCCAAGCCTTTGACTTTTTCCACGATGAGGGCAGCCTCTCGGCCGGCGTTTTCAACGAGCTGGCGGAGGGGGGCCTCAACGGCACGGTAAACGATGGCAGCACCGGTCTTCTCATCGCCGGTGAGGTCAAGGCCGCAAATAGCCTTTTGGGCACGGATGAGGGCAACACCGCCACCGGGCACGATACCTTCCTCTACAGCGGCGCGGGTGGCGTGCAGGGCATCGTCCACGCGGTCTTTCTTCTCCTTCATCTCGGTTTCGGTAGCGGCACCAACCTTAATGACGGCCACACCGCCGGCGAGCTTGGCGAGGCGCTCCTGGAGCTTCTCACGGTCGTAGTCGGAGGAGGTGTCCTCAATCTGCTTGCGGATTTGGGAGACGCGGGCGGAGATGTCGGCGGACTTGCCGGCACCCTCGATGATGACGGTGGTGTCTTTGGTGACAACTACGCGCTTGGCCATACCGAGCTGGTCAACCTCCACGTTTTCGAGTTTGAGGCCGAGGTCCTCGGAGATGCACTGACCACCGGTAAGGATGGCGATATCTTGAAGCATGGCCTTGCGGCGGTCGCCGAAGCCGGGGGCTTTAACGGCAGCCACGTTGAGGGTACCGCGCAGGCGGTTTACCACAAGGGCGGCCAGGGCCTCACCCTCGATATCCTCTGCAATGATGAGGAAGGGCTTGCCGGACTTGGCAACTTTCTCCAGCACGGGGAGGAAATCCTTGAGGTTGGAGATTTTCTTCTCAAAGATGAGGATGTAGGGGCTCTCGAGCACGGCCTCCATGGTGTCTGCGTTGGTCACGAAGTAGGGGGAGAGGTAGCCTTTGTCGAACTGCATACCCTCTACAACGTCGAGGCTGGTGTCGATACCCTTGGCCTCTTCAACGGTGATGGTGCCGTCCTTGCCGACTTTGTCCATGGCCTCGGCAATGATATCGCCGATTTCGGAGTCCCAGTTGGCGGAAACGGTGGCCACCTGAGCAATCTCCTTAGAGGAGTCGACAGGTTTGGAGATGGCCTGGAGCTCTGCCACAACGGCAGCGGCAGCCTTGTTGATACCGCGTTGCAGGGAGATGGGGTTGGCACCGGCGGTTACGTTGCGAAGGCCCTCGCGGTAGATGCTTTCTGCCAGCACGGTGGCGGTGGTGGTGCCATCGCCGGCGATGTCGTTGGTCTTGCTGGAGACCTCACGCACGAGCTGAGCGCCCATGTTCTCGTAGGGGTCTTCAAGTTCAATCTCCTTAGCAACGGTTACGCCGTCTTTAGTGATGTTGGGGGAGCCGAATTTTTTGTCGATAACGACATTGCGACCGGCTGGCCCAAGGGTGCTTTTAACGGCCTTTGCGATTTTGGTAACACCGTTCAGAAGGCTCTGACGGGCGGATTCATCGAATGAAAGTTGTTTAGCCATAGTATAATTTACGATTTGCGATTTACAATGTAGGGGGGGGATTAATCAATGATGGCGAGGATGTCGCTCTCGTTGAGGATGACGTAGGTGGTGCCGTTGACGGTTACCTCTGTGCCGCCGTATTTGGCGATGAGTACCTTATCATTAACGGCAACGTTGAAGGGGAGCTCCTTGCCGTCTTTGTCACGGCCGCCGGTGCCGAGGGCGCGTACGATGGCCTCTTGGGGTTTCTCCTTGGCGCTGTCCGGCAGGAAAAGGCCGCCTGCGGTTTTGGTCTCAGCTTCTACTCGCTCTACGAGTACACGTGCTCCGATGGGCTTAATCATGGTATTTTGTATTCTATTTTGTTTGTTAAAAATGGTTCAATGAGGGTGGGGTTCGACTCCTCTTCGAGGCGAGGGAGGGCCGAACCCCTTAAGGTGTCATCAGTCGTTATCAACAACCTCTGCGTCTACCACCTTGCCTTTGGCTTGGCGGGGGCCGTTGTCCTGCTGCGGGGTGGGGCCGCAGTTACCGCCGGGGCAGCCGCCTTGCTGGGCTGCGGCGGCCTGGGCTGCCTGCTGCAGGTTGGCAAGCATGCCCTCCAGCTCTTGGGTGAGGCTCTTGCACTTCTCTACATCCTTGGCCTCTGCGGCGGCCTTGAGGGCGTTCACCTTATCGGTGATGGGGGCGGTTACCTCAGCGGGGGCTTGCTCACCCATCTCTTTAATTTGGCGCTCTACGCTGTGGGCGAGGGAGTCTGCCTTGTTAATGGCCTCAATGTCCTCAGCCTTCTTGCGGTCCTCTTCGGCGTGCATCTCGGCATCCTTCTTGGCGCGTTCAATTTCCTCCTTGGAGAGGCCGGAGGAGCCTTGGATGGAGATATTTTGCTCCTTGCCGGTGTTCTTGTCCTTGGCGGTTACCTTGAGGATGCCGTTGGCATCGATGTCGAAGGTTACCTCGATTTGGGGTACACCGCGGGGGGCGGGTTGAATGCCGTCGAGCTTGAAGTTGCCCAGCAGCTTGTTGTCGTTAAACATCTTGCGCTCGCCTTGGCAGATGCGGATATCTACGGCGGGCTGATTGTCTGCGGCGGTGGAGAACACCTGGCTCTTGCGCACGGGGATGGTGGTGTTGCGGTCAATCATCGGCGTGGCAATGCTGCCCATGGTCTCGATAGAGAGGGTGAGGGGCGTTACGTCGAGCAAGAGTACGTCCGTTACAGAGCCGGTGAGCACACCGCCCTGAATAGCGGCACCCACGGCTACCACCTCATCGGGGTTTACACCCTTGTGGGGCTCTTTGCCGGCAAGGCGCTTGGCCATCTCCTGCACGGCGGGCATGCGGGTCATACCACCCACGAGCACGAGCTCATTGATCTCGCTGGTGCTCAGGCCGGCAGCGGCAATGCAGTTGCGCACGGGGGCTGCGGTGCGCTCCAGCAGGTGCTCGGTAAGCTGCTCGAGCTTGCTGCGCGTAATCTCCATCTGAATGTGCTTGGGCCCTGTGGAATCCATGGTGATGAAGGGCAGGGAGATGTCGTAGCGTTGGGTGGAGGACAGGGCAATCTTGGCCTTTTCTGCCTCTTCCTTAATGCGCTGCAGGGCATCCGTCTGCTTGGAGATATCCATGCCCTCACGGCTCTTGAACTCGGCAAGAATCCAGTTGATGATGGCGTTATCCCAGTCGTCACCACCCAAGTGGGTGTCACCGTCGGAGGCTTTTACCTCGAACACGCCGTCGCCGATTTCGAGCACGGAGATATCGAAAGTACCGCCACCGAGGTCGTATACGGCAATCTGCTCGTTGTTGCCTTTGTCCAGACCATAAGCCAAGGCTGCGGCCGTGGGCTCGTTGATGATGCGGCGTACCTTGAGGCCGGCAATTTCACCGGCTGCCTTGGTGGCGTTACGCTGGGCATCGTTGAAGTAGGCGGGTACGGTGATAACGGCCTCGCTGATGGTCTCGCCGAGCTTGCTCTCGGCATCCGCCTTGAGCTTGCTGAGAATCATGGCGCTGATCTCCTGCGGGGAGTATACCTTGGTCTCACCGCCTACCTCTACCTGAATGTGGGCATCGCCGTTGGCGGCCTCTACAATGGTGTAGGGCACTTTCTTGTCGTCTTCCGTCAGCTCGGCATATTTGCGGCCGATAAGACGCTTGGCGGAGAAAATGGTATTGCGGGGGTTGGTTACAGCTTGGCGCTTGGCTGCCTGGCCTACGATGCGCTCACCGTTTTTGGTGAAGGCAACGATGGACGGCGTGGTGCGGGCACCCTCGCTGTTCTCTAATACGGTTGCTTGACCACCTTCCATCACTGCCATGCAGGAGTTGGTGGTACCGAGGTCGATTCCGAGTATTTTGCTCATTGTCGTTTTTTTCTATTGTTTGTTGTTAAATCTTGCGGCGGCTTGTGTGCCGCGTGTACACTTTTATATGTAGCAAATTTTATGCCAAAAATTTGAAAATGATATTTATGTCTTTTAACTTATTAATTGCCAAAAATATATAAAATTAATATTTTATTTATCTTGCTTTCTTGCTGTGGGGGCTGTGCGACAAATTGCCTCATTTAAGACAAAATGTCGCACTTGTTTATTTGCGACAAATTGTCGCATTTATTCATTTTCCGTGAAAATCAAACTCGATGCTCAGGGCAAGGAGTCGGAAATCCTGCAAGGCATCTGTATAGAGGCAAAAGCCTTGGCCTACACCGGGCACGGGTATTTGAGAGATACGGATGGATCCGGTGTAGGGGCAGGGCAGTCTATCCCGCTGTGGGGTATAGATTTCCCAGCGTGGGGAGCAGGTGGCCCGGTAGGAGAAGGTGGGGGTGCTCTCCAGCAAGCGCAGGCGCACCCGCCCCTCTTGCCGAACGGAGTTAAAGGAGCGCTCTGATTCGTAAGGCATGGTGTGCAGCTCTGAGCGGTACGGTATGCCGATGCAGAACGGCGTTGTTGCGTTGTAACGGAAGGTGCCGTCCGCCGAAACGCTGATGGTGCTTATGGGCAATGCAGCATCCTCCGGCACGGCATATACCGTTGCGTTGCTGAGGTGAGGCGCGGTGTATACCTCCCCGGCCTCGGGGGCAAAGCTGAGTCGGGAGTCCAGGTAGCAGGGCTCGCTGCTCATGAGCTCCAAAGCAATGGTGCCTGTGGAGTGATAGCGCACCACCAGCCACAGCTCATCCTCATGCGTGGTGGCAGAGGGCAGGGCGGCCAGGTGCAGCACAGTGCGCCCCGGAAACTCCATGCGCTGCCAAGCTGTTACCTGTTGCTCTGTATTGGTGGTGAGCATGGCCACGCTGTTGTCTGCCAACAGTACCCACACATGGGGGCTACTGCCGTGGCATATCACCCACTCTTTGACCCCGCTGCGGAAGAGATGCTCTGCCAGCAGTGTGGTGTCTGTGGAGGTAAAGCCGTCTGCCTCCAGCTTATAAGAGATTTCCCGCAGGCGTTTGCCGCCGCGTTGCACGTAAAAGACGGTGTTTTCCAGCCCTGCGGCGGGCATATTTTCACTGCCGACAGAGGATTGGCGATGAAATGCGGCGTTGCTTGCGGTCAACGGGCTGCCATCTGCCGAGCTGAGGGTCCACTCGCCTTCTGCCGTGCCTACCAGCAAGTTGCGTGCGGGGCATATCCAGCAGATGGAGCTCTGGTTGTCTGTAGCCAGGGAGAGGTGCAGGGCATCATCATCTGCCGAGCCTACACGAAAGTTATTGAAATCCCCCACGGTGCTGCCGAACAAAGTGGTGGGCAACCCGCGTATTCCACCCAACCACAGGCGCCCTTGGTGTACCCCCGAGAAGCGAGGAAAACCATTGCGCCACCCGAAGGCCCCGAAGCTCCACCGGCGTGTATGGTAAGTGGGGCAAGGGGTTGAATAACGAGTCGATATTTCTGCCAGCACGTGGTGGGCATCTGTATAGCGCATGATATTCCACTTGTATTCTCGCAGCCCTCCTTTGGCACGAAAAAAGATGTTCGCATTCACCTGTGTGGCAGCTGCGGCCTTGCATACCAGCAGCATGCGGCAGGGCTCAGACTCCGCGCCCGATACGGCCCAGTTTTGCCGCTCTGCATAGGCGGTTTGGTCAAAAGTGCGTATGCAGCTCCACTGCCATTGGGTGGGGTCTGCCGCTGTAGCGGGGGTGTCGTAACTGCGCCACAGCTCCCAAATGGCATTCCATTCTCCATGGGTGCGCACTTCCCAATCTTGGCACACTTCGTAGGGCATGCCGCTTTCTGTAAAGCGCAAAGCTCCCGGTAAAAAGGAGTCCGGGTAATCTCCGGCAGATTTGCTGCCGTTAAAGGCGGTGGGGGTATAGGGTCTGTAGGCAGTGTAAAAGTAGTAGAGTTTGCTGCTCGGGTCATACTCTTTGCAAACCGTGCCCCGATATACGATGGTTGTTGACAAATCCGGCGTGTCTACGGCGTCTATTGTAAAGGCTTGGTTCAGAAAGTAAGTTTGTGTCGGTACTTCTACCTCGGTAACAATGCATTCATTTTCCTCCATTTGAGGGGAGAACTCCGGGGCGTTGTCGGCGGTTTCTAAAATGGCGTAAGCGCCGTTTTGCAGCGGTTGCACGCGCAGCTCCGTATCTTGTATCAGGTAGGTTTCTCTGGGGAAGGGGGCCGGCTGCATCTTGATACACCGCCATTGGGTATTGCTATGGCGCTCCAGCCTGTAGGGTGGTCTGTAGGGGCTCGTCACATATACAACATCATTGAGTTGTGTGAAGCGCAGAGACTCCAGCTCTGCCTCTGTTGCCCACGGGGTGCTCAGGGTGTATGCCTGCCCGTTATCCCCGTTCAATAAGTTGCCGTCTCGGTATACTCTCATGCCCCCGCAATAAAACTCCAGCATCAGAGCATCCGCCTCCGAAAAACGGAACGCCACTAAGCGAACAGCTGTATCTTGGGTTGCAGCCGGGCCCACATATTGTGTGCCTTTGCGTCTCTGTATGCCCCCATACGCCTGCACTTCAAAATTGCTCAGCAGTGCCGCGCCTCGGCGGTAGGCCTGTAAATCGAACCTGGCGGATAACCACGGGCTGAGCTCACCCGCGGTAAAACCTGTTATGTATTGAATGTCTTGCATAGACTGCTTTTTTAGCATACTTTGATGCATTTTACACATTTTTTGTGCACCCGCAGGCACTTTTCACATATTACGGTATCACTTTCTCACATGTGGAGACACCTGCTAACAATTTGAAAATTAGATTGCGATGTTGTGATATATCTGGCATTTTATGTGCCGAACGGGAGCCCGACTACCTTCCGTCAAGTTTAACAACAAAGCAAACATACAATACCATGACACAACGTAATATCACCCGCTATACGTACGAGACCACATCCTTTCAAGGCTGGAGACTGAGCATCTGCCGCAAGTGGAACCAGTTTACCAAGTATTTCTCCGACCGCCAATACGGCAGTGAGGAGGCCGCTTTTCAGGCTGCGCTGGAGATGCGCGACCGCATTTTCGACGCCTTGCGCAAAACTCCCGATGACCCCCGCGGTGTGTTCGAGCGCTTTAAGAACGGTGTAGAAGACGAGCTCGCACAGCCCGTTGCCGTTGGCGCAGAGAAATAAGGCCATATAACAATTTCGATAAAAAGGGATGCCCATGGCTGGCATCCCTTTTTTGAGGGCGTATATCGTGTTTGTGTCTTAGTCTTAGGGCTTTAACGCTCCAGCAGATAGAGCATTTCTTTAACACGCACGGCGCGGTTGCGTAAGTTGCGGCAGCCACGGAAGGTGGCGTAGTCTTGTTGCATGAGCGTGACTTTGCCGAGGCGAGAGAGCAGGGCATCCATCTCTTGCGGGGAGATGAAGCCCTCCGAGTTGTAAGAGAGGAGAATGAACGAGGCGGGTGTAGCCTCTATGAGCTCTTGCAGGCTGGCAGCAGCATGGGCTTTGGTGTTGTAGGGGGAGCGGTTCCAGTTGGTGGGTATGCCGGAGACCCGTGATACCAGCTGCGGCCTTTGATAATTCACCAGCAAATTGAGCATGAAATAATTGGAGCCGTAGGGGTGCTGATTATAGGGGGGATCCAGATAGGCAAGGTCCAGCGGTGGTAAGCTGCGGGCGGCAACCGTGGCATCTTGTTGCAGCACGTGGTACTCGCATTCAAACCGAGAGAACAGAGGCAACGGTAATGTAATGGGGGCCAGTATGCGTTGCAACGCGTTTTTGCCGCGCCCGCCGAACTGCCCGATACCTTGTGCGTTTTTATGAAAGCCCTTGAAAACGCCGGAGGTGTTGGTGTGAACGGAGGCCTGTGTGAGCAGCGGAGCCAGAAAATAGGCTTGCCGGTTTTGTGGCAGGTGGTCAATGGCGCGGCGCAAGGTATCTAAAAAGACGGCGTTGCGGCGGGTGTAAAAAACGCGCTCTCCGGGGCGAATATTCTGGTCATCTGCCGGGGCGTAAAGCTCTGCAAGCAGGCCTGCCGTGGGGTGTGCCTCCGCCTCTTGCAGGAGCCGTGCATGCAGGTGCTGCAATTGCTCTGTGTTGACGCTGCCGTGGTTGCTGAGATAGCAGGTGTTGAGAATACGGCTATAGGCCTCCAAGTCATTGCTGTATAGCACGCTGCTGTATTGCTTGAGGTAGCGGGATACCACGCCCGACCCCGCAAAGGCATCAAAAATGCGCAGCTTGTCTCTACCTGTGCGTTGCAGTACCGCCTCTATTCCCCGCCCGATTAAAGGCAACAGGGCACGCTTGTTACCAATGTAGGTGATAAGCTGCTCTGAGAGAAAGCGCGGGTCTTCTTGCATGGGGCGGTGGTTTTATTGCGCTTGGCGCACCAGCTCTATGAGGGATTCGTACAGCAACTTGGAGCCAAAATAGTTGTAGGTGCTCAGGCGCTCTCCCTCTCTGCGTATGTCGACGGATATTTGTCGAATCTCCGGCAAAAAGTTAATCTCATAGTCACCCATAATGATTTCATCTTCAATGGGGCGTGTGTCCATAGATGCTCCCCACACGCGCAGCTCGGCTGCCAAACGCCTAATTTCTCTGGCGGAGGCATCTGCCGTTTTGCGGTCTGTAATGCCACGCAGGGTGGTGAGCATCTGCTTTTGCAGTTCAATGCCCTTAAGAATAAGGTTGATGGTCTCTTGGTTAATCTGAGGCAAGGGCTCTTCCTCGGCAGGGGTGGCGGTGTCTGCCTCGGGCATGGGGGCATCAAAATCCGGCAAATCTCTCAGCGGAGGAATCCCGGAGTCTTCCTCATCTCCGGCATAGAGCGGTGCAGCGCACAGGGCTGCCGTCAACAGGTAAAATAAAGGCTTTTTCATTGCTGAAGCATCATGCACAGGGCACGGAACTGTTTGAAGAATGAGAGAGAATGGTAGCAGTTGCTTTTTTCAAGTCGAAAAATATGCTCGTAAACTTTACCCCACTCGGTTTGCATGGTTTTGCCGTATTTCTGAACAAGCTCAGCTTGAGCCTCGGGGCTGAGCTTTTCAATTTTCATCAGCTCGGTGCGTGCATCATATACCTTGGGCAATACATCGTAAAGAGCCTTGGCGTTGGCGTCTGCCGTTTCTTTGTCTTTTGCTGCGGCCAGTATGGGCGTGAGCTCTTGTGCCAGTTGAATGTAACGCTCAAAAATGCCCTCTATCTCTGCCGTTACAGCTGCCTGCACGCTCATGCAGCAGCAAATAATCGGTACCGGATGCGTGATTCTCATGTGTTATTGCCGGTAAAAGGTGCCTCCGGTGCGGATGAGCGCTACCGGAGGCTCGTTTCAATGGAGTTTTGCTTTAGGCCTCTTCCTCGGCGGCAGGTTCCTCTGCGGCCGGTTCCTCGGCGGCAGGTTTCTCGGCGGCAGGTTCCTCGGCAGTTTCTTCCGCCTCAGCTTCGGCTTCTTCTGCAGCAGCTTCGTTAGCGCGGCCTATCTCGTCATCCACAATTTCAGCCAGGCGATCCACCTGTCCCTCGGTAGATTCCGCCAAACGGTTAAGGGCGGCACGCTTGGAGTCCAGGGAGCGCTGAAGGTTTCTGCGGGAGTTCGTGCGCTGCTTAATCTCTGAGACCAAATCTTCTCGCTGGTCGCGGATGGGTTTCTTGTAGTCCTCGGGCAACAGGCTCTTGTGCAGGCGAATAATCTTCTTGAAATCCTCATTGCCATCAAGCTCTTCCTTGGCTTCATCTAATTGGCCTGCCACCATCAGCTCGCGGGCTTTGTCCATGCTTGCCCAGAAATTGTTGATGATGTCCATAACCTTGCCGGTGTGCTCCAGCGGCTTGTTGTTCTTGCTGCGGCGCAAAACTTCTTCCACCTTGCGCTTGCAGTTTTTGAGCATGATAAGGTTATTGGGGCGGGGGGTGTACCAAACTTGGGCAATATGCTCGCCGTCGTCCTCCAGCTGTTGCTCCAGCTTGTCGTATTCGGCTTGCTCTTTTGCCTCCATATCCCCGCGCTTGTTTTCATTCATCTTCTTACGCTTCTTCTCGATATTGGCAATGGATTTGTCCCATTTCTTATCGAGCTCCTTGAGTGTCTTCATATACCACTCATAAGCCTCGGGGTATTCGGGGATACCTTGGAAGGATTCTCTGAGCTCCTCAAACTTATCTAACCCACCAATTTTGCGTGAGTTCTTCTTCTGGTTCATGTCCATTACCATGGCATCGTAGGCGGCTTTGCCGTCTACCGCGTATTTGCCACGGTCCAAATCTTTAACAATCTCAAAGCTGTAGGGCTTGGCTACCAAAGCATCGTACTCTGCCTGCATGGTGTCAATCTCCGTGCAGGATTCCTCAATCTTCTTGAGGTTTTTCTCCAGGCTCTTCAAGGTGCTGCTGTAGCGAGAGTTGAAATTGCGGGAGGGCTCTGTAATGCCGGCTTTCTTTTTGTCAATTTCGGCCAGCTTGGCGTTGAGGACATCCAATGTCTTCTCTTTGGCAGAGGGGCCGTTGAGGGTGGGGGCAGGGGCATCCGCCGTTTCCTCTTTGGCTGTGTCTTTCGCAGGTGTTTCCTCAGCAGGAGTATCTGCTGCGGGCTGTTCTTCAGCTGGTTGTTCAGCAGTTTCGGTGGTTTCAGCCGGTGTTTCCTCTGCCGGTGTTCCCTCTGCGGGTGTCTCCTCTACGGCGGGCTTGTCTTCTTTCTTTACCTTGGGGGCTTTGGCTTTTACCTCTTTTTTGAAAAGGACGGAGGAGGCTTTTACCTCTTTGGTAACCTCTTCACCCTTTTTATTGAAGCCGGTAAACTTGATGGTGGAATCCGTTTCAAAACTGATTTTACACTGTGTGAACTTCTCTGCATTAGAGAGAGTGATATCATACAGCTGAGGGGCGGCCTGCAACATGGCTGTGCCCAGTGCAAGAATGGCGAGGAATGAGAAAGGACGCTTCATATTGGTGATTTATCTCTGACGTTTGGTGTATTCTACCATAAAAAATAGCCTATTGCAAACCTCAAATGCGTATCACGACAAAGAAAATTCATGCTGATGGGCACTTTGAACTCTTTTTTCTTGCTTATATTGCTCAAAATGTGCAAAATAACAGTATGTTACGAAGCCTTGTAATCATGACAACCGCCGCAGCCATGGTGGCCCCCGCTTTTGCTGCCGTGGAATGGATGACAGATTTAGAAGCCGCCTTGGCAAAGGCCAAGGTGGAGGGTAAATGTGTGCTGGTGGATTTTACCGGCTCCGATTGGTGTGGCTGGTGCGTTCAACTGCGCAAAGAGGTGCTGGACCATGCCGATTTTGTTCCGTTTTTGGCGGCCAACTTTGTTGCTGTTGAAATTGATGTGCCGCAAGATGCCTCCCGCGTGGGTGGGGTGGAGCAGTTAGAGAAAAATCAGCGCCTGTGCGATAAGTTTGCCGTTGAGGGGTATCCCACCATCATGGTGATGACACCCGAGGGGCATGTGGTGGGCGGTTTTGTGGGTGGTGCAGACATGCAGGAGGCAAAGGAGGCGTTGGAGCTTGCGCTGACTCATGCTCGCTCGCTGAAGAAGGCAGCTGCTTTGCAGGGCGAGGCAAAAGCACAGATGTTAATGCCGGTATATAAAACTTTGCAAGAGAATTTTCCCTCGGCTTCAAAAGCTTTGCGAGAGGAGCTTCTTGAGCTGATGCCCCATAATGAGCAACTGCAAGCTGAGGCTGAGCTGGATGCCATTAAAGCCAAGTTTGCGCAGGTGCCGGAGGATGATTATGATACGATTTTAGCGATGCTGGATGCTGAAATCAAGTCGGCCATGCCGACGAATCAAGACCTCCTGAAACGCTCCAAAGCTGCCATACTTGAGGTGCAGATTGTTAATGCGTTGGCTGAGGCTCAAAGCGTGGATGATGTTGTAACAGCCCGCCGGCGTCTGATGGAGGAGGTGGTGCCCCTGTTGCCGCCGGACCGCCAAGTTGAGGTGCTTGCAGATATTGAGACCGAGCTGGGAGACCCGCAGGCTGTGTTTGATGCTATTGAAGCTCAGCGTAAGGAGGAGGCTGCCAATGCGTTGTCTGAGGCGGATTCCGCCAAGCTGCAAGAGGTGATGAGCCGTATTCAAAATGCAGAGGATGACCCCGATGCTGCCTTGCGTATACTTGATGAAGAATTGGCTGAGGCCAATGACGTTGTGCGAAAACACCTCATCAGCTGGAAAATCACTACTCTGATGGATAAGGGCAGCCGCCTGGCTGAGACCGCACAAACGGCAGAAGATGTGAAGGGCCTGCGTGATATTGCTGTTCTGTTGGTGGAATTATCAGAGCCGGATGATGCCGCCCGTGCCGAGGCTTTACAAAAAGTTGAGCAGGAGTTTGCGGACCCCGCCGCCGTGCTGGAAAAATTACGCCAACAGCGCGAACCGGAGGTTGCCCCACCGCTCAATTGATAGAGTTATGCTTTTATGAAAAAAGCCCGAGGATGCTGTTCATCCCCGGGCTTTTAATGAGTTCGTTTAAAATGAATTATTTCTCGTTGCGAGTCTTGCGAATGCGCTCAAGCATGGCGGCGGGATCACCGAAGTCTTTTTCAATCTTCTTGCGGAAGATTTCCTTGCGGTCTGCGGGGGCGCAATCAACCAACTCAAGCATCAGCTTGTGCACGGCTTCAACCTCCTCAATGCTGTCTGCAACTTGTAACTTGCTGTTGACAAGAGCCATAATGATTTGCCCTTTAATCATTTTCATATCCTCAAGGTTGATAGGATACGCCGTTTTGATAGCCTCATTAATAATGGGCAGGGCTTTTTCTGCATTGCCGTGGGTGGCGTTGAGCTTTGCCTGCAACTCATCCATTTGAGCGGTGGCCTTGCTCAGGTCTTTCATGCCGGTTACATTGTCAACGTCTGCCGCTGCAATATCATTCATCATAGCGGTGTTGGCAGCCTTAAGGTCACCGGATAAGGATGAATGCACCTCTGCCAGCAACTTGGCTTTTTCAACACCTTGCAGTTTGGAGGCGGCTTGCACCTTTTGAGCATTCTGAAGCGCTGCGTTGAGGCTGTCTTTGGTGCGAGCCATGTTAGAGCCGCCTACAAAGCCGCCAATAACATAGCCCTCGGGAGACATGACCATGATGGTGGGGAACCCGGAAATCTTATATTGCTTGCAAAGTTGCTGGTTCTTATTATAAAGCTCTTGTCCAATACGTTTAATGTCTTGAGGAACATCAACCTCTACAAACAGGAATTTATCTTTGGCATAGGCCTCAAACTCAGGCGTGTCAAAGACGTTTCTCTTGAGCTGGATGCAGTAGCCGCACCAGTCGGACCCGGTGAAGTCTACCAACACAGACTTGCCCTCTGCGGCGGCGCGGGTTCTGGCGGCATCCAGATCCGTGGTCCACTCAAGAGCAGCGAATGCCGGTGCCACAGCGGCAGCCAGCCCGGTTGCGTACAGTATGTTCTTGAACATGCTCATATTGTTGCGTATTTTTATCGGCTCTGCAAGCTTAATGTTTTTTCATGACACAGCTGTGTAGGCTGTTTATTTTGCTTGTTGCTTGGCTTTTAAGGTTTCCAATACTGCGGCAGGGTCGGTAAACATGGTGTTGATTTCATGACGCAGGGCGCGGGCATCCTGCGGGTCCGAGTAGTCTGCCGACATCAGCATGAGTTCCTTCAACTTTTGAACATCTTCTACACTTTGGGCACTCATGACTATTTTGTGCCGAACTTGCTCCAGATATTCCATGCGCATAAAATGAATCTTAGCCTTAGTGGGCTCAGATACCGTTTTTTGCGCCTCATCAAAATGTTGCATGGCAGTATGAATATCACCCCCCGTTGCATTGAGTTTGCCGGTGAGTTGCTCTATGCAGGTGGTATCCGTAATTTCTGTGTGAATCCCGGTGGTGTTATCGGGGTCGTGTTGTGCAATTTCGTCTCTTACTGCGCGGAAGTAGGGTTTCATTTCCGGGCGGAGATTTCCGTAAATTGTCATGAGAGCCGCTGCGCGTGCCGTGCCGTTAAGCGTGCGTGCTTTTGCAATGTCTGCCTGAGTATGGAGTGCTTGGTCCAGCGGGCGTGTTACTTGTTCAAAGGTATCTCTGCCGCCGATGAATCCGCCCATCACATCACCCTGAGCAGAAAGCACCAGCATGGAGGGATAGTTGGTTATATTGTATTTGGCGGCAATGGCGCGGTTTTTGGCGTGTAGCTCAGCCCCTATTTTGGCTACATTGCGGGGTACATCTACCTCCATGAGCACAAATTTGTCTGCGGCGTATTGTTGAAAAGCGGGGGTGTCCAGAATAGTGCTGCGCAGGCGTATGCACCAGCCACACCAGTCGGACCCCGTAAAGTCCACCAATACGGCTTTGTTTTCTGCTTTTGCTTTTGCTTGGGCTGCCTCCAAGTCTGTCATCCATTCTGCCCCTGTGGCAATGGTGGCAACTGCTGCCACTGTTACGCTTGCCTGGGTGAATAAGGTGCGTGGTATCATAGTTGTTTGTAGCTGTTATTATTTGAAAAAGCAGGCAAAGCGTGGTGCTTTGCCTGCAATGTGTTTTTTGTGTGAGGTCTTATTTGCCGAATGCGGTCTTGTACACACCCAGCACCTCTTCCCACGTGCAGGGGCGGGGGTTGCCACCCGTGCATACATCTGCCATGGCGGCATCGGTAAGGGCCTCAAGGTCTTCCTCTTTAACCCCGATCTCTGCCAGTGTTTGCGGAATCTTAACATCCACAGAGAGCTGCTTAACGGCCTCGATGGCTGCTTTGCGGTACTCCTCTTGGCTCATGGCATCTACCCCTTGCACACCCATGGCGCGGGCAATTTCGCGGAACTTTTCGCCGGTGTAGGGGGCATTGTACTCCATAACATACGGCAGCAGCACGGCATTAGCCACACCGTGCGGGGTGTTGTAGAAGGCACTCAGCGGGTGAGCCATACCGTGCACCACACCCAAGCCCACGTTGGAGAATGCCATGCCGGTCATATACTGCCCCAAGGCCATGCCTTCTCGGCCATCGGGGTCGTTTTCCACGGCGGCACGCAGGTTTTTGGCAATAAGCTCAACGGCTTTGATGTTGAGGGTATCTGCCAGCTCCCAAGCCCCCAAGGTGGTGTAACCTTCAATGGCGTGGGTGAGGGCATCCATACCGGTGGCGGCGGTCAGCCCGCGGGGCATGGAGGACATCATATCCGGGTCTACAACGGCAACTACGGGGATATCGTGCGGGTCTACACACACGAACTTGCGGCGCTTGGCTTCATCCGTAATAACGTAGTTGATGGTGGTTTCTGCGGCGGTGCCGGCAGTGGTGGCAACGGCAATAACGGGTACGCACTTGTTCTTGGTGGGGGCAAGCCCCTCCAGCGAGACAACGTCTGCAAACTCCGGGTTATTGATGATGATGCCGATGGCCTTAGCGGTATCTTGCGGGGAGCCGCCGCCGATAGCAATCATGTAATCTGCACCGGCTGCTTTGAATGCCTCTACACCGGCCTCTACAACGGCAACGCTGGGGTTAGCTTTTACTTTGTCGTAAATCTCGTAGGCGCAGCCTGCGGCATCCAACAAATCCGTCACTTTGGCAACAACGCCGAATCTTACCAAGTCGGCATCCGTTACAATCAGAGCTTTAGCGAAATTGCGGGATTTTACCTCCGTAACAATCTCCTTCACGGCACCGTGGCCGTGGTAACTGGTTTCGTTCAGTATGAATCTTTTTGCTGACATGCTGTTATTCTAACGATAATAACACGCCATGACAAGTAAAAATTGTTGTTTCGCCCCGAAAAAAAAGCAA
The DNA here is from genome assembly GCA_015062045.1 of Akkermansiaceae bacterium. GTDB lineage: Bacteria > Verrucomicrobiota > Verrucomicrobiia > Verrucomicrobiales > Akkermansiaceae > Akkermansia. The sequence continues at coordinate 16,047 of SUVJ01000020.1, forward strand.
GGCGTTTTTTAATAAATGACCACTTTGGTGCCGGGGGATACGGCATGAAAGATGGGGAGGCAGGCTTCATGGGGCAGGCGAATGCAGCCGTGTGAGGCAGGGGTTGCGCGAATTTCGCCCACATGCAGGCCTATGCCGTCATAGGTCAGGCGCATGAAACAAGGCATGGATACATGGTATATGTTAGAGCGGTGGTGCCGGCGTTTCTCTTTAATGGTGTAGGTGCCGGTGGGTGTTTCAAAGCCTTTTCTGCCGGTACACACCGGAAACTCCATTGCTGCCCGGCCGTCTATATAGAACGTACCGCGCTGCCGTGCCAAATCAATCTCCAAGTGTTTTTCTCCATTGGTTGCCCATACATCATCATTTTTTACGATATGAAAGTTACTGTGTTTGTGCGGCGGGGTCGGGGTGGGGTGCGGTTTTGCCGTTGTGGCTACTGCGGTATTGAGTCGGTAAACTTTTACCCCGCTTTCTTGTTTTTGAGTGCAGGCGCAAGGCAACAGTATCATGCATAATGGTATTAGTCGGGCAATCCTCATGCCCGCTATCTTACGCGGTTATTTTGGCTCCGCAAGATAATAAACTAGCTGTTTTGAGCAGATTCACTCTTGCTTTGGCAGAGCCCCTTGTTCCGGGAAAATATCTGTGGGGGTAATGGGGGCTTCTTCCTCGTTTTCTTCATATGCCTGCACGTTGTAATGGCGGCGCAGTAAGAGCTCCGTTTGGTCGCCGGCACTGCCTGCCGGGGAGAAGTGCACCTCTGCCGTGATTTCAAAATAGAGGTGAGATTCCCCCGGCTTGATGACGAAAAACGGAGCACTTGCGGGGAAAATATCTGCGTGTTTACCCATGCGGCGGTTGCCCTCGCGGTCATGCAGGGGCAGGGGAATATCATGGCGATAAAGTGTGTCTCTATCTGTAGAATACTGTGCTGCGTGAGAGAACAGCAGGAGCGGCTCCCGGGTTTCCTTGTCTCGTATCACCAGCATCAGGGTACCGGCTCTGCCGGGGTTGGCGTATATTTCTGCCTGGTATATTCCGAATTGAGAGCTGGGCTCTGCCAGTAAAAGCTCGGGGGTGTCTCCTTTTATGCTCTCTTGCCCCATGATGAGCTTTTGTATGGTTTGCGCTGTGGGGGATTCTGCCAAGGGGGCAAATTGGGAATCCAGCTCCTGAATCGCGGCGTTGATGGCGGCGTATGCGGTTTCTCTGTTGTTCACCCCGCGCCAGGCCAACAGTAGGTATCGCTTGCCGCCCAAGTCCAATGCCAGGTCCGGTATCTCTTCCTTGTCTTCTTCCGCTTGAGGGGGCAAGGGCTCCCCGGGGGCTATCACCAAATAGCCATCGGGTTGTTGCTCACCGGCAGATACGGTGCGGAACGCAACATGCACCGTGCCCGGAATCCCCCCACCCGTGGGTACCACCATCACAACATGGCCGGGCTTGCTGTAAAAGGTGTCATCACTGGCTGTGGCCGCCCATTTGGGGGCTCTTGAAAGATATTCGGCAAAGATGTCTGCGTGCTCTTGCTCTAATTTAAGCAAGTTTGGTGCCGCTTGCAGTGTTTTTGCCGGGGGGGCATCACTGCTTATGGTTAAATAGGAGCACAGGGTGGATGGCCCCTGCAGGTGTGCATCTGCCTCGTGTACGGTATCTTCTTTTTCTGTACTGAGCTTTATTTCCTGAGGATAGGGGCTCGGTATATCGGCCTCTATGGCCAGTTGGCTGAACAGCATGCAGGCAATGCCCCATATCATGACACATGCTATCATTTGCCAAATGGCACGCAGGTTTCTCATTTTTAAAAAGAAGTACACGGTGCTGAATGCCAGCTGAACAATTGCTGCCAGAATGCTCAGTAGTATAATGCAACCGAATATGTTGCGTATCAGCATTTGCGTGTCTGCCTGCTCACTCATCGGAAAAAGGATGGGTATACAGGCGACCAATGCCGTTAAACTGAAAATGATGTTCAGTTTCCACGGGTTAAGCCCCCACTTGATAAGAAAGATTTTGAGCATGGTCAGGGCTTGCGGGGGGCTTGAGTGCTGAACTCACCGGGGTGCTCCAGTATGTAACGGGCGTTGCTGACTCGGGGAGCGGGGGATACCAGCTCTTGGTAGCGGTGGTGGGCGGCTTGGTGTATGTAAGGGTCTTGGCTCAGCTTGCCTTGCTCCAGCAACATTTCAACGGCATCTGCATACGGCGTGAGCCCCGCAGCACGGAAATGATTTGCCACGCGCTGTAATTCCTCTGCGTTTATATTGCCGAGCTTGGCGGTTCTCATGGCCTCATCCACCCTGGCACACTCATATAATTTTCTTTTCGTCTCGTCTAACGGTGCTGTCTCAGGGTTGGCCGGGTCTATGCCGAACAGGGCCTCCAGCTCTTTGGGCTCGGGGGCCGGCAGGTTGTTTTGCCTTAATAATAGGCGGTAGGCGTGGTACGCCAGTTCGGGGTCTCTGCTGGCTGTGTATTTTTGTATCAACGGTAAAATGGCTTTGCCCTCCTGGCGCTCCAGTATCTCCAGCACCAGTACCATGGGGCGTGCGGAGTTGATGGAAATCATGTCCTCCCCCTCTTTGGGCAGTAGCTCTTGCAGGCGGGTAAGTGCCAGCTTGAGCTTATCGGGGTTGACATTCCAGTAGATGCTGTGCAGGGCTTCCAGTACGGCTGCGGGTATTTCCTCTATAAAATGCTCACTGTGTTGCCAGTACACCAAATTATCAACATAGGCCGTGGCGCGGGCTTCATCTGCCAGGCGCAAAAAAGCCAGGCAATCTGCTATGGCTCCGTTGGGTATGCGGGCGCGGGATTCGCAAGAGAGATAGAACTTGAGTTTTTTCTCCACGCGGTCATAGGCAGGGGCACAGTATTTGCGGCTCAGGTAGTGGCGGCATTCTGCATGGGTGGTATAATTGGCCTGTTGCACGCGCAGCCTCATATAGCGGTTAAGTGCCAAGGTGTCATACGGTATGCGTATGGATAACTCCTTGGGTAACAGCTTTTTCTGGTTCAATGTCTGCAAAAGCTCCGGTTTGCTTTGCATAAAGAACAATGCGTTGCAACCGGCGTTGTTCTCATGCATGGCATCCGCCCCGTGGCTGAGCAATAACTCAAACGCAGCATTGACCTCCTGCGCAAAATGTGCATCATGCAGGTAGCGGTAGTCGTGCTCCAAAATACTGCACATTAATAAAATAGGGGTGTCTCCTGCGGTGTCTTGTGTGTTGGGGGAAACACCTTGACTAAGCAGCTCACGCATGCGTTGCAGGGCTGCGGTGCCGTTAAAGTTCTCTGCTATGCCCAGCAGCTCGGATTCCGCTTGCTGTTGAACGCTCAGCTCTACTGCGGGGGCTGCAATGGTACCCTCCCCGCGCCCTTGGGGCAGGGTGCAGAGCAGAATCAGAAGCGGTGTTATCACGTAGCGCATGCAGCTGTAAAAATCTACCTCATTATGAGCGGTTTGTCAATCTTACTTTGTATCAGGCTGTGGCAAGAAGTCTGTGGCGTGCTGTAAAATGTAGCGGGCAGTGGCAATTTCCAGCTCGTAACGCCAATTGCTGCCCAGTGCCTCCAAAGCATCCAGTTTATCGGGGTTATCCATACTGTCGGCGTAGTCTCCGTACACCTTTATGGCACTTGCCGGTGCTCCTATAGCCTCCAACGCCCGGATAAATTCTTTTTTGCGTTCTGCGGTCATGTTGCCGTACCACATTTCCTCTAAGGAGGTAACCAGCAGAGCCGTTTTAATGGCCGGGGTATCTGCCTCTCTACCGTGAGCAGCCAGCCAATTTTTGACGGCTCCGTTTGTGCAACGGGGTAAGCCCATTTGTGCAAGCTTTGCGCCCCAGGCACCTGCCTGTATGCTCAGGTGGGGGGATTTGAGTAGCTCCTCTACTTTATTTGCCGCTGCCGAATCTCTGCCCAGTAGCTCTATGGCGTTGGCGGCTAAGTCGTAATCCTCCATATGTATGGCTTGTTGGGCTACTTTTAATATCTTGTCGGTGTTGGCTTTTACCTCCTTTACATCTTGCAGAATGTAGATGAGGGAGGCTGCGGTAATGTGCTCGCACGGGATATCGATATGCTCCATTTCATGCAGGTGCGGCGTTATATCCCATATTGAGGAGCCATTAATAACCTGCGCTGCGTAGTCCGCCCCCACGCGTTGCAGTATTTCTGCGGCACTCAGCAAGGCTGTGTTAAAGCCGCGGTTTTGCAGTTGCTCTTGCGTGGGGGTGAAAATAGAGGTAATTTGTTGCAGGTAGGGCTGTGCTGCTTCTGCGCTCATTTTTCGCATGCCGGCACGGTTCAAATCATCTATCAGGGTATCGCCCTCCCGAATCACCAGCGGCGGCGCAATCAATGCCTGCCCTCGCTCCGCCAAGGCCTCTAACACGCCGTTGTGGTTAGCCAATATGTCATATGCGCACAGCCCTGCGTGCGGGGATTGAGGCCCCGCTACCAAGTTGATATCTGCCCCTTTGCTGAGCAGGTAGGCTATAAAGTCTATCCATGCGCTGCGGAACTGCTCATCCTCTGCAAAGCTAAGGTGACTTGCCGCTATTATCAACGGTGTTGAATCCATAGCATCAAAGGTGTTGATATCTACACCCTTGCTCAGAAACAGTTCAACCATGCGGCTGTTAATTTTGCCATCATAGTGTCCTTTAATGATATAGCACGCGGTTACAATGCTCTCTTTCTCCTCTTCTGTCAGTTCACCTTTCTGTGCTAAAATATCATGAAGCAGGTTTGCCCAGCCGCGTTCAATGATGAGCCGCATATCATCCGCCGTTACATGAGTAACATGCTTTAAGAGGTGCTGAGCAATGGACTCATGCGCACACACATGGGCTGCACCGGCCAATGTTCCCAAATCATGCCAAATGGCTCCGCTCGTTTGTGCGCCGTTTTTGATAAGTAAATCCACCAGCTGCAATATCTTTGCTTCGGTGTCCGTATCGTAGAACCCCGGTGATATGGCAAAGCTGAGCGGGCTGCCTGCGGCCATGCCATAAGCATCTTTTGTACGGGCATTCGGGTTTGCGCCGTCCAGCAATAAACAGCGTGCCAGCTCCGGCTTTTTGAACAAACATGCCAAATGCAGCATGGTTAAGCCGCTTTGCGGGGTGGCATAGCGGGCATCTGCCGTTTTATCAAAGTGGGTCATTAAGGCTGTTACCTCTGCTGCACTGTTCAGCTCTTCTTCCACCCACTCTTCGCCTTGCAGCTCGCGAAAGCTGTCAATAAGCTCGGCATACTCCCCCGCAGCTTCGGGAGTCGCCTGCCCGAAGTCTCGCTCACCGCAGGCGGTTACAGCCACCGCTACGGCTATTGCCATGGCTAATTTGTGTAAGCAATAAGGCCTCATCAGTATATGCATCCTACCACAGCTTTGCTGTATTGGCAAGTTTAATGAATAATTTGAAGCTAATTTTCGATATGGCGGATTATAGGCTTGAGTGGCATCTGAAATTGCTGTATAATTTCGCCACGCGTATGATAGGTGACACGCTACAGTTAGGTTTGGCCGGGCTTGGTACCGTGGGTTCAGGGGTATATGAAACTCTGTGCCGTAACTACGAGCTGCTTGAGGCTCGTGCGCAGATTCCCTTTGCTGTTAAGAAGATAGCTGTAGGTAACCTGAATCGTCATCGGGAAATTGAGGTAGACCCTGCTTTGTTGACGGATGATTGGCGTGAGCTGGTTAATGACCCGGATATTGATATCATTATTGAGCTTATTGGTGGTACGGATGAAGCCTACAAGCTTGTGAAAGCCGCGCTGCAAGCCGGTAAACCCGTGGTGACAGGTAACAAGGCCGTGTTGGCTCAATATGGCAGCGAGCTTTTTACCCTTTCCGCTGAAAAAGGAACCCCGCTTTACTTCGAAGCCTCTTGCGGTGGCGGTATTCCGATTGTGCAAAGTTTGCAAAACTCCCTTATCTGCAACAAGGTTGAATATATTGCCGGTATTATTAACGGTACCAGTAATTATATTTTAACCAGCATGAAAGAGCAGGGCATGCCTTTTCATGTGGCGCTGGAGCAAGCTCAAAAGCTCGGCTTTGCAGAGGCTGACCCCACTTTTGATATCAACGGGTGGGATGCCGCGCATAAAGCCCTCATACTGGCTATGTTAGCCTACGGTACACCGCTTAATCCCGACAAAATTGCCGTTTACGGCATAGAGCGCGTGGAGAGTGTAGACTTTAAGTTAGCAGACCAACTGGGGTACACCATCAAGCTGTTGGTGGTTATTAAACACCATGCCGAAACAGATGCTCTGGAGCTGCGTGTTCAACCCAGCTTTGTACCCAAAGAATACCTGCTTGCCAAGGTGGATGGCGTATTCAATGCCATTGCCGTGAAGGGTGATATTGTGGGTGAGTCCATTTTCTATGGCCGAGGTGCCGGTAAGAACCCCACGGCAAGTGCTGTTATCGGCGATATTGTGCTGGCCATGCGTGAGTGCAGGTTGGCAGATTACCACACCGGTTTCCAGCCCTACACCAAGGAAATGAGTATTTTACCTATGGGTGAAACCGTAACGCCGTACTATGTGCGTTTTCGCGTGCAAGACCGCCCCGGTGTGATTGCCGCCATTGCCTCCAAGTTTGCTAAATATGATGTGGATATCTCCGCCACTACATCCACCAATGAGTCTGTGGATGAAAACGGGGTGCGCCGTAATCACTTGGTATTCATGGTGCATGCGTGCAAGTGGGTGCGCCTTAAGTATGTGCTGAGAGAATTGGCAGATAACGAGTATATAGACCGTCACCCGGCGGTGTTCCGTATAGAAACTTTTAACGACTGATTATTATGGCCCTGATAGTACAGAAATATGGTGGCTCCTCCGTGGGGACGATTGACCGCATCCGCAATGTGGCTCGCAGGTTAATTGAAACCAAGAATGCCGGCAACAAGGTTGTGGCCGTTATCTCTGCCATGAGCGGTGTGACGGATAAGCTGATTGCCTTGGCTCATGAGGTGATGGATAACCCGCCTGAGCGCGAGCTTGATATGCTGATGGCTACGGGCGAGCAGCAGTCCATTGCTTTGCTTTGCATGGCCATTACAGATATGGGGTATAAAGCCCGCAGCTTTACGGGGGCTCAGGCCGGTGTTTGCACCTATGGCTCCCATACGCGTGGCCGTATAGACAATATTCGGCCGGAAAAGGTGTTGCAGGCGCTGGATGAAGATTGCATTGTGGTGTGCGCCGGTTTTCAAGGCGTTACCAAGGATGGCACCATCCATACCCTCGGCCGTGGCGGCTCAGATTTGTCTGCCATAGCCATGGCCGCTGCCGTCAAGGCAGACCTCTGCCAAATTTACACAGATGTGGACGGCGTTTACACCTGTGACCCCCGCGTGGTGAAAGATGCCCGCAAGATTCCTGTTCTTTCTTACGAGGAGATGCTGGAGATGGCCTCCAGTGGCTCCAAAGTGATGCAGGCCCGCTCCGTCGAGTTCGCTAAGAAATTCGGCGTGGTGTTTGAAGTCCGCAATTCCATGAACTCTAACCCCGGTACCATTGTGCAAGAAGAAAACTCAGCTATGGAGTCGCTCGTTGTTCGCGGCGTCTCAATCGAACGTAATCAGGCCCGCGTGACTGTCTCCGGCATCACGGCTCCCGTGGCCTACACCGCCCTTATCCTCTCTGCCCTTGCCAAGGCAGAAATCAACGTGGATATGATTGTGGCTAACACGGCTCATGACGGCCAGGCCCGCCAGTCTTTCACCATGAACATGAATGACTTGGGTGCTGCTCAGGCCGCCCTTAAGACGGTGCTGCCCAAGCTGGGGCCCACCGCCAAGCTTGAGACCGAGGCCGGCCTTGCCAAGCTCTCCGTAGTGGGTGTGGGCATGCGCTCCAACCCCGGTGTGGCTGCCACGGTGTTCCAAACGCTGGCAGATGCCGGTATCCAAACCGGCATGATTGCCACCTCAGAGATTCGCATTACCACCACCGTAGATGCTGCCGATATCGAGATGGCGGCCCGCGTGGTGCATGCCGCTTTCAATCTGGATCAGGTGTCTGCCTGATACTCAATGACTCAAGCCGTAACTGTTCGGATGCATTCTCAGCCGGATCATCATCAGCCTGAGCCTCGGGAAAGCGACCTTGAGCTCCGACCGATAGTGAAGTACATCGCTATCGGTCTCGGTGTTGCTACCTTGCTGGGGGTGGAGTACGCTACTTATCACTTTGGCGTAGAGCGTGGCTATGCAGAGGGCGTGGCCTCCGGCGAGGTGATGAAATCCGTTAATGACCGAGCGGTAGAAAACTTGCGCCATTTCATGCAAACGGGCTCGGCAGATGATGCCGTGCTGGTACAAACGGCCCAAAACTACAAGCAGGCCTTAGCATGGATTAAGGACGATATTGTGCGCCAAGAGGCTACTTGGACCTTGGCGCAGGCGCTTATCACCAGAGGCTTGCCGCAGGAGGCTGATGCCATGCTGCGCGAGCTTTTAGCTCAGCAAAAGAGCGCTTCCTCCCTATGGGTACGCCGTGCGTTGGTGGCAGCGCGCGCTTATGCTGCGGATAAGCACTATGCGGAATCTGCTTACTACTATGATTACGCAGATGCTTACCACAAGAGCACGGGCGATACCACACAACGTTTGAACCTGCTCAATGAGCGTTTGTCCTTATTGCAGGTAGCTGTTACAGACTCAGATTTACTGCAGAAGGAGCTCTCTCGTTACGCCAAACTGGCGGCAGAGCTCGGCGAAAAAGGCCATGAGCTTGTGGCCGGTATTTTGGTAACGAAAGGTCGTTTGTACAGAGAGCAGGGCACTGCCGTGGCTATGGAAAAAGCCAACCGCTGCTTTGAAAAAGCACTGGAGCAGGTGAACCTGGAGCAACAACCCGAGCTGGCAAGCGCAGCTGTTTGCGTGGGCTCTTTATTGTTGGAAAAAGGGGATAAAGAGCGTGCCACCGCCATGTTGAGAGACGGCTTGCGCCGCTTGGGCGACTCCCCCTCCGGCGCTCCTTACATGCTGCTGGCCTTGAGAGATTTAGCCCGCATTGAGCAGGAAAACGGCAACACAGATACTGCCTTGGCCTTGTTGTACCGTGCAGAGGGGGTAGCCATGACCCACGAGCCGGAAGCCTCCCCATTTTGGAACTGCCTGTATGACCAGCGCGGGTGGCTGAATCTGCAAAAGGAAAACTTTGGCTCTGCTCAGCAGGATTTTGAGAATGCCCTTGCCCGCACCGGGGATAATACAGCCCTGCGTGCCCAACCCCTGGAGGGTGTAGCGCAATGTTGCCTGGCTCACGGGGTAAATGATAAAGCCGCCCAATATCTGACGGAGTGTCTGCAAATACGCCAAGCCCATTTCCCGGCAGACTTGGCAGGGCAAGCACGCGTGCAGCTTACTCTGGCTCGCATTCATGATATGAATGGCAGCGTTCAGGCTGCGGCAGATGCCTATGGCGAAGCCGCCCGCCTGTATGAAGAAGCCGGGGATATTCAAAACCCTGCGCTCATTGATGCTCTGTTTGCGCGGGCTTATGCTCTCACCCAGCTCAAGCAGTGGACCGCCGCCGCCATTGTATGGGATTCCCTCAAAAAACGCTTGCCCGATGACCATGAGCGTGTGGAGGAGATTGATGTTCAACTGCGCTCTTGTACAGCTAAAGGCGCTGTGCTCCCCTCTCAGGTTGAGCATGGGGAAGAGGCGGATGATGAACCGTAAGCTTTTACTTTTAACTGAAATTTTATACCATGTACCGTCGATACAGACCGAAGCGTAAAAACACCAGCCATGCCTTGCCCATTGCTGCGGTAACTCTTACTCTCATATCCCTGCTTACTTGGGGTTACTTTGCCGTTGGGGATGATATCGTGAGCCATTTTAAAGGCAAAACCATTGTTGTGGCAGATGACACAGAGGCTAACGCTAATTTGAACCGCCTGCTTGCAGACCTCTCCGGCGACAGACCCGCCCTGCTGCGCATGGCCGAGGACCGCACCCTGCGCATGGGGTGGATTAAGAGCGAGGAAACCCGCCGCCGTTTCCTTTGGGTGCTTGCCAACCGCTTGGTGGATGAAGGTGAGTGGGCTACCGTTAAACCCATTGTGCCTGAGATTGAGTCCATTGCCCCCATTGAAGGGTTAGACCGCATTGCCGCCCTCGCTAAAGAAAAAAATGATTTTAATTTTCAGCTCAAGCTTGAAAAGCAACTGCAAAATCGTTTGGTAAATGAGCCGGCAGAAACCACATCCCTCCTGCTTAACTCCATTCGCCGTTATGTGGAAACTTGTGAGCAAATGGACAAGAAAAATGAGGCCTACCAAGCCATGGATATTTTGCGCCGTGAGCAGGTAAATGCCCGCCTCAAAGGTAAGCCCGAGCTCGCTGTGGAGGCCGCTGCCCTCAAACTGCGCTGTGCAGAGGTTTCCGGAGCTTTGCAGGCAGAGTGGGATGAAGTGCGTAACTTGTTGGAGGGTGCCGGCTGGCCGGACTGCCCCGCCACGGGCAAGCTCTTGCTCAATGAGGCATCCCGCAGTCTGGAGAACCCCGCCCGCCGTAAGGAAGAGCTGCAAGCCATTCAGGCTAACCTGCTCAAAGCCTTGGACTCCATGCTCAAGTTCCCGGATACCGACCGCCGACTCCCGGAGTGCTACACCATGCTGGGCGATGTGTGTTTCCGCCTGGCTCAGTATGACCAATGCGTGCAATACCTCACTTTGTCGGATGCCTTTGCCCGTGGCTATGGTATTAAAGACCAAGCCTTGCGAGACATGGAGATGAAGCACACCCGCATGCGTGCCCGTGCTAACGAGGCTCGCGGTGCCATTGCTGAGGCTGTGGTGGACTACCGCTACCTGTTGGAGCATGAAACCGAGCAACCCGCTATCTTTAAGAGCCTTTCCTTCTTGGCTGAGCATGCCCAGGGAGAGGAGCGTATTACGCTGATTAAACGTTGCCGCGATATGATGAAGGAGAACGAGGCTCTCATTAAGGACAGCAAGTGGTCCTTTGCCGATATCGCTAAAGAAATTGCAGATTATTACGTTGCTGCGGAGAACTACAGCGAGGCCATTACCTGGGTTAAGGAGTCTGTTGCCATTGTGGAGGAGTCTCACCCCGATTTGACGGATGGCAAAACCCTGCGTGCCCGCATGAATCTTGCCCTTGTTGAACGTAAGACGGAGAAAGACGACGAACGCGCGTTGGAACGCCTTAAGCTTGTGGTACGTGCCATTGAACAAATGGATGAAGAAAGCCGCGCTAAGTTGAACGAGGCGGATCCCAAGCTCTACGAGGATGCCGTGCGTGAGTTTGCCCGTACCTATGTGGTAATGGGCGGCAAATACAATGAAAAAGTAGCCCGCCAGGTTATCAGAAAGATCAAAGAACCGCTCCCCACCAAGCTCCGTTAATACTTCTTACTTACGAATTCGTACTTCATATTTCATATTTCGTATTTCGTACTTCGTATTTCGTACTTCCCCATGTCTTCTCTCCATAAAAAAAGCATGATAGCAACGGCTGCCATTTTTTGCTGTCGTTTCACGGGCTTGTTGAGAGAGATTGTGTACACCGCGCTTTTCGGGGCAACCGCCGCGTTGGATGCCTTCCTCACCGCATTCCGCGTGCCCAACATGCTGCGAGATATGTTTGCAGAGGGGGCGCTCTCTCAAAGTTTCACCAGTGTGATGAGCAAGGTGGAGAAACAGGACGGCCCCGATGCCGCCTGGAACATTGCGCATCAAGTGGTCTCTCAGCTTATCTCCCTCATGCTCATTATTGTGGGGGCCGGTGTGCTGCTTTCGGGGCTTTTTATTAAATCTTTATATCCCGAGCGCGCTGTGGTGAATTTTGAAATGCCGGCAGCTGTAACAGCCCCTGCCGCCATGACAGTGCCCGCCGTTTACCAAGGTGTTACGGAGGATGCGGATGGCCGCTGCCAAGCCGCCTTTGCCTTGCAGGCTCCCCTTGCCGTAGAGGCAGCGGAGCAATGCCTCATCCGCGTGTCTGCGGTGGAGAAACTGACACCCGGGCAAGCGGTTAAGCTCTCTGCAGAGCGCCGTGTCCCTGCCGGGGCCTTGCGTGTAGAAACGCAAAACTTTATCGGCCTTGCGGCAGACTTATGCCGCATTATGTGGCCGTTTATCCTCATGGCCTCCTTGTCCGCACTTTGCATGGGGGCTCTCAATGTGTTCGGTATCTTCGGTTTACCCAATTTAGCCAGTGCTGCATTTAATCTTACCACAGTGGCGGTGGGCTGCTTGTTGGGCTGGGTGATAGACCCTGCATTCGGCCCGACAGCCTTGTATGGTTTTGCCATTGCCGTGGTATTGGGTGGTGCCGCGCAAATACTGGTGCAGTTGCCCGCCTTGCGCCGCAAAGGCTACCGCCCGCAATGGAAGCTTGGCCTTGCCTTTGCTGCCGGTAAACTTGCTTTTACGGACCCCGCCGTTCGCCGTATTTGGATGCTGATGATTCCCGGTGTTATTGCTGCCGGTATCACACAAACCCAAGTGTTTATCAACACCTCTTTTGCCTTGTATTTGCCCGGTGGGGCAGTGACGGCACTCTCCGGTGCGTTCCACCTCTGGCAGCTCCCCGTGGCACTTTTCGGCGTGGCCGTTGGTATGGTGGTGTTGCCCTCCGTCTCTCGCATGAGCCTTACACGCGGCAATAATGAGATACCCGAGCATTTGGCAGCTGCCATGCGCTTTGTTGCCTTTTTTGCCGTGCCCTCTGCCGTAATCCTCGGCCTTTGGGGGCAAGAGATTGTGAGCATTTTCTTCCAGCGCGGGCGTTTCGATGCCACGGCCTCGCAGCTGATGGGGCAGGTATTGGGCGCTTATTGCTTTGGTTTGTTGGGCTATGCCGGCATGAAGGTGCTGCAGCCTGTGTTCCTGGCTTTGGAGAAACCCTGGGCCCCTGCCGGTTTGGCACTTTTGGCCTGTGCCATCTCCATTACCCTCAACTACTATTTTGTGCATGTGCTCGGGCTGGGGGTTATGTGGTTGGCTGTCACCACGGCTATCATTACCACCCTTAACTTCTTCTTCTATTTCTTCTACCTGCGCCACTTGTTGGGCAGTATGGCATGCTCCGTGCTGGTGCCCGGGTTGCTCCGTATTTTGGGTGCCGGTGCCGTGTTAGGTATTATTTGTTGGCAAACCCGTGAGCTCTTCTTTACCGGCTTCTTGGAGTGGGGCTTCTTTGCGCGTTTCTCCGCCTTGGCTATCGGCGGTATTGTGGTGGGTGGTATCTATCTTGCCGCCTGTTTCCTCTTCCGTGTGCCCGAGCTCGATGCCTTTGCCCGCCGTTTCCTCACGCGTAAAAAATAACTTTGCCCCCGCGGCTCGTAGTCGTATAAAAGGTGGTCTATTTCGCTCCTGTTGTTGAGATGCTAACATAATTATACCGGTCAAATAGGCGCTTTTAGCATGAATCCCCCCAAAAATGCGCCGCAGTTATTTTACCAGCGAATTAGTTTGACTTAATGTTCAGAATATTTTATAGTTAGAGAGCTATGATACATCAAACGTTTTTTTATTTCTTTATGGCTATTTTTTTAACATGCCCCCTACAGTTAAAAGCCAACGATGCTCTTAACGATGTTAAAATAGTCACATCAGAAATGTCGAAAGAAATTGCGATTCTCAAAGAAAAAGCAATAGAGCAAATCAAAACGGATCTGCAAGTTATTAATTTGACACATCATTTGCCCTTTCTTAATAACATAGGTTATATAAAAGAAATGTACACTCGGGCTCCGAAAAATAAACAAGAAAAAGCCCTTTGGGGTTTAAAGGTTATCGGAGATGTTTATTATGATGCAATCCACAATGTTGTGATGGTGAGGCCTTTCGGCAACGGAGAAGTGGCTGTTTTATATGTAGAGCTAAACAATAATATTTACGAAGTGACAATAATAGAGTAAGCACAATCGTTGAATTGAGCTCAAAATAATGTTACTCTACCCTCAGATAAACAAAATCACCCCCTAATGAGAAGGATTCAAAAAAAACTTACATTGTAAGGGGTTTAGGAAGAGTGTATTATAAAAATAAAGTTGCAAATGAAAGACGCAATTCAGTTTTTTGTATTGGCGATTAGATTGGTGGAGCAATAATTAGTGTGTCAATATGTACGGGATATCGTATGTGATCCACCCTATCATGCAGCACGGTATTATCGAAATCGTATCTACTCCCCATGCTACATATGAAAAAGGCTTGAAAAAATAGTGAATTGCTGATGTTTTGTTTAATGTTTCCGTTTGATCAATTACAGATAATACAGAGCCAATTTTAACATTTTTCGATACCAAACGATTTGGCATTTTTTCGAATTCATCAATAGTATACACGTTTGGCAGATAATTCTTATATGTCAAACTAAGCCTATTATGTTGATTTATTGTTTGAACACCTTTTTCATTCAAAGGGAAATAGAGGTACGTCATTTCTTTGTCAGTGGTATTTACTCTGTATGCCGGAAAACTCCACCAGTTTCTCCAGTCACCACCACCGTCGACAAATGGGCAAGTAGCGGTAATCAATGCGGATGGAGGCGAGATAAAGCGAACAGGTACTTTAATATATAAAATCTCATTGCTCTCCGATATAGAACAATAGGAGTGATATCTATTTTCAATAAAAATCTCTTCTCGTCCAATACTGTCAAGTATGGAGTATGTGTTAAGCTTGTAAAACGTGCAAGAAGATAAAATTAATGAAACAACTGCAAATAAATACTTCATGTTTGGTATGTGATATTAACTCAACAGGCGCAAACTTTGCGACTGTTCAAAACGCTGCGTTAGAAATAAGACTTCACGGCAAACTCGAATTGTTCCATAAAGATTTTCTTGAATGCCGAGATATTATTTTGCTCATAGAAAATCAACATGGCTTTCTTGTAATCGATGGATTCTACACTACGGAACGAAAGCGGACAATATCCGTGCGCTATCAACACCGCATTGGAGCTTAGTCTCGCCACACGTTTATTACCATCCATAAATGGTTGAATATAGGAAAGCAGGACGAGCACTAACAACGCTTTTGAAAAAATACAAGGAGTCGCATTCACAAGGTTGCAGGTTAACTCCAATGCTTCACGGATTTGATATTCATTATCAAGCGGCCGATAATTTGTACCTGTGATATCCACACGGCGGTGACGTATGTTTCTATCAACTTGTAAATCGCGTACGAGTATACTGTGAATGTCCTCGATGTGAGCTACACTCAGATGTTGCAAATAATCCGGCTCTGATACAATGAAATCCAATGCAGCTTTGTGATTCAGAAGCATGGTAGTTTCATCACGTGTTTTGCCCTCAGCTGTACGTTGTTCCAATAATAATCTCTCCGTTTCCAGCAATGTATAGGTGTTGCCCTCAATCTGAGACGATTTCCAGCTTAAATCAATACCGAGGCGGGTCATCTCCTTGTGTCTTGCGGCATCTGAAAGCTGGTTGATGTTGGAACGGAACTCCGATTGGAGGGACTGAAGGTGTTTCTTTTCTTCGTCTGTAAACAGGATTGTCCCCGGCAGAACCGAGCTCAGCAACTCAAAATTGAAATTGCTGATAATGCTTCGCTCATCAATGTCGCGGCTGTAATAGGTATCGAGATTGATTGTAGAAAGCAAGCGTCCATGCGGAGACATGTGGTAACGAGTAGAGCGACCCGCTCCGCTAATAAGTAGTTTTCCGTCTTTTACCAATTGTTGCAAAGCTCGCTTAACTGAAGCATCGCTCACTTCTTGAGACAGGGCTGCCATAACCTCGGCTTTGCTGAGGCTAGCATGGCTCCAGAATAATTCAAAAATCTGTTCTTTTAGCATGGAGTTCTCCCTTTCGGCTCAATTTCTTCTTATTTACGGCTCATTTTATCAAATTTTGAGCCGATTACAAGCCAATATTGAGCCGATTTATTCTGAAGCAAGCATTAAAATACAATTTGTCTGAGTTGTGAGCCGAACGTGCAATAAACTGCCAAAAATGGCATTTTTTGTGCAACGAATTAATGAAAAATCCTAAAAAATGGAGATTTAGAACTATTCCCATTCCTCGATTTGCAATTATTGATGGCAAGTAATTTCCCCCCTTTTTATTCGATAAATTGTGGATGAAATTGGGCTATTTGCGCTCTGTTTTCCCTTTATTTGGTGCCATCCGGGCACAGTTGTCCCGTTCTACTCAAAAAGCTGAAGCGTTATAAAGTAGAAACACAAGTCCGTGTCTTATTTTACAACGTGCAAGCCTTATATTGCGTACTATATCGCCTCCAAAGTGTTTTACAAAATACGAAAGATTAGAAAGTTGAGGACCTCTAAAAACTCGACAAATGGCAATTTGTAGGGATGGCGAGCCGTAGGCGAGCGGAATTTTGTAAGCCCCGCTCTGCGGGGCGTCATTTTATTTAGCGAGTGGTGCATCGAGCCAACGGCGAGAGACTCGTCACGGCGTAGGCTTGCCGAAGACGGAAACCACTCGAACCGATAAATAATACACCGAACCCGTGAAACGGGTGATAGTTAAGTTCGATTCCGAGTTGACACCTATGCTTATGTGCTCAGAT
>SUVJ01000113.1 GCA_015062045.1 Akkermansiaceae bacterium
TTCACGGGTTCCCTTTATAATTAATTAATTCGAGTGGTTTCCGTCTTCGGCAAGCCTACGCCGTGACGAGTCGCCGCTGCGCGGCTCCACCACTCGCTATTTGAAATGTCGCCCGCTTCACGGGCTCAAAAATCGGCTCGCTAACGCTCGCGGGGTCTCCCCCACAACTACCAATTTGTGAGGGTACCATAGTTTTTAGAGATTCCCGAATTGGATAAGGAATCTCCGGAGTTTGTAAAAGCATGTGAGAAACATGTTCGCATAGCTCGGGCGTTCATTCGTGATTTCTATTCTGCTGAGGAGGTTTTATTCTCCGAGATTGAGAAGCGAGAAATGGAAAAGGAACAGGCCGATATGGAGAAGCAGCATGATAAGCGTGTATCATGGATTCAAGTGTTTTGTGGTGCTGTTTTGGGAACATTATTCGGCTGTGTTATGACCTTGCTAATAGGTTGACGGGTAGTTTTTGTATTAAAGAGGACAGTACCTATTGAAGGGCGGAGATAGAATCTGACTCGGCCTCTTGTAAGAGTCGGGCGCAATCTTGGTGGCCGTTGGCGGTGGCAAGTTGGCGGGGTGTTTTGCCTGCCCCGGTGGTAGATTTGGTGTTGGCACCGGCAGAGATAAAGAGGGCTAAACAGGCCTTATTGCCGGAGATGGCGGCGGCGTGCAGGGGGCTTTCGCCCATGGTGTTGAGGCAATGCAGATCTGCCCCGGCAGCCAATAGGGCAGAGGCGCACTCTGCACTGCCCCAGCTCCAGCGGGCAAGCTCTGCCAGCGGGGTATCGCCGCGCTCGTTCCGCAGGTGTACATTGGCTCCGGCTTTCAGTAGCAGGTGCACGCAGTCCGGGTGTCCCAGGCGCACGGCAAGGTGCAGGGGGGTGCAGCCGTCTCGGGTGCGCAGGTTGATGAGCGTGGCATCTGCCACAAGTTTTTGAACACAGTCCGTACGCCCCATGGCCACGGCCAGGTGCAGGGCAGAGTAGCCGCCGGCCGAGGTGGCAGAGGCGTAGACCCCGCGTTGTAAAAGGTAGGGTATGCAGTTTGCTTGATTGTTCAGCACGGCGGTGTGCAGCAGGGGCCAACCTGCTTTGTCCGTTTTATCTAAGTCTGCCCCTGCATCTATCAACAGGCGCAGTAAGGCGGTATCCCCCGTGGCGGTGGTGCGGTGCAGATGCTCCGTGTATTTTGCGGGTATGTTGCGCTGCTGCAAGGCCGTGGTGGCAATGAGGCGTACGCTGTTTGCATGCCCGGCGGCACGGGCGCAATCTGCGGGGGTGCGGTCCCGCGTATCGGTGGCGGTGGCATCTGCCCCATGGCGCATCAGCAGCTTGATAAGCTCTTGCCTGTTTAAGCGGGCAGCCCAGTGCAGGGGGGTACAGCCCAAACCGTCCGTCTGTGCCCGCGCTGTGGCGGAGCGTATGTAGTGTTGGCACATATCCGCATCATTGGCGATGATGGCGGTAAAAATATCATCCACCGCGCCGTGGGCTATCAGCGTTCGCTCGCAATCTGTGTAGTTATTGGCGCAGGCGTAGTGCAGGGCGGTCCACTTCATGCCGTTGCGCGCATGCACATCGGCTCCGGCTTGCAGCAGGGCCTCCAAGCAATAGCGTTGCCCGTGTGCGGCACAAAAATGCAGCAGGGTGTTGCCGTTGGAGTCCTTCTTATTCACCTTTGCCCCGGTTGCAACAATGGGTACAATGCAGCGGTGGAACCCCTCCGATACGGCATATTGCAGCAGGTTGCGGCCATCCGGCAGGCATTGGGCGGTGTTGGCTCCCAGCTTGTGCAGTTGGGTAATCAATTGCGGCTTGTTGGCGGCAACGGCGCAGAACACGGGGCTCTGCCCGGCTTTATTGCAAAGGTTGATATTTGCCCCCAAGCCGTGCAAGTGGTTGAGCACGGCTGCCTGCCCCAGCTGTACAGCGGTGTGCACGGGGGTGTTCCCCTCTGCATCTGCGGTGTTCAGGTTGGTGCCGGCCTCCTTCAGCAGGGTGATGTGCTCGGTGTTTGCCGTGCGCACGGCATGGCGCAAGGCGGCGTTATAGTGCTCTTGTGTAATGCCTTGTCGGGTGAGGGCATGCGCGGCCAGCACGGCGCAGCTTTCTGTTTGCCCGGCTTCTCTTGCTGCCTCTAACGGGGTTTTGCCTTGGTCATTTTGCTTCTGCGGGTTTGCCCCGCGCTTCAGTAGGTAACGGATAGCCTTTGCATTGCCGGCTATGGCACAATTATGCAGGGTGGTGGCACCATTGGTATTTGTGGCGTTGACAGATAGCCCCGTGGTTTGAATGAGGTGAGCCGTGTAAAAATCCCCCGCCAGGCAGCTCTCTGTCAGTTGGCTCAGGTAGTGCTCGGGGAGTATACCCTGCTGCTCCAACGCGGCAGTGGCTAAAATAGCAGGCATGTGCAGCTGCCCTCTTATAATGGCTGTTTGCATGGGGGTGATACCTGCGGCATCTGCCGCCTCAATAGGTAAGCCTGCCTGCACCAACACGCGGGCAGCATCTGCCTGCCCGTATGCTGCGGCCAAATGCAGTAAACTTTCGCCACCCGGGGTGGTGGTATGGAGCGGTGCCCCTGCCGTTATCAACAGCTGTATCATGCCTGCATCACCCCGTACCGTGGCATTCAGCAGGGCATTTTCGTAGCCCCCCGGCATAATGCCGATATCCTCCAGCCTGTCTGCCGCTGCTTCCCGCGGCGTTTGTTCGCAGCATGATAAAGCTACAGCACTTACAATGAGTGCTGTGGCTTTATTGATGATGGAAAGGGGATGCTGCATATATTTGCTTAAAAAAGGATGATTACAACATGCCGCGCACATTGTAGCTTTTTATCAAACCGATGTCAACGTGATTCGAGGTTATCACTTGTAAAATGGCTCCATTGGTACATCGTTTCGGAAAAAATGTTTGGCAATCGAAACTTTTTTTGATAGAATTCGGGCAGTTCGGTGTATAAACTGAAAGTAAAAAAAATTATGACAACGAGAAACATACTCCTCACGGCAGTGTGCGCCCTTACCGGGGTGAGCATGCTGCAGGCCGCAGATATTGTGGAATCCGTTGCCCCGGCACAGGTGGCTGCTGCTCAGAAAGAACACCCGTTTTTTCAGGATATCCCGTATCCTGCTTGGTCTCAAATGAGTGCCGAGCAGGCTCTTAAAGATGCCCGTGTGGGTATTGATTTGGCTTATGAGCGCATTGATGCCATCAGCAAGATTAAGCCCGAGGAGGCCACCTTTGAAAACACTTTCTTAGCCTTGGCCTACGCCTCCCGTGAGCTGGACCAAGTGCAGGGCTATATGCACCACCTCTCATCCGTCATGGATAGCCCGGAGATGCGCGCCGCCCAGCAAGAGTTAATGCCCGAGCTCAACAAGCTTTCTGCCTCCATTAACGCTAATGAGGCTCTTTGGCTGGTTATCAGAAGCGCAGCTGCTCAGCCCTGGGTAAAAGAGCTCTCCCCCCAAAAACAACGCTTCGTTCAGCAAACGGTGGACTCCTTCCACGACAGTGGGGCGGACCTCCCCCCCGATAAAAAAGCCCGTAAGGCTGAGATTGAGGCAGAATTGTCTCAACTGACACTTAGTTTTGCCAAGAATGTGTTGGACTCCACCAACGCTTGGGAGCTCATCATTACCGATAAAGCCGAGCTTGCCGGCATGCGGGAGGATTGGATGGCTGCCGCCGCTGCCGATGCCTTGGAGCACGGCTACGGCACCGCAGAATCCCCTGCATGGCGTATCACGCTGGAGTTTACCAGCTACGGGGATGTCATGAGCGATTGCACCGTAGAAGCCACCCGTAAAAAGTGCTGGGAGGGCCAAAACAGCATAGGCAACGGTGAAAAGTATAACAATGAAAAGATAGTGGCCCGAGTTATGGAGCTGCGCCGTGAGCTTGCCGAGCTGCTGGGGTTTGATACCTATGCAGACCTCAAGACCAAGCGCCGCATGGTAGGCGGTGGTGATAATGCCATGGCCTTTATTGACAACATGATGGCTAAGGTTAAACCCGCTTTTGAGCAAGAGTGCAAACAGGTGTTGGACTATGTGTCCCGCTGCCGTGGCGAGCAGGTAAATGCCGTTAACCCTTGGGACCGCCGCTATTACCTCACCCAAATGGCAAAGGAGCAATACAGCTTTGACCCCGAAACCCTGCGCCCCTACCAAGAGTGCAACCGTGTTATCAAAGGTATGTTCAACACCTTTGGCCCGCTGTACGGTGTTTCTTATGAGGAGCTGCCCACCGTGTGCCTTAAGCCCGGTGAGCCCTGCCCCGAGGGCAAAATTGAGGTTTGGCACCCCGAGGTTCGCCTCTTTAAGGTAACAGATACCGCCACCGGTAACCACTTGGGCACGTTCTATCTGGACCTCTTCCCCCGCGCCTCCAAGCGTGCCGGGGCTTGGGTAATGCCCATGCGCTATGGTAAACCCGCTGCCAACGGCAAGCCCCACGAGCCGCATTTGGCTACCATTACCGGCAACCTTACCGCCCCCACGGCAGATAAACCCGCGCTCTTCAGCCATTATGATGTAGAGACCCTTTACCACGAGTTCGGCCACATGATGCATTGCATGTGCGGCGATACCGAGCTGGAGTCCCACTGTGGCACCAGCGTGACTTGGGACTTTGTGGAGCTGCCCAGCCAAATGCAGGAGAACTGGACCTGGGAGCCCGAGGGTATTGCTCAATTCGCCTTCCATTACGAGACGGGCGAGCCCATACCCGCCGAGATGGTGCAAAAGCTTAACGCCAGCCGCTATTTCTTACCGGCTACGGACATTATGAGCCAGTTGTGCGTGGGTAAGCTTGATTTGGAGATGCACATGAACTACGCAGAGAAGTTTGCCGGCAAGCCCCTGGATGCCGCATCCTCAGATTTGCTGCGTCCGTGGCGCATTGCCATGACGGCGGAGTCCCCCTCCATCATGCGCCACCTTACACACTGTATCAATGGCGGTTATGCTGCCGGTTATTATTCTTACAAGTGGGCAGAGGTACTGGCTGCAGATGCCTTCACCCGCTTTAAGAAGGAGGGCATCCTCAACCCCGCCACCGGTGCCTCCTTCCGCAAAGCCGTATTGTCTGTGGGCGACAGTAAGCCGGCTGCAGATGCCTACCGCGACTTCATGGGCCGAGACCCCAACCCGGATGCCCTGCTGGAGTCTCACGGGCTTATCACCAAATAAGCCCCGGTAGTTCAGTTCCTGCCATCTTTCGCCCCGAGCCGTGCCTCCCGCCGCTCGGGGCGTTCATTTGAATCGTGTAGGGGGCTTTCGCCCCCTCACACACCACCGTACATGCCTTTTATGGCATACGGCGGTTTCCTAACCTTTACAGACTACGCTCTGCAATGAGACTACCCCCTGTTTCCTGAACCACTCT
>SUVJ01000021.1 GCA_015062045.1 Akkermansiaceae bacterium
TAGTAAAAGTAATTAAGCTGCAGATTCCTGCCGGTGCTGCGAACCCCTCGCCGCCCGTTGGTCCTGCACTTGGTCAGGCCGGTGTTAACATCATGGGCTTCTGCAAAGAGTTCAACGCCAGAACTCAGAAGCAGGCCGGCGATGTTCTCCCCGTCGTGATTACCGTATACAAGGATAAATCCTTCGACTTCATCACCAAGCAGCCCCCCGCAGCTAACCTCATCAAGAAGGTTGCCGGCATCAAATCCGGTTCCGGCGAGCCCAACAAGAAGAAGGTTGGCAAGCTCACCAAGGCTCAGGTCATGGAGATCGTCAACACCAAAATGCCCGACCTCAACACCAAGGACCCCGAGGCTGCTGCCCGCATCATTGCCGGCCAGGCCCGCCAGATGGGTATCGAGGTTGAGCTCTAATCCCCTTCTGCAGGAGGGACTATCATTAACCCGAAAGTACTGCTAAATATATGTCCAAAAAACGCTCAAAGCGCTATACAGAGGCAGCCAAGTTGGTGGATTCCGCCAAGAACTACGCTGTCGATGAAGCTGTGGAGCTCATGAAGAGCTTCCCCGCTCCGAAATTTGACCCCACGGTCACAGTTTCGTTCCGCCTTACGGTGGATCCCCGCAAGTCTGACCAGATGGTTCGTGGTTCCGTATCACTGCCCCATGGTACAGGTAAGAATGTTCGCGTAATCGTGTTTGCCCAGGGTGAGGCTGCCGCCGCTGCCCTTGAGGCCGGTGCAGAGAAGGTAGGCCTGGAGGATCTCATCAAAGAGATTCAGGGTGGCTTCCTCGACTTTGACAGCGCAATCGCCACTCCGGACGCCATGGCCCAGGTGCGTAAGATTGCTCGTGTGCTCGGCCCGCGCGGCTTGATGCCCAACCCCAAGACCGGCACTGTGACGGATGACACCGCCAAGGCTGTTCGTGAGGTGAAGGCCGGCCGTGTTGACTTCAAGGTTGACAAGAACGCTAACATCTCTGCCGCTGTCGGCAAGCTCTCCTTTGATAGCGAGAAGCTTGTGGAGAACGCCCGTGCCCTCATCAACGCCGTTGTTAAGGCTCGTCCCTCCGGTGCTAAGGGTGCTTACATTGCAGGAGCTACCATTGCTTCCTCCATGAACCCCGGCCTCTCCCTCACCCCGGTTGAGTACTCCAAGTAATAAATCAAACCATCTGATACAACAATGAGTACTGTAAAGAAAGTGAACGCTGATAAGACGACCATCATCGACGACCTTAAGGCCAAGGTGGATGCCTCCCCCTTCGTGCTGGTTATCGACTACACGGGCGTAACTGTACCCGAGTTTACCACACTCCGTGCTGACCTCTCCGCCGCAGGTGCTACCTGCGTTGTGGCCAAGAACACCTTCATGGCCAAGGCTATCACGGAGGCAGGCCTGCCCGACATCACGGCTGCCCTCAAGGGTCAGACCGCTTATGTCATGGGCAACAGCGATGTTTGCGCCGCTGCCAAGGCTATCAACAACTTCGCCAAGAAGTCCAAGAAGGCTGCTTACAAGGCCGGTATCCTGGACGGCGCTGAGCTCTCCCCCGAGAAGATTAAAGCCCTCGGTGATCTGCCCAGCCGCGAGGTTCTCCTTGCCACCTTGCTTGGTACCATCAACGGTGCCGGTTCCGCCCTCGCACGTGTCATTCAGGCATACGTCGACAAGGAAAATGGTGGTGCAGAGCAAGAAAATGCGTCTGCTGAGTAAAAAAACACTTGACCGGATGGCGGCGGTGTGGTACACCCTCTCCGCCGCCTGAAATAAATTAGGCTCTTTGTCGGCTCTACGGCCGGTAAGAACTTAAATGGATGGGGAGCCCCCATCCGCGACTTAGAACCAAATTAAACACATAGAATACTACAATGGCTGATCTCAATACAATCGCTGAGGAACTTGGCAAGCTTACCATCCTGGAGGCTGCTGAACTGGTAAAAATGCTCGAAGAGAAGTGGGGCGTATCCGCCGCTGCTCCTGTTGCCGCTGCCGGCCCCGTTGCCGCTGCCGAGCCCGTTGAAGAGAAGACTGACTTCGACGTCGAATTGACCGACGCCGGTGCCAGCAAGATCAACGTTATTAAGGCCGTTCGTGCCGTTAAGGCCGGTCTCGGTCTGGCTGACGCCAAGAAGCTCGTTGAGAGCGCTCCCGCCGTTATTCTTGAGGGTGTCTCCAAGGAGGAGGCTGACAAGGCTAAGGCCGAACTCGAGAAGGCCGGCGCTAAGGTCACTATCAAGTAACCTGCCGAATTTCGCAAGCGCAGGGGGGGCTTTTACGCCTCCCCTGTATTCGCGTCTACAGATGTTAAGGGATATTGGTTCTAATTCCTTAATGCTTAAATATCAAGAACTAAAAACAAATAGGCTCTCCGCGTGAGCCCGACCCGGGTGGGTATAAAATAGTAAATAGTCACAAAAAACATACGCATCCCGGTCGGTTTTACCGGACGTAAACCGATCCGCACCCGGACATGGGTGCAAAACAACATCTCCGCCAACTCCATGTCAAAGCCCAAGCAAGAGCGAATCAGTTTCGGCAAGATCAAAGAGGTTATGGATCCCCCTAACCTCATTGAGATTCAGACAAAGTCATACGAGGAATTTCTGCAGCGTTTCTGCGAGCCCGATAAGAGGCTCAAGATAGGTTTGCAGGCAGTTCTTTCCGAACATTTCCCCATCGAGAGCTACGATGGTCAGATCCGTTTGGAGTACGACTCGTACGAGATATCTCCCCCCAAGACCTCCGATTTCGCGGCCATACGAGCCGGCGAAACCTACAGTGCTTCTCTTTACGTGAAGTTCCGCCTGAAAGTCGGCGACTACACCGCCGACGAGAACGTGTACATGGGTGAAATCCCCATGATAACAGACCGCGGTACCTTTGTTATCAACGGTGCAGAGCGTGTTATCGTTGCCCAGTTACACCGTTCCCCGGGTATCTGCTTTGAGAAGACACACCACACCAACGGCAAGGATATCTTCTCCTTCCGCATTATCCCGGATCGTGGTTCTTGGTTAGAGGTACAGTTCGACACGAACGACCTCATGTACGTATTCTTGGATCGCCGCCGCCGCCGCCGCAAGTTCCTGGCTACCACGTTCCTTCGCTACCTCGGCTTTGAGAGCGACCGTGCCATCGTTGAGCAGTTCTACACCATTCAGACGCTGAAGCTGGCAGATGCCACCGGCGATGAGTTGGAGTACCTCATTCCGTTTGAGGATGTGAAGCACGGCGACAAGGGCACCATTATTGCCAAGGCTTACGAGCCCCTCAGCCTCTCTACCATCAAGAAGATGCTTGAGCTGGGCATGAAGGAGATTGAGGTAATTGACCAGCGCGAAGAAGAAACCCTTGTTAAGACCCTTAAGAAGGATATCTCTTACGACCGCGAGACGGCTCTTAAGGAAATCTTCCGCAAGTTCCGCCCGGGTGACCCCTCTTCCGTACAGCAGGCTGCCACCGCTTTGGACCGCCTCTTTAAGGAAGAGAAGAAGTATGACCTTACCCGCGTAGGCCGCTACAAGATTAACCAGAAGCTCGGTTTGGATGTATCTGAGGATATCCGCCTCATCCAGCCCATCGACTTCCTGACCGCCCTCAAGTACCTGTTGCGCCTTAAGCACGGTGAAGGGCAGGTGGATGATATTGACCACTTGGGCAACCGCCGCGTGCGTGCCGTGGGTGAGCTTATTGCCAACCAGTGCCGCGTGGGCTTGGCCCGCACGGAGCGTTTGGTTAAGGAGCGCATGACCCTGTGCGACACCACCCGTACGGACATTACCCCCAGCAAGCTCATCAACCCGAAGGCCCTCAGTGCCGTTGTGCGCGACTTCTTCGGCCGCAGCCAGCTGTCTCAGTTCATGGACCAGATTAACCCGCTGGCAGAGCTCACGCACAAGCGTCGTTTGTCTGCACTGGGTCCGGGTGGTCTTAACCGCGACCGCGCCGGTTTCGAGGTTCGAGACGTGCATCCCTCTCACTACGGGCGTATCTGCCCCATTGAGACCCCCGAAGGTCCCAATATCGGTCTTATCAACTCACTTTGCACCTATGCCCGTATCGATGAGTACGGCTTCATTGAGACCCCCTTCCGCCGCGTGAAGAAGGTAGAGAAGAAGGACAAGGAGGGCAACGTGATTGACACAGAGGTTATCATCACCAATGAGGTGGAGTACCTTACCGCCAACAAGGAGGAGTACCACCTGATTGCTCAGGCCAATAACCCCATTGATAACGACAACGGCAGCGGACACTTTGTACGCAACCGCGTAACGGCCCGCGAGCACGGTGAGTTCATTGAGGTGGATCCCGCCAAGGTGGAGTACATGGACGTGTCTCCCAAGCAAATCATCTCCATTGCTGCCGGTCTTATTCCCTTCCTGGAGCACGACGACGCCAACCGTGCACTCATGGGTGCAAACATGCAGCGCCAGGGTGTGCCGTTGATGGTGAACCAAGCCCCGCTTGTGGGTACCGGTATTGAGGCCAAGTGCGCCCGCGACAGTTGCGCTGTGGTGGTGGCCCAGGCTCCCGGTATTGTGGCATCTGCCACGGCAGAGTACATTGTTACCACGCATGATGGGCAGCTCCCCATCTCTGCCCAGCGTTGGCTGAGCGACCCGGAGAGCTTGCGTACCGATGCCGAGAAGGGCATCTACGTATACCAGCTGCGTAAGTTCATGCGCTCTAACGCCTCTACCTGCATTAACCAGAAACCCATTGTATCCCGCGGTGATGTGGTGAATGCCGGCGATGTTCTGGCTGACGGCCCCTGTACGGATGGCGGCGAGCTTGCTCTCGGTCGCAACGTGCTGGTGGCTTACATGTCCTGGTACGGTTACAACTTCGAAGACGCCATCATCATCTCCGAGCGTTTGGTGCAGGAGGATGCCTACACCTCCATCCACATCGAGGAGTTTGAGGAGAAGGCCCGCGATACCAAGCTCGGCCCGGAGGAAATCACACGAGACATTCCCAACGTGGGTGACGATGCCCTCAAGAACTTGGGCAGCGACGGTGTGGTTCGCATTGGTGCAGAGGTGAAGCCCGGCGATATTCTCGTGGGTAAGATTACGCCCAAGAGCGAGACCGACCTCGCCCCCGAGGAACGCTTGCTGCGCGCCATCTTCGGTGAGAAGGCTGCAGATGTTAAGGATACCTCCCTGCGCGTGCCCCCGGGTACTCAGGGTGTGGTGATGGATGTTCGCGTTGTGCGCTCCACTGCCCCCGGGGCTCCCACGGTGGACGTGGAGAAGGAGAGCCAGAAGCAGCGTAAGAAGGTTGATACCGAGTACGACCGCGACAAGGATGCTCTTATCGAGCAGCTCACCAGCAAGCTCTCCGACCGCCTCTTGGGTGAGAAGATTCCGCTGGAGGTAACGCGTGCCGGCTCCAACGAGGTTATCATACCCGCCAACCGCAAGATTACCAAGACCCTGCTGCGCAAGCTCGCTGTTCACCACGACCAGATTGAGATGAACGAGAGCCCCGTGCGTAACCAGATCTTTGAAATCATCAATGCCTATGCCTCCCGCTTTGAGGACTTGGATGAGGAGCGTGACCGCAAGCTCGACCAAATCGAAGCCGGTGCAGAGATGGACCCCGGTGTTGTGACCGAGGTGAAGGTCTATATCGCCAACAAGCGCAAGCTCGGTGTGGGTGATAAGATGGCAGGCCGCCACGGTAACAAGGGTGTTTGCTCTCGCGTGCTTCCCATTGAAGACATGCCCTACCTTGAGGACGGTACCCCGGTAGACATTATTCTTAACCCGCTGGGTGTGCCCTCTCGTATGAACGTGGGTCAGGTGCTTGAAGCTCACTTGGGCGTTGCTGCCAAGGCCCTCGGCTTCAAGGTGGCTACCCCGGTGTTCGACGGTATCGAGGAGTCCAAGATTTGGGACTACATGAGCCAGGCCAAGAAGGTGGACGGCTTCACATGGGTGGGCGACGGCAAGGATGGTTCCGTGGCCGGTAAGAGCCGCCTGATTGACGGCCTGACGGGTGAGTACTTCCACTACCCCGTGGTGGTAGGCTACACCTACATGCTCAAACTCAATCACCTTGTGGCGGATAAGGTTCACGCACGTGCCGTGGGTACATACTCCCTCGTTACCCAGCAGCCGCTCGGTGGTAAGGCTCAGCACGGTGGCCAGCGCTTCGGTGAAATGGAGGTGTGGGCCATGGAGGCTTACGGTGCCGCTTACACGCTGCAGGAAATCCTCACCGTTAAGTCCGACGACGTTCAGGGCCGTACCCGCATTTATGAGAACATTGTTAAGGGAGACAACTCCCTGGAGGCCGGCACGCCCGAGTCCTTCAACGTGCTCATCAAGGAAATGCAGGCACTCTGCCTCAATGTGCAGCCGCTCGAGAAGAAGGACCGCGAGAATATTCCGCAAACTACGGACGACCTCTTCCAGCTGTTGGCTGAGGGCGATGACGAGGAGCTCTTCGGTGAAGAGTCCGGTGACAACGATTTCGATGATTTCGATGACGATGACCTGGACGACGACGACGTTGAGCATGATGGTGAGTCTGACGACGAAGACGACTCCGAGATGTAAACCTGTAACCGCCACCCGCACATAGGGGCGGGTGGCAACCAACCTTTTAAGTAATTATCAATATGTCTTACATGGATCTTAATAACGAGAAGCCTAAAAACTTCGATCAGGTTTGCATCACCGTTGCCAGCCCGGAGGATATCCTGCGTTGGTCCAGCGGCGAGGTCAAGAACCCTGAGACTATTAATTACCGCACGTTCAAGCCGGAGAAGGGTGGCTTGTTCTGCGAGCGTATTTTCGGCCCCACTCGTGATATGGAGTGTTCTTGCGGCCGTTACAAGCGCGCCAAGAACAAGGGCATGATCTGTGACCGTTGCGGTGTGGAGGTTACCTCTGCTCGAGTACGCCGTGAGCGCATGGGCCACATTGAGCTGGCCGTGCCCGTTACACACATTTGGTTCTATAAGTGCATGCCCAGCCGCATCGGCCTCATGCTCGACCTCACCGCCCGTGATTTGGAGCGTGTGATTTACTATGAGGACTACATCGTCATCGATCCCCATGGTGTCAATGGTATTGAGCGTGGCATGATCCTCACCGAGGAGGAGTACGATGAGCTTGTGGAGGATTACGGTGATGACGCACCGGAGGCCGCTATGGGTGCCGCTGCTATTCAGCGCCTGCTGGCCACCATCGATTTGGACGCCCTTATCGATGAGCTGCGCCAGGAGATGGACAAGACCAACTCCAAGCAGAACAAGCGCAAGATTGCCAAGCGCCTGCAGTTGGCCCAGGGCTTCAAGACCAGCAACACCCACCCCGAGTGGATGGTGCTCACTATTCTCCCCGTCATTCCGCCGGATCTGCGCCCCTTGGTGCCGCTGCCCGGTGGTCGCTTCGCTACGTCCGACCTCAACGACCTCTATCGTCGTGTCATCAATCGTAACAACCGCCTCAAGGAGCTTGCTGCTCTTCAAACCCCCGAGGTGATTAAGCGTAATGAGATGCGCATGTTGCAGGAGGCCGTGGATGCCCTCTTCGACAATGGTCGCCATGGTCGCCACGTAACGGGTGCCGGCAACCGCCCGCTCAAGTCTTTGTCCGACATGCTCAAGGGTAAGAGCGGCCGTTTCCGTCAGAACCTGCTCGGTAAGCGTGTGGACTACTCCGGCCGTTCCGTGATTGTGATTGGCCCGCACCTCAAGATGAACCAGTGCGGTTTGCCCAAGAAGATGGCTTTGGCTCTGTTCGAGCCCTTCATCATTCATCGCCTCAAGGAGCTGGGCTACGTACACACCGTACGCTCTGCCAAGAAGATGATTGACCGCAAGGAGGCCATCGTGTGGGATATTCTGGAGGAAGTGACCAAGGGACACCCCGTGTTCCTGAACCGTGCTCCTACGCTGCACCGTCTTTCCATTCAGGCTTTCGAGCCCGTGTTGATTGAGGGTAGCGCCATCCGCCTGCACCCGCTCGTATGTACCGGTTATAACGCCGACTTCGACGGTGACCAGATGGCTGTGCACGTGCCGTTGAGCGTGGAGGCTCAGTTGGAGGCTCGCTTGCTCATGCTGGCTCCCAACAACATCTTCTCCCCGGCTTCCGGCAAACCCATCAGTACGCCCACGCAGGATATTATTTTGGGTGCCTACTACCTCACGCACACCCGTGCCAAGACGGTGAAGGAGAACGAGGATAACCAGCACCTGCTGCCCCTCTTCGAGTCCATCTCCGAGGTAGAGTTCGCCATTGCTTCCCGCAAGATTGGCTACCACGACTGGATTCGCCTCAAGAACCCCGACTACGGTAAGACCGGCCGCGCCTTTGACCGCCTCTCCTACAACCAGGAGAACGTCAATCGCAAGACCATTGTCACCACCGCAGGCCGTGTCCGTTTCAACGAAATCTGGCCGAACGACATCGGTTACATCAACTGCAACGTCCGCAAGAAGGAGCTCGGCGAAATCATTTGGCGCTGCTACCAGACCTGCGGCCAGGCCAAGACCGTTGAAACTCTGGACGACCTCAAGTCCCTGGGTTACAAGGAGGCTACCCGCTCCGGTTGCTCCATCGGTATTGTGGACATGGTTGAGCCCGAGCACAAGGATAAGCTCATTGCCGAGGCATATGACGAGGTAACCAAGGTTACCGAGCAGTATGAGGAAGGTCTTATCACCAACGGCGAGCGCTATGAAAAGGTGGTTAACATCTGGTCCTCCACGACGGATGCCATCCAGAAGGAGCTTTACACCAAGCTGGAGTACAACGACGGCTCTGCCGTTGCCAACCCCCTCTTCATGATGGTTGACTCCGGTGCTCGTGGTAACAAGGCTCAGATTAAGCAGCTCTCCGGTATGCGTGGTCTTATGGCTAAGCCCTCCGGTGAAATTATTGAGCGCCCCATCACCTCCAACTTCCGTGAGGGATTGAGCGTGCTTGAGTACTTCATCTCCACCCACGGTGCCCGTAAGGGTCTTGCCGATACCGCTCTTAAAACGGCAGACTCCGGTTACATGACCCGTAAGTTGGTAGACGTTGCTCAGGACGTTATCGTGCGTGATGAGGACTGCGGCACCGAGAACGGCATCACCATGACCGCCATTTACGATGGTGATGATGAAATCGCCAGCCTCTCCATGCGCATTTATGGCCGCGTAACCTGTGAGGATATCTATGACCCCTCCACCCGCAACCTCATCGTTGCCAAGAATGAGATTATCACCGACGAAGCCGCCAAGCGCATTGAGCATGCCGGTATCGAGAAGGTGAAGGTGCGCTCCGTGCTCACCTGTGACCTCACCAAGGGCTGCTGTGCTAAGTGCTACGGCTTGAACCTGGCTACCGGCAAGTCCGTGAAAGTGGGTGAGGCTGTGGGTATTATTGCTGCACAGTCCATCGGCGAGCCCGGTACTCAGCTTACCATGCGTACCTTCCACGTCGGTGGTACGGCTTCCGCTTCTGCCAGCCGCCCCGAGTACATCGCCAAGACGGACGGTCAGGTCATCTATGATGAAAACCTCCGTGGTCGCTGCGTAGAGGATGAGAACGGCAACATGGTCGTGCTCTGCAAGAACGGTAGCGTCAAGGTGTATGATGAGGAGGGTAAAGAGCAGGAGTCTTACCAGCTCACCATGGGTGCTGTGCTGCACGTGAAGGATGGTGACAAGATTGCCGCCGGCTCCCTCATTGCCGAGTGGGATCCCTTCGCCATTCCTGTGATTGCAGAGGTAAGCGGTACCGTTGAGTTTGCAGACATGATTGAGGGCATTACCTGCCGCACCGAGGCCGGTCGCGGTACCACCGCCATCATCGATCACCGTCAGGACCTCGCTCCCCGCATCATCGTGAAGAGCGGTAAGGGTGACAAGGCTCGCGCCACCACATACCCCATCCCCACCGGTGCTTACCTTGCCGTAAGCAACAAGCAGAAGATTTCTGCCGGTACCACACTCGCCAAGACTCCCCGCAAGGTGCAGAAGACAAACGATATTACCGGTGGTCTTCCCCGTGTGGCAGAGCTCTTTGAGGCCCGCCGCCCCAAAGATACCTGCACCTTGGCAGAGATGGACGGTATCGTCGCTATCGATGACGCCATGATTCGCGGTAAGAAGGTGGTTACCATTTACCGTGATGCCGCCGCCAAGGAGGCTGCCGGTAAGAGCCGCCGCCGCTCCGCCAAGCTCGAAGAGCGAGACGAGAACGAGGGTGCAATCTCCTGCAAGCACTTGGTGCCCATGGACCGCCACATCATCGTGCACGATGGTGATTTTGTACGCGCCGGTGAGCCCCTCTCCGACGGTACCGAGGCTTCCGACGAAATCCTCCGCATCTGCGGTAAGGAGGCCCTCCAGGAGCACCTCGTCAACAAGGTGCAGCAGGTATACCGTGTGCAGGGTGTAGAGATTAATGACAAGCACGTGGAAATCATCGTCTCCCAGATGCTCCGCAAGGTGCGCGTCAAGAACCCCGGCGATACCGGTCTCCTTTGGGGTGACGAGGTGGATCGCACCACCCTCGACCGCATCAACAAGGAAACCGTCAGCATGAACGGTCGCCCTGCAGACTCCGAGCCCATCCTGCTCGGTATCACCAAGGCCTCCCTCAAGACGGATTCCTTCATCTCCGCCGCCTCCTTCCAGGACACCACCCGCGTGCTCACAGAGGCTGCAACCCTCGGCAAGGTGGATATCCTCGAGGGCTTCAAGGAGAACGTCATCCTCGGTCACCTCATCCCCGCAGGTACCGGTTTCGACAAATACCGCAACATCGTTGTGGAGCCCGCTCCCGGTGCTACGCCCATCCCCCGTGCTACCTACGATAACGAGGAGGAGGACTTCATGCCGGAGGACGACACCCTCACCGTAGGCGAGGAGGAGTAATCCCCCCCTACAGCTCACAAACTTCACCGCCCGGTTGGCTCCTTCAACCGGGCGGTTTTCACTTTAAGGTGAATGGCAGCAGGGCAGGGTAACAAACCCTATTCCTCTTCATTTAACGGCAGGTATGTCATGCCCTCAAAGGTTACTTCAATATCATACGCGCTGAAGGGGATACCGTTGTGAGATAATCCTCGGTCTTTTTTGAACCGGGAAACTCGAATGCCCGGCTTGCTGAGCATGTCTCGTTTTACGAGAAGCGTTAAGTATTTTTTTAAGTAGTCTTCGAGCCCGTCAGCGTAGGATTCAAAGGCTTTTTCTTCCGTTTGGGGAACCTCTACAAACCATTTAAATGTAAAGCCGGGTAAGCGGTCATAGTTCGGGTAGGTGGAATAGAGCGTTTCTCCACCCAACTGAGCTATGTCAAAATGAATCTTGTTGCGGATGTTATTCCAAATTAAATATTTATTGACTTGGCTATGGTAGTGGTTGCGTTCTTCGCTCTGTTGATATTTTGTGTAAAAGAAGAGAGCGCTGCCGGCACTGGCGAGTACAATGGCGCAAATAAGGATGCTGAGAAGTATTTTTTTCATGGCGAGTATAATTGTTCAATGCCTTCTTTTGTATAAAGCTAACACATTTACTCATCTAAAGCAATAAAAAAGCCGCTCTGCATGGGGCAGAGCGGCTGAAAATGTGACATTGCTGCGTTATTTGGCGGGGGTAACCACAACGGGTACTTTCACCTCCGGCAGCCCCTCTGCCTTGATGGTGACGGTAGCCGTGCCGGTTTCTCCACGCTTGCTGCGTACCACGGCCAGTATGCGGCCGTTAAAGAAGCTTTGTTTGGTGTTTTGCAGGCTGGTATGGTCTATGGGGTTGCCGTTGCAGAACCCGGCCAGTACGGCAGGTCCCTCGATGGAGAACTCCACCTTGCGGCAGTCTGTGGGCACCACATTGCCATCCTTATCCGTAAGGGCGAGCTCAATGTGAGCAAGGTCGTGCCCATCTGCACAGATCGCTTGGCGATCTACCACGGGTGTTACAGCTGCGGATTCACCGGTGGTGACACGCTTGGCTGTAGCCCAGGGCTTG
Organism: Akkermansiaceae bacterium; assembly: GCA_015062045.1. Lineage (GTDB taxonomy): Bacteria > Verrucomicrobiota > Verrucomicrobiia > Verrucomicrobiales > Akkermansiaceae > Akkermansia. The sequence goes on from SUVJ01000021.1 coordinate 11,979, forward strand.
CCGTCCTTTTTGACCACTACCTCTACGGTGCCGGGCTCGTACACAACGTCCTCCCACGTGAAGCGGTATTGGTTTTTGCTGACATCGAGGTACGGTACCTTGTTGTTTTTAGAATCATTACCTTTTTGGCGGAAAGTGTCACCATCTCCGCGTTTGCGTACACCTTGGCTTTTGCCATTGACAAAGAGCTCTGCTTCATCCCCGGAGGTAAACACCATAACGGGTGTTTTTTGTCCTTCGCGGCCCTGCCAATTCCAGTGTGGCAGAATGTGAGCTTGTGCCAGCTCCGGGTTCCATTGGCTTTGGTAGAGGTAATAGACATCTTTGGGGAACCCCGCAAGGTCTATAATACCAAAGTAGGAGGAGCGGCTGGGAGCCTTATTGCCCATAGCTTCATACTGTTTCATGATTTCCTTACGCTCGGCCTCGGGCAGGTGTTTGATGTTGCCCTCTATGGTGGCATCCTGGTTAAAGGGGGTGGGCTCACCAAGGTAGTCGAACCCGGTCCATACGTATTCGCCGGCTACATCCGGGGCTTTAGTGTGGGCATGCATCTCTATGTCTGCGCAGTATCCCCAGTGCGTGGAGGCTACACCATATGCACTCACTTGGAACGGGGCGATGCTGACACCTTGGTAACCACCCTGTACATTCCATTTGAGGGGGAAGGCGTAGGTGTCTCGGGTGCCTACGCAAGAGCAGGTTTCTGAGCCGTAGTAGGGCTTGTCCGGGTGCATTTTGCGGAACAAGGGGTAGAGATGCGGCTTATAGTTAAAGCCGTATACATCCATGGTTTCCTCAAAACCGTTGCGGAACGCGTTTTGGTCGTTACAGCCAACAGTGTAGGGGCGCGTGGTGTCGTACTTGCGTATTTCATCTCGCAGCCCGTTGGCAATGGCTATGTTTTGCTCGTGGCGTTTCGGGTTTTTGGGGGCACTTTGCTCCGGTACCTCGTTGCCACCGCTCCAAGCAATGATGGAGGGGTGGTTGCGGTCTCTGAGCATGAAGTTCTGCACGTCCTTTTGCCACCACTCGTCCCAATAGATGTGGTAGCCGTTCACTTTTTCGTACTTCTGGCGTTTCCAGATGTCGAAAAGCTCATCGATGACCAAAATGCCGTGTTTGTCGCACAGGTCAAGCACCTCGGGGGCGGGCGGGTTGTGGGTCATGCGTATGGAGTTGCAACCCATGGCCTTAAGTTTTTCTATTTTACGCTCATAGCCACGGGCATGGAATGCCGCACCCAAGGCACCTAAGTCATGGTGCTCGCACACGCCTTTAATGCGTACTTTTTGGCCGTTGAGGTAAAACCCGTCCGTTTTCCACTCTGCCGTGCGTACACCGAAGTCGGTTTTTTTGCTGTCTATCAGTTTGCCGTTGTGCAGCACTGTAGTTTCCATCGTATAGAGATGGGGGGATTCGCAGCTCCATAATTTGGGGTCGGTAAGGTGAATCTCTTGCTCAACAACACCTTCCGTGCCGGGGGCAATGGTAATGATTGCCGGGGGGGCTTGTATGCCGGCAACTTGTTGCTGCACTACAATTTCTGCCGTATCTGAGCCGGTGTTAGCCACCGTGGTTTGTACTTTAACCGTTGCAGATTCCTTTGTAACATGAGGGGTGGTGATGTATGTAGGCCATTGGGTAAGATGCACGGGGCCGGTTTTCTCCAACCACACATGGCGGTAAATGCCGGCCCCGGGGTACCAGCGGGTGGAAAGCGGCAGGTTGCTGGCCATAACGGCTACCTTGTTGTTGCCCGGTTTGATATACGGGGTAATATCCACCCGGAAAGAGTTGTAGCCATACGCCCATTCTCCGGCCGGTTGGCCGTTGATGTATACCTTGGGGTTGGACATTACGCCGTCAAAGTCCAGATAATAGCGATCCTTCTCAGCTGAAAAGTCTGCAGGTATCTCAAAATTTTTGCGGTACCAGCCCCAACCGTTCCACGGGAGCTTGCCGGTTTCATTAGGCTCATCTGCCAGGAAGGGGCTTTCAATAGCCCAGTCATGCGGTAATTGTACAGGTTTGTAACCCTCCTCAGAGGCATCGGGCAGGGCATGTACAAAGGCTCCCGTGCCATTTTTGACGGTGATGGGGCGATTGTCTGTGCCGGTGAAGATAACTTCCCTCACACTGGCCCACTGGCTTTGGGAGGTTCCCCCGTCAAAACTGATAACAACCTCATCTATGGGTTGCGGGTCATCCTTCATCATGACAAACGCTGCGGCCTGGCCTCCGGCATTGAATTTCTCTACAATTTTTTTGCCGTTTTTGCATTTGACGGTAATGGTAACATCAAAGTTGCACACTTTTTCCCAATAGATGAAGAAAAGCTGTACAGGGTCATTAAAATTGGGGCGAACCGTCAGTTTGTGACCTTTGGATTGGTTGGGGGCACACCAGCGGGTGTTCATGTCATTGTCTACTGCATGAGATGCCGGGTGCCCGCCTTGGTGGCTGTTTGCCGTTGCGGCAGAACCGGCTAATGCCGGGTCATACCCACCAAAGTATTTGAACTTCCAGTCGAAATCAAAGCTCTCTCGCTCTCCGGCGGTTGCCAAAGTGGCAGAAAGTGCCATTAGGGGGAATAGGTATTTTGCTCTCATAACTTATAACAGTATGCGGTGTGAAACCTGTATCTTTCTTCACCATAGCAAAAATCACACCGCATGACAAGCAAAAAATCCCTGCAAGAGATGCGCTTGCGGGGGGATATGCGGGATACGGGGGAATGCTTTAGTGCTGCAACATGGCTTGAACACAGCGGTTGCAGACCTCTTGCCATGTCGGAAACTCCGGGCAAATAAAGGGGTGTTTTTTGTCGTATGCGGCATTGGCTTTGGCTATAAAATCCGCCTCATCCGCATTGTTGAAAAGATATTGTGCCGGAATATTCTCGCGAATGGGGGGGATATCTGATGCCACACAGGGTACACCATTGAGCAAACATTCCACCGGGGGCATGCCGTAGCTTTCATAGTCGGAAAAATAGACAGCCATGCGGCACTTTTCCCGCAATAAGGTGCGCAACTCTGCATAGGGGATACGGGCGTGGTGAATCCACCCGTCATCCGGCAGTGAAAGATCCTCCGGCATGCTGCCCACCACGTGTATGCGTATATCTTTACCATCTTCGCGCGTGTTGAGCCAAGCGGAGATGCGTTGCAGGGTTAAAGGTGTGCATTTATGGGGGAAGGTGGAGGCATAGGTGAGCACATCTCTCTTGGGCGAATCTGTTTCTGTTGCGGGGGGCGTATCATCGTAGCCAATGCCGATGCGTGCGATGCGTGCTTGGGGTACATAATGCAAAATGCGCGATGCATTAAATTGAGTGTGTGTCAGCACCAGATCAGATATTTTCATGGCGCGCAATGATAAATTGCGAAAATACAGCAGCTCATGCCAAGGAAAGGGGCCTTTGCGATCCGCAGCGGAGCGCTGCTCGTAGTGCTCCCACATCACATCATGCACGTAGCATGCCATTTTTGCCTTGCCGAAACGCGGGAAAAACGGCGGCACGCCTTTGGGTAAAATCACCCAATCAGGCTTAATTTTGCGAACGGAGGCACACAGGCCGAATTGATCCCACCACACGCGGGCAAAACGGCGTGGCACAGGCTTATCCGTAAGGTGCACGTGCACGTGTGGGGGGCAATTTTTAAAGATATCTTTACACTCGTTGTTGCCCAAAATATGTAATTCCGTAACCTCGGGGCAGTTCATTAACCCTTTGGCCAACCCCATGGAAACATTGAATATACCCATGGATTTGGTGCGTTGAAAACTTTGGTCTGTAAGTGCTATGGCTACCTTCATGTGCGGTGCGTATTTATTTTGAGTCAGACTAACACACAAGGGCTCTTTGTCAAGATATTTTTAGGCCGGAATTGCCTTGTGCTCGTTACTAACGGTTAAAAACTTTGTCATTACTCACTCTCGGCTTGCCAAAAGTGAGGTGTTATGGTAGAATACCGCAACTTTTTCTGCAATTTTCAAACCTTAAGAATTATGGAAATTACCATCAACAAGACAAGCGATTGCCAGGTGGAGCTCAAGGCTACCGTACCGGCAGCTGATGTAACCGCCATTCAGGACGGTATTATCAAGTCCATTGCCGGCAGTGCCCGTATCCCCGGTTTCCGCCCCGGTAAGGCTCCCAAGAGCGTGATTGTCAAACGTTATGCTTCTGATATTAAGGATGAGCTCGATGCTCGTCTGCGCTCCGATATCCAAGACAAATGCTTGGATGAGAACCCCGAGCTCAAGGTGCTTGACTTCGGTGATATTCAAAGCGGCGTGCAGGAGGACGGCTCTTATACCCTTACCTCCAAGCTCACGGTAGTGCCCGAGTTTGAGCTGCCCGAGTACATGGGTATTGAGGTAAGTGTACCCACCACGGAGGTGTCCGATGCTGAGATTGACGAAACCCTGGCCAAGTATGCAGAGACTTCTGCACGCCACGAGGTGACGGAGCGCGCATCCGCCCAAGGCGATGTGGTGGTAATTGACTTCAAGACCACGGTAGAGGGGCAGCCCACCGCTGAGTACTGTGGTAAGCCCGTTGGCTTTATGGAAGGCCGTGAGGACTACTGGGTAACGCTGGAGGAAGACCGCTTCATGCCCGAGCTTGCTGCCGGCTTGGTTGGCGTAAGTGCCGGTGAGTCCAAGGATATTACGGCTTCCCTTAAGGAGGACTTCCCCATCTCCGACCTTGCCGGTAAGGAGGTTGTGTTCCACTGCACAGTTAAAGAGGTGCGCGAGAAGCAGGTGCCCGAGGTGAACGAGGAGCTCTTCGCCACCGCTCTGCCCGGCAAGACCATGGCTGAGATTCGTGACATCGTTAAAGAGAACCTCAAGGGTAACAAAGAGCGCAGCAATGATGAGGCTAAGGCCGAGCAAATCTCTGAGAAACTGGCAGAACAGCTCTCCTTTGCTCTGCCCACCGAGCTCGTAGAGCGCGAGAACGAGAACACCGTGCAACGTAAGGTGTATGCCGCTATTCAGGGCGGTAACTATGATGCTGCCAAAGATATGGATGCACTGCGTGAGGAGGCCATGAAAGAGACCGAGCGCAACCTGCGCGTGTACTTCGCCCTGCAGGAGATTGCCCACCGCGAGCACGTTGTTGCTACGGATCAAGAGATGATTGAGGCTATCTCCAACATGGCCAAGCAGGCTCGTGAGAACAACCTCAAGAGCTTCATCCGCAAGCTGCAGCGCGAGGGTCGCATGACAGGTGTTCGCCTGTCCATCATCACCTCCAAGGTGCTTGATCTGTTGGCTCGCAACGCCAAGGTTACCGTTACCGAGTAATCGCAACGTACAGTTATTTTGATTCGCTCGCCCCCTTAAAACGGGGCGAGCTTTTTTGGATTGGTGAGCCGCAACAAAATGACATAAAGGCACACAATTAGCTTGCGGTGCTCAGTGAAATGCGTACAATGAAAAGCATGTTCAGAACATCAATTTTTGCATGTGCCGTGGCCGCTTTGGTTGCCCCTGCCATGGGGGCAGAATGGGGAAGCGATTTTGAAGCAGCCAAAGCTCAGGCTAAAGCTGAAAATAAGGCCATTTTGATGAACTTTACGGGATCCGATTGGTGTGCGCATTGCCGCAGAATTAAATATGCCGTGTTGGATACACCCGAGTTTGCCGACTATGTGGCAGATAAATACATATTGGTAGAGGTAGATTTGCCCCGCCGTATACAATTGGATGCCGCCGTGCGGGAGCAACGCCAACAGCTGTGCCGTGAGTATGGTGTAAGCGGTTTCCCTACCTTCCTGATGCTTAGCCCCGATGGTGAAGTGCTGGATGGCTTTACCGGAGGCCATGCAGAGTGGACGAGCATGCGTATGTACTTAGATAATGCCTTGACCCGCAGACAACAGTTGAAAGAGGCCCGCCAACAAACCGGGGTGGCCAGGGCTACTGCGTTGGCTGCCATTTACAAGGAGTTCCCCAAGCGTTTTGAAAAAGCCGCTGCCGCTTTGCGTATGGAAATTGTCGCGCATGACCCGCAAGATACCACCGGCCTGCAGCAAAACGCCGCTGCGGATGCTCAAATGGCGGCACTGAGTACGGAGCTTGCCGGCTATGGGCGGCATGACTACCAAGGCAAAGCCCGCGTATATGATGCCTATTTGGCTCAGGCACACCCCCTTAATGAAGAGCGTATCATGGAGCGTAAGCGTGCGGAGGTCATCTTCCCCTGCCTGAATATCATGTTACTTAATGCCAAAACAGTGCAGGATATTCTGGCCGCAAAGGAGTATGTGCTTAAAGAAGCGCAAACCGCATACCCTGAGTCCACACGTGCAGAGATGATTCAAGCACTTGAAAAGCAATTTGAAAATCCTGAGAAAATGCTGGAGAATATCCGCAAAAAACGAAGATAATTCACGCAGCCTCATGTGAAAATGCCAAATCCCGATTTGCTCCGGCAAATTGGGATTGACTGTTTTTACAGAACCTGCTAACATACACCCGGTATGAGCACAGAACCCATCCGATTTTATAACCGATACACAGGCGAGATTGAGCAGGAGAAGATACTGGGAGAAAAGTACCTGCGGTGGATATACGGTACCACGCTCGGGCGTGTGGGGTTGCATGTGCTGGTGAAACGTGCCATTTTCTCCAAGCTGTTGGGGGCCATGAAAAACAGCCGTAAAAGTGCGGAGACTATACCCGCCTTTATTGAAGAATACGGCATTAATACGGAGGAGATAGAAAAACCGCTTGAAGAGTTTACCTGCTTTAACGACTTTTTTTACCGCAAACTCAAACCGGGAGCTCGCCCGTTGGCAGAGGGTAACGTGGTAGTACTGCCGGCAGATGGTCGCCACATGGGTTGGCAAGATGCCTCAACCATGCAGGGTGCCTTTGTTAAGGGGCAAAAGTTTGATTTGCCCGCACTGCTGGGTAGTGAGGAGCTGGCAGAGAAATATGAGCATGGCACAGTTGTGCTCAGCCGCTTGTGCCCGGTGGATTATCACCGTTTCCACTTTGTGGCAGAGGGCACGCCGGAGCCCGCGCACCGTATTCCCGGTCCGCTTGCCAGCGTGTCACCCTATTGCTTGCGCAGTAAGTTGGCTTGGCTGTGGACTAACAAGCGTGAGCTTACCGTGCTTCATACCGAGCGCGTGGGGGATGTTCTGCAGCTCGCCGTGGGTGCCACGGGGGTAGGGGCTATTTACCAAACGTACGAGGCCGGCAAACCTGTGGCTATGGGCGCAGAGCAGGGCTATTTCGGCTTCGGTGGCTCTACTGTTATGAGCTTCTTTGAACCCGGGCGTATAGAATTGGCAGAGGATATCAGCCGTAACACGGCAGAATGCCGGGAAACCTTTGCCCGCCAAGGCGATTTGTTGGGCAAGGTGGCTGCAAACTAATGCGTGCCGTATGCCGGGGGCAATACACAGCAAAGGCGAGCGGGTGCTGAAATACGCATTGCTTGCTTTTCTGGTGTTGCTGTACGGGGTGTATTACCCGTGGTTTATGTACAACAACGTGCCTTCTGTAGAAGGTATGTTTCACCTCAACAGCCAAAGTTTTTCCGAGGCGTGGGATACCGCCGTCAATGGCCGGAAAACGGCTAATGCTCGCTTTGGTGAGTTTTGTTCCTATTTTCTGTATGCCGTGCCGCTGCATGTGGCATTGAGCATTATTCACCCGCTGTTCATGCTGGTGCTGGCCGTAGGTATTCAACGCATGGGTACGGGTAAATGGCCCGCGTGGCAGGTGCCGTCCCTGTTGGTGTTGTGCTATATCTCCCTGTTTATGGCTACGGCGTCTCCCATTACAGACTGGTGGCCGGATAACCTGAATTGGGTGTATCCCTGCGGGGTGGCGCTCATTTATTTTGCCCTTTGTGAGCCCTTGTTCAGGCAAGAGCGCATAGGCGCAGCTCGCTATGTTGTGCTATTGTTGCTTACGCCGATAGTGGGTATGGGTAATGAGATATTGGTGCTTACCGCCTTGCCCATATTTTTGGCCCCTGCGGGGTGGCTGTTGCTGCGGCAGCAGCGCATGTTTAGCTCTTGGCGCTATTGGAGCTTGGCTTTGGCGCTAGCGGCCTGTGCCGTGTTGTTCTTTTCGTCTCCGTGCTGGGCTGCGCGTATGGATGCCTGTGGCTTTTCTGCCGGCCCGCTGGAGAGGCTTGCACCGTTGGTGGACCCCATTCGCTATGCCATGCTGGCCTCGCCTGCGTATGGGGGTATTGCCGCACTCACTCTGCTCATGTACCTCATTTTCCGCAGGCAACAAGCGGTACATGTCACGCCGCCACGCCTGCGCCTTTTGCTGCTTGTGGGGCTGGGGTATGTGCTGCTTACCTTGGTGATACCCGGTTATTACCCGCACAGAGAATACCGTTGCCTGCAATTTTATGGTATTTGTGTATTTGCAGCCATGTATGCAGGGCTTATGTTGCGGCATCACGGGGTGCGCATAGCTGCGTTTTTATTGCTGCCCGTGGCGGGTATCTCCTTCTTCTACATGAGCGGGCAGGTGAGGGATGCCTTCATACGCTGCAAACTGTGGCAAAATTTGGAGTCTGCTGCCACGCAGCACCCCTGCAGGGATGGTGTTCTTTACCTGACCGAGGCTCAATGGAATGCTCTGGTGGCAGATGCCCATGTGCTGCATGGTCAACGCTATGACTCAGAGCTTGAGGTTGACCGCTTAGTCCTGAAAACGGATACCATGCCGTCCCCCGCCGTGTTGCATTCTCACAAAGCCGCCGTTACCGTATACAGCGTTTTCTCGCCCGAGGAGCAGTCGCTCATCCTCCTCAGTTCTACCATACCCGCCCATTTGTTGCACAAATGCAGTGCAGATATTTTGCTTAACCGCGCCGTTGCTGCCAAGGTTGGCCTGCGCGGTATTGTGGTGGTTAAGTAATGGGGGATAGTCGCTATGCTCCCTGCCGAATCGACCTTGCCGGGCAGTTTAAGTAACGTAAATTGAGAGTATGAGGAGACAAGCTGTTTTTCTTGCTTGACAAATGACTATTAAACTGATAGGTATTAGAGCATGAAAACCGCATGGGCGAGTATAGCAATGGCGGTATTTACAGCCTCCACGGTGGTGGCGGGTGTAGATGCTATGAAGAATTTTCAGCAACCGCAAAAGGGCACCCCGGCCATTATGAGCTTTGGTGGGCAAGGCGGGCGTGAGTTTATGTTGGATGGCAAGCCCTTCCAGATTCGCTCTGCCGAGATTCACCCTCAACGCGTACCGCGCGAGTACTGGCGGCACCGTATTCTGACGGCTAAAGCCATGGGCTTGAACACCATTGCTTTTTACACCTTCTGGAACCAATTGGAACAGGCAGACGGCAGCTGGGATTTCAGTGGGCGCAATGATATTGCAGCCTTTATAGACCTGTGCCAAGAGGAGGGTATGTGGGTGTTGTTTCGCCCCGGCCCTTATGTGTGCGGTGAGTGGGATCTGGGCGGCTTGCCCACCTACTTAATCAAGGATGATGTAACACCGTTGCGCAACACCAAGAACCCTCAGTTTATGGAGGCGCAAACCCGTTATCTGGAGAAAATGGCAGAGATTGCCATACCCCGCCTCAGCAAAAACGGTGGCCCCATTCTCATGGTGCAGTTAGAGAATGAGTACGGCAGCTACAAATCCCCGCATGATGAGCCGGCATATATTGAATGGCTCAAGGACTTTTGGGAGAAGAAAGGGGCAGGGCCGTTCTACCTGTCGGAGGGCTCTTCTAATCACCACCTGCGTTTTGTGCCCAAGGGGGTGGCTGTGGGCTTGGACCCCGCCGACCGCCCTGCGGACATGCGGAATGCCCTGCGCATTGCCCCCGGGGTGCCCGTGTTCTCCGGCGAGACATACCCCGGTTGGCTGCGTCACTGGGGCGAGGGTAACTGGACCCCCACCCGTAAAACGCTCAACTCCGTGCGTTGGTATATGAAAGACGGTGTCTCCTTTAACCTCTTTGTGTACCATGGCGGTACCAATTTCGGGCTCACTGCCGGCTCTAACAGCAATGAGCAGGGCGGTAAGTTTCAGCCGGGCCTCACCAGCTATGACTACGGCTCACCTGTAGGTGAGCATGGCAACCTTACCAAAGAGTATTTTGAGTATCGGGATATCATCTTGGGGGCATTGCCGGAGCTGAAAGCTCCTGCGGTGCCGCAAACACCGCCTACCATGGAGGTAGCCGCATTCACACCCGATTTTATGTGCAACCTTACCCAAATTGACTGGCGTGCCGAGGGCGAGAGTGAGCACCCCCGCACCTTGGAGAGCGTGGGGCAAAACCAAGGCCTTGCCGTATACTCCGCAGAGGTGCCTGCCGGGGCAGAGGCAACGTTGCAAGCCCCTGTGCATGACTACGGTGTTGTGTATATGGGGCAGGAATACGTTGGTACCATCAACCGTATGGATGGTACAAATGGCATTACTCTGCCTGCTCGCAAAGAGCCCACTACCGTGTATATTTTGGTGGATACGTTCGGGCACGTCAATTTCTGCTCCTACATGGAGAAAGACCGCAAGGGCATTGTAGGCCCTGTTACACTGGGGGGTAAGCCGCTTACCGGGTGGTTCATGCGTGTGCACCCGCTTACCGCCGTGCCCGTTGAAAAGCCGAGTGATTGCCCGTGCTCTGCGAGTGTACGCGGTGGCATGTTCAAGGCAACGGTTCGCTTGGAGCAAGTGCAGGACACCTTCCTGGACATGGCTGCTTGGCCCAAAGGCTATGTGTGGGTCAATGGGCATTTGCTGGGCCGTTACTGGAACATTGGTCCGCAAGAACGCCTCTATTGCCCCGCTGAGTTCCTGAAACAGGGGGATAATGAAATTGTGGTGTTGGACCTCTTTGCCAACCGCAACAATCCCCCTGCCATCTCCGGCAAGACAGAGCGTAACATGGAGGTGAAAAAGGAGACCAAGTCTCTGAATAACCAGTGGGATTAAAATCTTAATATCATCAAAAACAACAGCCGCACCGTTGCCCGACGGTGCGGCTGTTGAGATGAAAGGAGGGTGTGTTAGCACACCACCGTGGTATTCAAATGTGCCACATGAATCTCGCCGTTTTTGTGCAGGGGGAGCAGCGCTGCTTTGAGGGCTGCGGTGCATTCTTTTTCTCCGTGTACTAAATATACTTTGCTTTTTTTACCACCGGTGCGGCCAAAGTAGTTGATGAGCTCCCCGTGGTCCGCGTGGCCGGAGAAGGAGTCCAGCGTGATAACCTTGGCGCGCACGGGGTATAGGTCACCCAGAATCCGCACCTCCAGCGCGCCGTCCATAATGCGGCGGCCCAAGGTGTTGGCGGCGCAGTATCCCACAAAGAGCACGGAGTTGTTGTCTCTGCTGATACCGTTTTTGAGGTGGTGCAGAATGCGCCCGGCTTCACACATGCCCGAGGCGGAGATGATGATGGCTTTCTCCCTCATGTTATTGAGCCGTTGAGATTCTGTCACCGTGCGCACCATGTGCAGTTGCTCAAAGCCGAAGGGGTCTCGCTCATTGAACAGAAAGTCGTACACCTCTTTATTGAAACACTCGGGGTGAATGCGGAAAATCTCCGTAGCGCTCACCGCCATGGGGCTGTCCACATATACGGGGTAATTGGGCATTTTGCCATCTCTGTAGGCTCGGTTGAGCAGGTAGAGCAACTGCTGCGTGCGCTCTACGGCAAAGGCGGGTATATACACGTTGCCACCGCGTTTCATGGCTGCCTTGATTGTGGCAATAAAGGTGTCATCCGCCCGTGTGCCCGATTCATGGAAACGCCCGCCGTAGGTGCTCTCCATGAGCATAATGTCTACATCCTCCACCGGTTCGGGGTCTCGCAACAACTCGTTATTGCCTCGCCCTATGTCGCCCGAGAAGAGTAAGCGCTTGTGCTGCCCGTCTTCCTCATCATCAATATCCAACACAACCTGTGCCGCACCCAGAATATGCCCGGCATCGTAGAAGGAGAGCGTAACCCCCGGGGCAATGGGCAGGGGCATGTGGTAGCCTATGGTCAGAAATTGGCGCATGCAGGCCTCGGCATCCTGCTCGGTGTAGATAACCTCTGCCACCGTGCCGCTGCCACCCTTGCGGGCATGCATTTTGTTCATGAACTTGACGTCGCTTGCCTGTATTCGGGCGGCATCTGCCAGCATGACAGAGCATAAATCACGCGTGCCGTAGGTGGTGTAAATGAACCCACGGAACCCTTTTTTCACTAAGTTCGGCAAGTTGCCGGAGTGGTCGATATGCGCGTGAGAAAGCACTACACAATGCACGCTTTTGGGGTCAAAGTAGGGGAAATCTCGGTTAATCCTCAATTGATCCTCACGGTGCCCCTGGTACATACCGCAATCAAGCAATATGCGCTTGCCGTTTACCTCCAGCAAATGCTGGGAGCCCGTTGTTGTTTGAGCTGCTCCGCAAAAATGTATTTTCATGGCTTTTTATGGGGTGGATATTGGTTTTACCCGGATTTTGAGTTGTTTTTTTACGGATTTACCGTGTATGTTATAGAGGTGATAGATAAGGGTATCTTCCCCGGTGAAATTTTCTTTGGGGGTGTAAAGGGTGTGGCCGTCTCGGTGGGTCATGATTGTGCCGCCGCAGGCTGTTTGGGGCTCCCATTCAATGCGTGCTCCGGCAGCGTAGCCGAGCAGCTCTGTCTTGCCGCAGGGTATGCTTAATACAGAGTTTTCGGGCATTTCAAGTACAGTAGGTTGTACTAAATATGTTTTATCCCAGGCAGGCAGTTGCAGGGAGTCTAAATAGGCTGCCGCATTTTCTGATACATACAGTTTGAAGTGCGCAAAATACGGGCGTACATCTCGCCCCGCTGCTTGAGATAACCCAATGAGATAACGGTTTATTTTGGCTTGATCCGCATCTTCGTGTGCCGAGATATCCTCGCGGTACAGCTCGCTTTGCTTGTTGCGCAGGTGTTTCAGGGTTTCTTTCACGCAGTCCCAACCAAACTCTTCTGCATAGCCTATCATCATGGAGGTAATGGGGTAAGACCAATGGTGGGTGCCGCGGTCCGCTATTTTGTACCATTTTTCCTGCATAATCTCCTGCATGCCGGGGTCCTCCGGGTTAAAAAGGTTGCGCAGGTGGCGGTCATGAGAATCCTTCCAGTCAAAGGCTTTACCCTCTCGGGCTTTCATGTAATACCCGCCCCAATTCGGGGTGGATTCTGCCCAGAAGGAGAGCTCCATGTCATCAAAGTCACAATGGTGCCCGTGCTCATGCAAATAGAGCGCACTGTTTTCTTGTTGCAAGGCCGCCAGGTTAAACAAATGGGGCATACTGCCGGGGGCCCATTGCAGCGGCCACCAAGAGATGCCCTCCTCTGCATAATGCCCGGCATGCATACGGAAGGGAACGCGCGGATAGTAAGAGTAAAAATCCTCCAAATCGCGGTTGTTAATGTTCCACCAAGTCATGAGCTCCGTGGGGTTGGTCAGCTCTTGCAGGGCTTGTCTCGGGGCAAGAATAATGACATGCTCGCTCACCAGCTCCCCCCAAGGGGCAGGGGCTTGTTTTAGGGTTTCCCAATCTGCATTCGTATCTTGTCCCAATACAAATTTGGGGGCTTTTAATGCGCCGTTAATGCTTATGGGTGTGTTGTTAAGTTCTACTCCACAAGGCACTTGCAGCAGCAGTATTCCCCCATGCGGGGTGATGAGTTGGGTTTCCTCTGCCTGTAACTTGTAATACCGGGTAGTGTTGGGCATGCAAGTAAGCGGCTTATCTTTTTGCGGAAAATGGTGCCCCACTTGTAATTGAAGATTTTTGTCGGTAAGATGAGCCGGTATTTTAACCGTTACCATTTTGCCCGGGGGGGCGTAGAACCCGGTAGATACCAACTCATCTCTCCATTTATCGGCCGCAGAGCTCAGGTTTACCGTTGCAGATACCGTTTGCGCGTTAGCCTCAATCTCCCCCAATGTATGTGCTGCGCGGTGTGCACCCAGTTTTAACAGCTCGTCATTGCTGAGGTTGCTCAGCCAAGCGTTCTCCAGCAATAACAGCTTTTTGGCTATGGGGTTATCAATGGGGGTGTCGGTGCTTGGTGTTATATATTGGGCGGCTTGAGCATAGGGGTGTAACAGTTCGGCGTTTTTCGCTGCGTCTTGCCACTCTACAAGGGCCAGCACCTTGCTTAAGTGGGTATTGAGTTGGTTTTTATCTTCGTTTGGCAGCTTATCCAACCAATCAATGATGTTTTCCTTCTGATTGTGCAGGGAGTGGAGCAAATGGCGCAGGTGGTGATTTTTTGCCGCCGTTTGCTCTATTATCGGCATGTTTTCGTCCTTGATAACAGGGGTATAGTAATGAGGTGGTATGATTTGGCGCTCTATACCGGGGCCTGCCCATGCCACATCTACGTGTTCCCCGTATTCTGAGTCCTTGTGGTGTACAACCAGGTAATATTGCTGCCCTTTTTGGAGCCTCACTTTGCCGGTATTCCACCCTTCATAGTACTCATAGCGCCCTACATAAAAGGCGCATCCGCACACATGGCGCAGGTTATGGGCTGTTGCATCTGTGCTCAGTAATAATTCTGCACTGTCATCTGCACTCAGGTAAAAGGTGTATTCTCCGCTTTCCGGTGCCGTCAACAGGGCTGTGTAGCGTGCCCCGTAATGATCCGCCCCCACTGCTATTTCATCTATTTTATCAACAAAATAAATGTCATCTGCAGGGCGTTGCGCAATCACGGGTGTCATATCCGCCACTTTGTCGCCTTTAACATGGTTCCATATCTCCACCGTTACTCCTTTTTGGGGAATTGTGGTGGCAGCTTGTGTTATTGTGCCTGCTACTAAAAATGCAATGGATGTAATGGAGAGTTTCATTGTATGTATGATAACTCTCTTTTCCCCGTTTTTCAAGAGGAAAAAATATGTACAATTGCAATTAACATAAAAAAGCCCGCAGTCTTGCATGACTGCGGGCGCAGAGTGATAAAAAATGCGTAAATCAGCGTTGCTGGTTCATCAGCTGTTGAATCTGCTCCGGGGTAAGCTCCATGGGGTTGCCTTGGCTACCGCGCGGGGGCTGAATATCTGCAAGCTTGAGCTTGAAGATAAGCGTGGCGTTGGGCCCGATGACCCCGGGGCCTTGCTCGCCGTAGGCCAGCTCAGAGGGTATGTAAATCTCCCACTCGGAGCCTATGGACATGAGCTTAAGTGCCTCGCTGAAGCCGGGGATGACACCGTCCAGCGGGAACTGTACGGGTGCCTCGCTGGCATCAAATACGGTGCCGTCAATCTTACGGCCCTCGTATGCTACCAATGCAATGGCACTTGCGCCGTCTTTGGCGGCATCATACTTGCGGCCGGTGCCTGCGGTGAGCACCTTGTACTGCAAGCCGCTGGGCAGGGTTGTTACGCCTTCCTTCTTAGCGTTCTCTGCCAAAAAGGCCTTACCGGCAGTGGCATTTACCTCCGCCTTGGCAAGGGTGCGCTTTTCCATCTCTGCCACAAAGGCGTTCATGATGGCGCGTACATCTTTCTTTGCCATTTCGGGGTCTACACGGTTAGCCATGCCGTCCTCAATGCCTTTCATGAGCATGGCGGCATCCAAGTCGCTGATTTGCAGCTCGCTCAGGTCGCCGGCGAGGCTGCTGCCAAGCTGCTGGCCGATGAGGTATGAGAACCCCTCTTTTACCTCTTGTGCAGACGGCTGTGCCACGGCAACGGGGGCCGGTGCTTCTTGTGCGAAGCTGAGCGGTGCCAAAGCAAGGCTCAGCCCAATGATGGTGTATGTGCTTTTTTTCATAAAAATCAATTAACTTTAAAGGTGCAGCCTCGGTTCTTGATAACCGCATTAAGGGCGGACTCATAGATGTCGTCTATCTTCTTCGGGTCATCTATTAAGTACTCAATGTTGTGGCTGTAGGTGCCCTCCGGAAACTTCTTGGCCGGTTTGGAGGCAAGCCCCCCCGTCTTGCTGTCGATAAGCTTACGGGTGTTTTTGGTGCGGTCGCTCATCCTTTGCGAATACTCGTTGTTATTCGTGCAGTAAAAGCGTATGCTGTTGTTGCCGCGAGTATCAATGGTGCATTCTTTCACCACCATATTGTCCACGGAGTAGGTGTGCTTGTTGACGGATACTATCGTATCCAAGCGCACGGCTGTCACGGCTTGCTTAGGGCAGCCTACAATACATACCCAGAACTTGTAGCTGACGTTCTTCTCCCCGTCTTCTACATCTGCATAGGTAATGCGATCCTGCGCCGCGGCAGGCATAGCCGTCATGGCACTCAGCCCTGTCAGAGCCATTGCCAGCAGTTGTGTAAGGTGTCTCATTGCTCCTCCTATTTAATTCATATCTTTTCTCTTGTCAAGCACTATGCTTGTCAATTTGCGCGGTTTAATTCGCATCAGCGTAATTAGAAAAATAGCAGTTTGGGGTAATCCTGCGGGCTCATGCCCGCCGAATTTCCCCAGCCCCCTTGTGGACCACCCCTGCTAAACGTAAATAACAAACATGAGCCCAAGGAGTCGGCGCACTAGTATAACGTTCGGTAATAAGTCAGACCTGCAAATTGGGAACCTCTAAAAATTCGCCAAATGGTAATTTGTTTCTATCGTAGGGTGGGACTTAAGTCCCACTTTTTATTGGTGGCATGCCTTTATAATAAATGTTGGACTAAAGTCCAACACTCCGATAGTATTCTCCCCCACAACTACCAATTTGTAGGGGCTCCGGAGATCCGTAGGATGCAAGATAAATAGTTTTTGTTGAGTTTTTAGAGATGACTAAATATGAAAAAGCCCGCTTTGCGGGGCGTCATTTTATTTTGAGAGCGAGTGGTGGAGCGAGCCTACGGCGAGCGAAACCACTCGTACCGATAAGAAATAAATTTGAACCCGTGAAACGGGTGACAATTAAGTTCGATTTCGAGTTGCCACCTATGCTTATACGCTCAAATTTTCTTAGCGTTTTTTTAACATGACTTAAGAGTCACCCGTTTCATTGATTCTGAAATTTGGCTCGCTTACGGACACAAAATAGTCCATTTATTTGCCGAATGTTATACTAGCTGCAAATTGAACCTAAACTTAACTGCCGCCCACCTTACACAGCGTGATTGTATATACCCGTTACATGTCTCTATTCCACCCTATCGGGTGCCTCTCGTTGTTCATCTCATTTTAAATGAGATGCAAGCCTTTTTTTAATAAAAATGCTTGATTATCAACATTTAAAATTATAGTAAATATATAGGATTTATGTGTTTTTTAGTGGTTTGTTTTTTGCAACTTATTGAATTATCAACACATGTGAGTATATCTCCTTTAAAATGAGATATACTAAGGCTCGCATAAGCAGGGGTCTCTGCTTTAGTAACAAAATTAACCTAACAAAAAAATAGTATGAAATTACATTTGCCTAAAAACTTTATGGCTGTGCTACTTGCAACAGTTCTGGGTTCGCCTGTAACTTATGGTGCTGCTAATCCGGTGAAAGAGAATGACACATCTCAGTCATCCGTGTATGCAAGTGAGGTTACATGGAGTCCGGAAAACAATGTCAACAAAGTAAGCTATATTGATAATGAAATCAATGGATATGACGGCGCTCTTGAATTGACGGGAACTGCCAAGCCTGCAACTTTGACGATAAGTGGGCAAGAAGATAAGGTTGAGTTTAGTGGAAACAAAGCTACCGCTTCTCATGCCAGCGGCGGTGCAATCATCTTGTCCGGTAATAGTATCTCAACCGGTACGGCTACACTGGGCATTCGAAATAATACCGTGGTTGATATATGCAATAACCAAACGGTTGCAACGGGTAAAAGCATGACTGCAAATACCTCTAACGGTGGTGCTATTTATATGGGAACAAATAGTGTTGTTGATATTACGGGTAATACCAATGTAACTATCTCCCACAACTCCGCAACCAGTTCCACAAAAGAGGGGATGACATACGGAGGTGCTATTGCTGCTCAAGGTTCATCACTTTCTTCGCTTAACATTAGCAATAATAGTGGTTCTGTTCGCTTTGAGGACAATAAGGCAGTAACCGGTAATACCAATGCTGGCGGCGGTGCGATTGATACCGGAAGTGGTGTAACATTAAAACTTAACAATAACGGCGAACTAGTTTTCAAAGGTAATAAAGTAGAAAATATGGCTGGCGGTGCAAAAGGCGGTGCAATTTCCAACAGTGGTACATCCGGCACTAGCCTCAATAATGCATTTGAAATATCCGGTAACACCAAGGTTGCTTTCGAGGGCAATAGCGTTACCGGTAAGCCAACGTATAATAACTCAACGAATTCTGTATCAGGGGGTGCTATTTATACAAACAACAATAACTTTTCCATTACAGATAATGGCAACGTCAGCTTTACCAATAACTATGTAAGTGGCGTGAGCGGAACAACGGCTGATTCGTATGCATATTCTGTTAAAGGTGGTGCAATTTACACGAACAGAGGATTGAAGATTCAAGGGAATGATACGGTGCTTTTTGGTGGCAATTATGAGGTAACGGATAGCGGTTATCGCATGCGTGCTATATACGGTCAATCAGATACCGGTTTCTATATGTCTGCCAATAAAGGTGGTAGTATTGAATTGCGTGATGGTATCAGTTTGAATGCTCTTAATACAAGCGGGGACCATAACCTTTATCTGAATTCTGCTTATGGAGAAACGGAGCAGAGCGGTAAAATCATTATGACCGGTGCTTACACGGAAAAAATGCTCACAGATGTGAAGGGGGCCGCCGGAACAGAGCAGGAAATAGCTGATTCTCGCCGTTTTGAGGTAGCCGGAGATGTTATTCTTAATGCCGGTACCTTGAGTTTGCAAGATAAAGCTCTGCTTAGTGCTGATACGCTGATTGTAAAATCCGGGGCAGCGGTAGAAGTAGTTGGCGGAGCTCAACTTGAAGCTGCCACAACATTCAATTTAACAGAAGCCGTAACCCTTGCAGCAACCATTGATGCTGACTTGGTAATGGAGGCAAATTCTTCATTCACCATTATTGGTGGTGCCGTTGATATGAATGGCCATAATATTACCATTGAAGATGGCGTTACCATTAATTACTTGGTAAACGACCTCAATGCTATTTTTGATATTGAACAAGTTTTGTTTGAGAATATCGGTACTCTGAATGCTAATGAGCTTGAAATCATGTTCACGGATGGTACAAATTATAGCAAAGTTGAATATGAAGTTAAGGGTAATGCAGTGGTTGCCTCTATTCCCGAGCCGACCACAGCAACGCTGAGCTTGTTGGCACTGGCTGCACTTGCAGCACGCCGCCGCCGCAAATAAGCACACAAAATTTTGGCGAAAGCCAATTTGGTAAATGCAATTCAAGCCGTCACCGAGAATTCGGTGGCGGCTTTTGAATGGGAGCTTGAGCACCCCATCGGCTGTGTGAGCCCTTAAGGAAAAGCAAAATTGATATATGCTACCGGATTTTATGACTGCATCACTCCGTGGCTACGCCCGTTAATCAAAAGAATCCTTTTTCTGTATTGACTTAGTTTTAACTAACGCTCAATATATTACCGACATGAACATTTTAAACGTAACTCAAGCCGTTTTTAGTCCCACAGGGGGTACGCAGCGTGTGGCAGATGCCATTGCCACTGCCATGAAGGTGAATCAAATTGACCTGTGTGCCGAGGTGGCACCTTTGTCGTTGCTCACCCCGCTTATGGCTGTATTGCCGGTATATGGCGGGCGTTTGCCTGCCGTGGCAGTGGAGCGTTTGCGCAAGATTAAAGGGCAGGGGCAGCCTGCCGTGGCTGTGGTGCTGTACGGCAACCGCGCCTATGAGGATGCCTTGCTTGAGCTCAAGGATGTGCTCACGGATTGCGGCTTTGTGGTGGTGGCTGCTGCTGCCTTTATTGCAGAGCATTCTATTGTGCGCAGCATCGCTGCCGGGCGCCCCCATGCAGAGGATATGGCAGCCGCAGCAGATTTCGGTAAAGCGGTAGCTGCCAAGTTGTTCGCCGATGACAAGAGCCCCGTCACCGTGCCCGGCAATTACCCGTATAAAGATCTGCCCAAAATGCCGATAGTGCCGTTTACTACCGATGCTTGCGGTGGTTGCGGGCGTTGCGCACGCTTATGCCCCGTGGGGGCCATACCGTCTGCCGCCCCGCATACCACAGATGCTGCCAAATGCATCCTTTGCATGCGCTGTGTGGCCATTTGCCCGCGCCGCGCACGTATCATGCCTCCCCCTGCGCTGGAGATGTTCACCCAACGCCTCAACGCCGTGGCGGCTGAACCCAAGCAACCGGAAATTTTTATTTGATTCGGCCTATCACTCAGCAAGACTATTTATCTTGCATACTACGGTTCACTGATACCCCTACAAATTGGGGACCTCAAAAAACTCGCCAAATGGCAATTTGTAGGGATGGCGAGCCGTAGGCGAGCGGAATTTTGTAAGCCCCGCTCTGCGGGGCGTCATTTTATTTAGCGAGTGGTGCAGCGAGCCAACGGCGAGCGAAACCACTCGAACCGATAAATAATACACCGAA
>SUVJ01000114.1 GCA_015062045.1 Akkermansiaceae bacterium
AACAACCATGCTGCAAATATCCGGCGTCAAGCGCAAGTTTTCCATTTTGCGGTACGATATGCTTACCCGCACCGCAGACTACCGCGTGTATCATTTCAAAGAGCTGACATCTTGGCATGCGCATGTGGAAAAACAGCAAACACCAACTCTGTTAGGGCCTATGCAAGAGGTTTGCGCCATAGCAATCATGTTTAATATAACATATAATAATCAACAATTTAAGCACAAAATAAATCTATACAGGGGAGAACCGCTCAGCCCGGCTGCGCTCTCTATCTTCGAGAAAAAGCTTAAAGATATTCAATCCTTTCTTACCCACATTAAACCGGAAAGACACTGACGCACCATACCGATATGATTACACCACCGGGAAGACAGCTTATCAGACAATTCTGCAATAAAATAAGAGTCTATGTAAGAGACTCCTGCGTATGCGCAGACCATGATTTTGAGGACTCCATGCAGCTGGATTTAATGAACTTTTGCCTGTGTCTGGCCGCGGCGGATGGCAGAATCAACCCGGAAGAGCGCTTAAAGATAGCAGAGCTGTTCGGGCACAATTTATCGGAGAAAGAGTGGATAGAATACCTGCGGCAGCGCAATCTGCTCTCCGATGCGTACCGCACCAATGTGCCCTATACCTATGTGCAAACGGTAAAGGCAGAAAACGCGATGCGACAAACGGCGCGAGACTATTCACCCACCAAAGATTTTGTCAGCATGTACAACATGGTGAGCAACCTGATATTGCAATGCAACCGCGGGCAGGACTCTGCCACGCTGACGCTCAGAAAAAACTTCATCGGCAACATGCAGCTGTATGCCGCCCAAAAGCTCAACTTCCCATGGTATGAGCAACAAAGCACGCAGGCACCCAAAGCGGCTCCGCAAGCTCAAACCTCTGCCAAGTCGAAAAATAACCTCAACTATAAATATTATGAAATAGGTGAGGGTAAACATAAAAAATCTGTCAGAGTCATCTCCAACCTTTTCGGGGATATGCCCGCAGAGTTTTTTAGCACCATTAATCATGTGCCTGCGGAGACCCTGTTCCAAGCATCGATAAAAATACAAGGGAGTTCTACCGATACTCAAAGCAAGGGGGATCATACCACCTACTTTAAAACGGTCAATATACATCCGCACAACGACAAAGAGAGCCTGATGCGAGAGCTCAATGAGCTGGTGGGGCTGAAAGCCGTGAAAAAAGATGTTGCGGGGCTTATCCACATGCAGGAGATGCAGCGCAAGCGCCGGCAACGGGGCATGACCACCATACCCACCTCTAACCACTTGGTGTTCTATGGTAACCCCGGTACCGGTAAAACAACCGTTGCCCGCTTGTTGGCAAAAATATACCACAGCATGGGCATTCTCTCCAACGCCAATGTGGTAGAGGTGGACCGCTCCGGTTTAGTAGCGGGCTATGTGGGGCAAACAGCCATCAAAGTTCAGGAGGCCGTACAAAAAGCCATGGGCGGCATTTTGTTTGTGGATGAGGCCTACACCCTGACCAGAGGCGGCAAAGAAGGAGATTACGGGCAAGAGGCCGTGGACACCCTGCTGAAAGCCATGGAGGACCACCGCGATAAGTTCATCGTCATTGTGGCAGGCTACCCCGGTTTGATGCAGGATTTCATCAAATCCAACCCCGGGCTGACATCCCGTTTCAACAAGTTCATTCACTTTGAAGACTACAGCCCGGCAGAACTGTTGGAGATATTCAAGGGCATGTGCAAAAAATCCGGCTACCGCTTATCCACAGCAGCGGAAACACTGGCGGCCAATTTGTTGACCACCCGCTACGAGCAACGAACCGAGGATTTCGCCAATGCCAGAGATGTACGCAACCTCTTTGAAAAAATCATCGTACACCAAGCCACCCGACTGTACGATAACAATAACCCCACGGATGAAGAGCTCATCACCATCACCGGGGCAGATGTCATGGCAGAGCAAAACAACTCCTATGCCTCCACATAAATTGAGGTTTGACATTTACGTTTTTTTGGTGTATACCACCGCGCGTTATGGCAGCACAAAACGGCATAAGAGACCTCATTAACTCTTTTTTCAAGTATCTTATTGCAGGTGGCATAGCTTTTGTAGTTGATTTCTCAACATTTGAGCTCTGCCACAGACTTTTGGGTATTCACTACCTGATTGCCGCCACCATAGGCTTTTCTTTAGGCCTACTCATTACCTACATTTGCAGCAACAAGTTTGTATTTTCACAGAGAAAAATGGCCGATAAACAAGCTGCCGAGTTCACCATTTTTGCGATAATCGGCTTAGTAGGCCTAGCACTTACCAACCTGTTCATGTGGGTTTTCGTATCCCTTTGCAGTGAGGTGTGGGTTATGTTAGGGGTAAGTGCCTTTGCCGCAGAATTGGCAAAACTGGTAACGGAGGGCATTGTGTTGCTGTGGAACTTCGGTGCCCGCAAGGTTATTCTTTATTGATTTTCGGAATATGATTATAGACACACACTGCCACCTTGTATCCCGCAAATACGAGGACTTGGACCAAGTAAAGGCTGACTCCCTGGCACTGGGGGTGGGCCACTGTATTTCTCAAGGCACAAGCCCGCATGACTGGGAACCCCAGTTGGAGCTCGTGCGCCGCATGCCGGATTTCGTTTCCTCTTGCCTTGCCGTGCACCCCAGCGATGTTACCAATGTAACGGAAGAACAACTGGCACACATGGAGGCACTGTGCCGCCGGCACCCTCAAGCGGCTATCGGCGAAACCGGGCTGGACTACTTTTGGCCTGCCCCCGACGGCTGGAGCGAGGATGACTACCGCGCCCGTCAACGTGTCTTTTTGGAGCGCCATTTTGAGTTGGCTCAGGAGCTTGGGCTCAACATATCCCTGCATACGCGAGACAAAAAAGGGCTTGCCAGTTTTGAAGATGCCTTTGCCATTGCCCGCAATTTCCCGAAGGTACGCCCTGTCTTCCACTGCTTTATCGGTAATCAAGCCCAGGCGGAGCGCATTTTTACAGAGCTCAACGGCTTAATCTCTTTTACCGGCTTAGTTACCTTTAACAAGACGGAGGATATACAAGCCGTTGCCGCATGGTGCCCTGCGGACCGCTTTATGGTAGAGACGGACTCCCCGTTTCTCTCACCCACGCCGTTCAGAGGCATTACCAATATACCCGGGCGCACCAAATACGTGGTAGATAAAATTGCAGAGCTGCGCCACACCACCCCCGATGCCATTGCCGACTGCACAACCCGAAACGCCTTAGGCTTCTTCAAGCTCCCGCTAATTCAGGCATGAAAAGCTAATTAATCTTGCCAATCAAACGCTAATGGGGTAAGATACCGCTGCGATATGTCAAGTTCATTCGGCTCTATATTCAGAATCAGCACCTGGGGAGAATCCCACGGTGTGGGTGTAGGTGTGGTAATAGACGGCTGCCCGGCTCGTTTACCGCTGACAGCAGCGCAAATTCAGGCAGAGCTGGACAAACGCCGCCCCGGGCAAAGTGATATTGTGACCCCGCGTAATGAGGCTGATACGGTTGAGATTTTAAGCGGCGTGGTGGACGGCTTGACCACCGGCACCCCCATTGCCCTGAGCGTGCGCAATAAAGACCACCGCAGCAATGCCTACGATGAAATGCAGCACACGTACAGGCCATCTCATGCAGATTTTTGCTACGATGCCAAATACGGCATACGTGCCTGGGCGGGTGGTGGCCGTGCCAGCGCAAGAGAAACCATAGGCCGCGTTGCCGCAGGTGCGGTAGCCAAAGCCATACTGCATGCCCTTTGCCCGCAACTGGAGGTCGTTGCCTGGGTGCAACAGGTGCACACCATCATTTGCCCCGTTGCACCGCATGCCGTGCAGGCAGACACGGTCAACGGCAACATTGTACGCACGGCAGATGCCGAAAGCGCAGAGCTCATGGCCCAGGCCATACGAGAGGCCCGCAGCAACGGTAACTCTTTGGGGGGCGTGGTAGCCTGCACGGTGCGCAATTGCCCGGTCGGCTTGGGGGACCCCGTGTTCGACAAGCTGGAGGCCACACTGGCACATGCCATGATGAGCATTCCCGCAACAAAGGGGTTTGAGGTGGGCTCCGGTTTCTCTGCCCCCCTTTTTACCGGCTCTCAACATAATGACGAGTTCTATATGGAGGGGCAACGTGTGCGCACCCGTACCAACAACTCAGGCGGTATTCAAGGTGGTATCTCCAATGGGGAGGATATCAACATGCGCATTGCTTTCAAACCCACCGCCACCCTCATGCTGGAGCAAAATACGGTGAATGATGCTCACCAAGAAGTCACCCTGCGCGGTAAAGGCAGGCACGATGCCTGCGTGCTTCCGCGCGCGGTTCCCGTGGTAGAGGCCATGGCCTGCATTGTACTGGCAGACCACTTGCTCAAACAACGCACTACAAGAATCGATTTCAACGCATGAAACTGGATAACACCACCACTCAGGCAGAGCTGCAAAAGCTCTATGCTGCTATTGTACGCAAAGAGTTTCTGAAAGGCACACCGCTCAATATCAAAGCATTTTTACGATACACGCTTCTGTTTTTGCTTTTCCCGGCCATGATTATGGGCTTTTGGGTTGGGTTCGGGGTTACGGCAGTTTTCTGCGTGTTTCTGATTACAATGATTGCGCTTGATTTTGTAACGGTAGCCCTGGTAGCAGTGCTGAGCTGGTTTTCCTTGGGGCTGCTGCCTGTCTCCTATGTCACTTGGAAGACATACAGCAAAGCCGCGCGCACCCGCAAAATGCGCATGCTGGTGAGAGAGCCGCTGGGGGCAAACCCCGCCAAGGCTTGTACCCCACAAAATCTACCGCTCAAATGGCAACACCTGCGCCGCAAAAACAATACCATTAAAGTGGCAAAAATTACCATCAATGCTCCGCAAACAGGTATTTATGTACTTTTGCTCACCATGCCCAATTACAATGGCGCGCGCCTGCTTACGGATGGCCCCGCCGGTATGTGCATCATGCAAAAAAATGCCCAAAAAGGCGGCGAGCTCAGTGCCCTGCTCCTCTATAATCTGAAACAGGGAGCGCATGAAATCTCGTGGTCCATCACCTCATCAGATGATGCCCCCGCCCCGCAAACCTTCATTACCCAAATCAACTGCGAGGCTACTTGATACCGCATAAACATGCTATACGGGCCTCACGCAACACCTTAGCGCCCCCCCCAAGCGAGTAGGGGGCTTTCGCCCCCTCTCACACCACCGTACGTGCCTTTTATGGCATACGGCGGTTTCTCGGCGTGTGATTGGTCCCGGAACTAATGTTCCTGCCGCAAC
>SUVJ01000115.1 GCA_015062045.1 Akkermansiaceae bacterium
TCACCACGCCGTTGAGTTTCTCAAGGCAGGGGGTGATTTCGAGAAGCTTAAGGATAACGGGCTGATCTGCACCCAGCATTTCACCGGCTGCGATGCGGAACAGGAGGGAGTATGCAATGTTGCCGGCAGCGCCGGTCACGGTTACAGTTACAGGTGTCTTCATAACGCACGCTATTATGCCACCTAATCCGCCCTCGGTCAATCCCGAATTCTGACAGAGCCCCCTTTTTGTGTTTTCTTTGTGTTTTACTGAGCCATCATTTCCGGAATTTCTTTACATTTGCCGCGTGCTACCTGAATCGGGGTTTTCCCCCGGTTGTTTTTGATGTGGGGATTGGCTCCGCCTTTCAGAAGCGCTTTAGCACATGGGTGGTGTCCTTGCATGGCTGCGATGTGCAATGGGGTGTTTCCGTCTTTATCCTGCGCGTCTATGTGGGCGCCTGCCTTCAGTAGTAATTTGACGCATTTGGGATTACCGCTTCCGGCGGCTCCGTGTAAGGGTGTATCCCCGCCTTCTTCGTATCGGCTGTTCACATCCGCGCCTTTCTCAAGAAACAGGTGCACAATTTTCTCATTACCGCCGCTTGCGGCAAAATGCAGGGGCGTCAGCTTGCCCTTTCTGCTCGGCGGGTTTACGTCAATTCCGTGCTCCAGCAATAATTTTACGGCCTCCTCGTGTGCATACATTGCGGCCCATTGAAGATGGTCTTCATTTACATTGGCTCCTGCTGCAATAAAGAGTTTCAACAGTTCTGTATCACCATCTCGGGCGGCTGCCATAGCCTCTTTCTCATAGCTCAACTCACTGATGATGCCTCGCTGCTCTAAAAGTGCAATGGCTTCTTGCTTTCTCTCATCTGCTTCATTATTGCAGGAGCTCAGATTTGTAACAAGAAATATCGCTGTGCATAAAGTGATGATACGGTATGGTTTCATGGTTGTTTTCATGCTATCAAACGAAAAAATCATTTGCAAGAGAAATAGGTGTGGCTTTCCCTTTTTTATATGCTTGAAATCTTATGCAGAAAAAAGAGAAAATCTGCCGGTGAGATTTTCTCTTGTTCAGAGAGTTTATTCCTCATCCTCGCCCTCGGCAGGTATGCGGGTGACAAAGCGCATAATCTCTGCATGGAAGGTGAGGGGAACATCGCCCGTGGGTCCATTACGGTTTTTTGCGAGCAACAGGTTGGCATCGTTGCCCACTTTTTCACGCTCCTCATCGTCTTCTGCGTAATACTTGGAGCGCCAGAGCAGGCCAATCATGTCGGCATCCTGCTCAATGGCGCCGGATTCACGCAGGTCACTCATCATGGGGGTGCCTTTGTTTTTGCCTGTTCGGTTTTCCGGGCCACGGTTCAGCTGGGCGAGCACCACAATGGGGATTTTAAGCTCCTTAGCCAGGGCTTTGAGCCCGCCGGAAATTTCAGCAATTTCGCGTTCGCGGCTGTTTTGCGCCTGTTTGGTGTGAGAGCGCATGAGCTGCAGGTAGTCAATGCCGATGGCGGCCAAATCCGGGTATTTGCGTATTTGGCGACGGGCCTTGGCACGTAGCTCGGAGATAGAGATACCGGCGGTGTCGTCAATAATGAGCTTGCTGTTTTTGAGCTCAGTAATGGCGGAGCGGAAACGCTTCACCTCATCGGGGTTGAGCTTGCCCTGGCGGGCTTTGAGGTCTTGCTTGCTGATGGCAGAGCGGGCATAGAGCAAACGCTCTACCAGCTGCTCACTGGGCATTTCGCAGGAGAAACACATCATGGGCAGCTTGAGGTCCAGCACCACGTGCTCCACAATGTTGAGCATGAATGATGTTTTACCCATGGACGGACGCGCGGCAATAACGAACAGTTCGCCGGACTTCATACCGTTGATCATGGTGTCGAGCTTTTGGTAACCGGTGGAAATACCGAGGATACCGCCCTGCGTGCTCATCATACGCTCCAAGTTGGATACCGCTTTTTCAATATCCACCTTAAGGCTCCACTCCTCGCCCTTGGCAGAGGCGTGGCGTATTTGCAGCACCTCTTGCTCTGTTTGGTCGAGCAGTTGCTCAATTTCCGCCTCAGAGGTATAGGCGGCATCCGTTGCGCGGTTGGCGGTCAGAATAATGCTGCGGCGTATGTATTTCTCTTTAAGTGTTTCAAAATGAGTGTTATATAGTGCCGTTGTGGTGGAGAAAGAGAAAATATCCATCAGCCCCGCATTGCCACCCACAGACTCCAATTTGCCGTTGTCTGCCAGCTCTTGCGCTACGGATACGGCATCTATGGCAATGCCTTTTTCATAGCGGTTGCGGAAGATTTCCCACAGGATACGGTGTGCGGGTATGTAGAAGTACTCCTCATTGAGGCCATCTGCAATGCATTGAGAGATAATGTTGGTGGGGTCAATACTCATCATGGAGAGCAGGCTTTTCTCCACCCCCGGGGCTTGTGGCATGACAGCGTGCTCCTTAGCAGACTCTGCCCCTGCCTTAAAATCTATCTTCTCTTCCTTCTTTTTTGCCATGATTCCACTTTACGCGTGCCCGCACATGCTACCATATAGGCGGGGTATATTCAAGTTTCAAAATTTAATTTTCTTTTCAGTATTGTAATTTAAACATATTAGATTGACATAGGGAGTGGGTGGTGTTATTTTGTTTCTGTTAATCGTTATCTTCTTTTTATGAAATGGCATTTTTCTCTTTTATCGGCTGTCGTCTGTGTTGCTCCGTGTGTGGTTTCGGCCGTGCCGGAGAATGTTGCGGGGTACACCATTCAGGTGGAGCTGGGGCAGGCTCAGGCCTGTGATACGGAGCTGTACCAAGTGGCTGAGGGCCCGTGGTTTGATATGCCGATGACCCCGCTGCGCATGGAGTTTCCCGCTAACGGCACCAATGATTATACGGCCCCGCACCCGCATAATAACGCTCAAAACAAGTGGCCCGATATTCAGGTAAGCTATGCCGCTAATGCCGCAGCAAACCAAGCATACGTGAAAGTAGGTAACGGTGATTTTGATTCTTTGTGCATTTTGACCTTTAAGGATGCTTCGAGCGGCACGGCCGAGGTCTTTTTGCATGAGGATGGGCAAACACGCCATTTCCGCCATGTTACTTTCACTATGCAGAAAGGCTTGGATTCCGGGGTGCCCCTGTTGATGCCCCAGCCGAATGAACCGGAAATTTGGGATGATGGGTTGAATGACATCTTGGCTGCGCTGGAGAAGCGCCCCTGCAAATCTGCCACCGATAAGCTGTACCGCAAACGCTTGCTGATGCTTTTGCCCCTGATTCAGGAGACCCACAACCCCGATACTACCACCCCTGAGACCAAGGGCAACACCGCCATGCACTATGCATGTGGGCTCAGCCATGTAGAGCTGGTGCAGTGGTTGATTGACCATGGAGCAGATTTAAACGCCCGTACGGATAAAGGCGCTACCATTGATGCCTGCATTGGCGGTAAAAATGCGGCGGCCATTAAGAAGTTGATAGAAGCGGCACGCTTGAACAAGGCAGACCACCGCCAACCTGAGAACAAAGAGTTGAGCGAGGAGCAGCTGAACAAGCTCGATGCCGCCATTGAGGCAGAATCTCTTTTTGTGGATGCTTTTATTCAGCTGCCTGTCTTGGGGGATAATGTGGAGCGTGTGGTCATTACCTTCTCCAAAGATTCCGCTAAAGCCCCGGTGGTAGATATTGTGCGGCGAGCAGGTGTTTCTTCCTTCACCCCATATACGGCAAAAATGCATGTGTGTGGGCGCGTTTCGTTGAAAGACGGTGCGCAGGCCACTCTTTTGGTTGCCCCCGAGTATCGTAATTTGAGCATAGCAGAGCCCGAGGCCCGCTTCTCTATGGATATTGCACGGCACTTTGGCAAGCATTTCCGTGCGGTGTCTTACTTTGTGGGCGGTAAAACGCTTAATCTTTATTACACCCCCGAGGGCGACATTAATGAGCAACGCACTACCGATGCCGTGCCGCAGGATGTGTATTGCGTGCCGGTAGAATTTAAAGTGAAAGGAACCGCCAGAGCAGGTAAATAATGAAAACGGAATGGAAAGAGTTTGCCCGTGATATGGAGCAGTTGGAGGCGGATCTGGAAGCCTTGGCCGACACCATGCCTGTTGATGAGCAGGTGTCCTACTCCCACTCCACCTATACCCGCAACGGTAAAACGGTACACCGCCAAAGCGGCCGGCCTCAGTATGAGGAAACGGTTCGCCCCACGGTGCGAGAGCATGACCGCAGCAACCTGCAGGAGTGGGTGGAGATGCGTATGGAGCGCATGATTCAACAGCGCACCAATATGCTCTATGTTTTGGTTTGCATTTCTATGCTGCTGTCCTTTTTGGCTTTAGTGGTAGCATGTTTGGTATGATAAAAAAACGCCCCGTCACCTGCATCAGCATTGCAGCGTTGGTGTTATTACTGCTTTGTTTACTGTTTTGTGGGTACCACAGCGGTATGCAGTATCATGATGCCTACGCTGATGCTATGGAGGCGGTGGATGCAGGGCAGGCATCTGCCGTGCGCCTGCAGATGGAGCGGGCTAACTTATTGGCGGTGATGCGTGGCATGGGGGCTGTGCTCGGCATTTTCTTGCTGTGGTGGGTAACATGTGCGTTTTGGGTGCTTATGCGCCTTAAAGCAGTGGGCGTCTCTCGCCTGAGCATGACATGGCGTGCCGGGATAACCTTGTTGCCGTATGTGGCTTTTTGTTGGTGGGGGCGTGTCATTTTGTACTCTCGCCCGGCAGAGTACCATTATGATGCGTACATGCATTGCGTTTTTGGTGCTTTTTTTGCCGTTTGTAGCGGTTGCGTGCTTTCTGCGCTTGCTGTTTACTATTTATGCCACAGGCCATGGCGTAAGCGCAAGGGCGCTTGAGGCATACTCTCATACGGATAGTTACGCCCGTTGAACCGTAGCCTCTCTCATTTGGTTAACGCAAAAACGTATCAATTACGCGTGGAAACAATTAGTAAAATGGCAATTTGTAAATACGAATTACGATATACGAAATACGAATTTTCAGAGTTAAGCGCCTGCGGCGCAATGTTGCAAAGCCTTGCATAAGTTACCGGTGTAATTACGGCAGAAAACGTTGAGATAGCAATGCTTATTTTGCGAACAACAAGGGAGACTTCCCGTAGCTGTGAGCCGAATTAAATTGACTT
>SUVJ01000022.1 GCA_015062045.1 Akkermansiaceae bacterium
CGCCGCTTTTACCGGGTGCATTCCGCACTTACTTCCTCAACCGCTAATCGCGCCCGTATCCCCTGCGTTTCAAGGCTTTTCACCCCTCTTTCAGCCTTCCTCACCTCTCCCGCCGGGAATCATCTTTGGCCAAATCGCCCACAAAATAGGGGTTGTTCTGCACATCAAAAAGGCACACATGAGCCCCGGCAGCGGTAAACTGCTCTGCAATGCAGCGGCCAATACCTTGCGCCCCACCTGTTACGATAACCACTTTTCCGGCAAATTCGCTCATGCCTGCATCATACTAAAGCAATGCCGATTTGTCAACCGCGCGGTGCGCTTTAGTCGGGATGATTCGTTTTTTATTTACCCTCAATACCCATTTGCAAAACCCCAAGGGACTTTTTGCGCTCAGCGTGCGATTACTGATTTGAGCTCCGATATGGCAAAAAGCGGTAGCTCCGTTAACTCGCAATATTCATGTTTGAAATGGGGTGTTTTAAAGTGGAGTTTACTTTCGGAATATGAGCGTAATGACATGCGCACAGCTTTTATAGGCTGAAAACGTTGGCAATATACCATCAGGCTTTTTGCTTGAGTATTAGTTGAAGATTTCACCTCTATGGGGATGATATTTCCGGCTATAGTAGCCAAGAAATCCACTTCTGCCTTAGCGTTTTTTTCTTCACTTACCCAATAACAGGGGGTCAGGGAACAAGCTGCTCGTAATTCTTGTTGTACGAATTGTTCCGTCAATGCTCCTTTAAATTCGGCAAAAATGGCATCTCCATCCAACAAGCTGACGGCATCCAGCTGAGAAAGTGCAGATAACAAACCTACATCCAAGGTATATACTTTGCTAATACCTCCCTCCCGGTAAGAGGCCATAGGAAGACGCGGAACTTTTACCCGAGGTACTCCATAAATCAGGCCGGCATCCTGTAACCAACGCAAGGGAAATTCCAATGCTTTGCGTCGAGCTCCTGCATATACCTCGGTATACACAAAGCGTTTATTTTCTTTGGCAAGTTGTAAGGGAACAGAGGCCCACACCATATTTAATTTCGGCAAGCATTCCGTTGGTGCGTGTTTAGTAAAGTCACCGCGATACCCGGACAACAAGTTCAGCTGTATTCGCCTCACTTCTTCAAAATCGGATGTCGCCACATACGTGTCCACTGCTTCGGGCATGCCCCCGACATAAAAATAAGTGCGCAACCAACGAGTATATGTATCCGCAAAATGATTAATTAACTCCCAGTCTCTTTTTTTCAATAGTTCAGCCAACTGCACGTTTCCTGTAGCTTCCAAGAACTCTGAGAAACTCATGGGGTACAAATCCAAGCGGTCTATCTTACCTACCGGAAAACCGGTTCCCACGTGGTCTGCTACACCAAGTAATGAACCGGCTGCGATAATGGCATACTCTCTGGCTTCTTCACAAAAATACTTTAAAGATGTTAAAGCCGCCGGGCACTCCTGAATTTCATCTAAAATAATTAACGTATTTTCCGGGGTTACTCTGCATTTCCCCTCAATGGAAATTGTTTCCAATAACCGCGGAATCTCAAAATCTTTGCTGAAGGAGGAGCGTGCACGCTCATTATTATCGAAACGAATATACGCCACGTGTTGAAAAAAACGACGCCCGAACTCCTGCATAAGCCACGTTTTGCCTACTTGGCGAGCCCCCATTAACAATAAGGGCTTGCGGCGTGGGTTTTCTTTCCATTTCTTCAATTGTTCTATGGCATATCGTTTCATGGTTTTTTACTGCTAAAATCAGTATATACATTTTCTGTTCACTGTCAATACTAATTTGCAAAACCCCAAGGGACTTTTTGTGCTCAGCGTTGCAAAACCCCAAGGGACTTTTTGTGCTTAGCGTTGCAAAAACCCAAGGGACTTTTTGTGCTCAGCGTTGCAAAAACCCAAGGGGCTTTTGAAAAATATGTGTTTTTTGAGCATCAAAATACCCGCGCCGTGGGGTAAAAACGGCGCGGGTAAGATGGGTAAAAACGGCTGTTATCAGACCACGGGGGTGGCCTCTATTACCAGAACCCCGAACGGTTTGAGGCGCAGGGTGGTGGCAGTGCCGGCAAGTGCTTCTGCGGGCAGGGCATCTCCCTTGGGTGAGGAGAGAGTGTAGCGCAGCGGGGCACCCAGCGGCAGCTCGAATACGGCGGCGGGGTCAAAGGAGGACTCCTGCTCACAGTCGGACGGGTTGCGCAGCACCAGTATACCTTTGGCGGGGCTCCATGAGGCAAAGCCGTATGCCTCCAGCGCGGCGGGGTCGCCACCCACCCAGTGGCTGTCTACCAGGGTGGCGGCGTTGGCGCGGGTCCATTTAGCGGCGGCGGCCAGGGTATCCCACTCATGCGGTTGAAGCATGGAGGGGGTGATGTACACCTCTTGCATTTGGGTGCCGAGGCCAAGTCCGCTCCAAATTTCATCTGCCAAGTCATCGTTCTCTGTGGTCATGAGCCCGCGGGCACCTTTATTGTAAATGACGCCGTGGGTCATCAGGGAGTTAATGGGGCACAGCGGGGAGATTTTGACGTTGTGGGCGTAGATCATGGCATCTCGGAAGGTGATCCACTGCTGGCGGGCGGTGCCCACGCCGCAGAAGTCATGGTCCCAGTTGCCGCGCCATACGGAGTCTGCAATGCTGAACCAGAAGGGGCTGGCCCAAGTGCCGGTGGTGAGGTTGATGTAAATATCGGGCTTTTCGGTGCGCAGCTCATCAATCAGGGAGATGGCGGCCTCAAAGTCTGAGCCGAAGCGGGAGCCCGGGGCGGGCTCTGCCATGCCGCTGCAACCATCCAGCTTAAAGTGGCTTACACCGTTCTCCCGGATCATGTGCAGGCACATTTCGCGGAAAAGCTCGTAATACTTGGGGCCGGAGAGCGCAAAGCCGCGCTCGTTGGTCTCATAGGTGTCTCCGGCGGCAGCCAAGCGGTTAAGTTTGGGTTGGCCATAGCCCCCCCAGGGGGAGAACCACACACCGGGGGCAGAGCCGTAGCTCTCCATGAGTTTGCGGATTTCGCGGAACTCGTTGGGCAGCTCGTTATGGAACTGCCAGAGGGTCTCTGTGTTGTCCCAACCGTCGTCCAGCAAGAAGGAGTCCATCACCGCGCCGCGTTTTACCACCAGTTCTTCACCGAAGAGTCGCACGGTATCCAGCACATCTTTTTCGGTGTAAGGGGTAAAGTAGCCAATGTCGTACCAAGTGTTGTAATTGAACAGCGGGGCATAGGGGCGGGCGCGTTCCTCGTTCAGGTAGCTCAGCTGGAAGGTGCGGCGCAGTTGCCCGGGGCTGCAAAAACCCATTACGGCAGATACCTTGGTGGTGGTGCGGGCCGGCAGGTGGGTGGTGCGCTCTACACAGCAGGCAAAGCCATCCGTAGTGACCTCTCCCTTGCTCAACGGGCTTTCTACACCGGCAAACAGGCGGTTGCCTGCGGCTACCACGGGGGCACCTTTTACCGTGCCCTCCACGCGCGCCTCGGGGGCGGCCACGTTAAGCAGCGTTATTTTGCGGACAGGCATGGCAAATTGCATGGGGGTAATATCCAGCCCCACGCGGAAGTAGGGTTGCCCCTCTCGCAGCTCTGCCCACCACTCCAGCTTGTAGCCATCCGTCGTTACGGCAAAAGCCACGCTTGCGCGTTGGGCGGCGCGGCGGTCTGCCAAACGGCGGGCGGTGGGGGCGGCCTCCACCGTGCTGTAGCACACCTCTCCACACATCAAATCAAGTGCGCTGAGGGGCAGGCAAACATCCGTGTATTCTTTTTTGGAGCAGGCTTCATCCGTTTTGGCCTCCTGAAGCTGAATGTTGAAAATATCCCGCCCTAAATCATACGTGCGGCCATTGATTTTATCTTGCACCGTAACCCCGGCAAAGCGACGCCCGGCGGTGCGGATGCTGATGTTGATGTATTCGTTCTGGAGCATAACTACCGTATTGTGTTTGCGCCGAGAAGCCTACCACGGATGCCGAAAAGAATCAAGACTAAACCCCTATCGGCCCCAGAAATTGGAGGGCTGTTGCGGAGTAGCCGGGAAAATGCCGGTGCTGAAGAAGGGCAGAGAGCGGGGGCAGGGGCAGGGGGGAAGGGAGAAATGTGGCGATTTCGTCACATGCTATGTGGCAAACTGTTCACCATAGAAAGCGTGCATGCAGCGTGGGGGTATGCTATAAAGCAGGGCAGTTATGAGTACAATATACATAGTGATACTGGGGCTGCTGCTCTGCCTGGCCGTGTACGACTTGGTGGTGGGTGTCTCCAATGATGCCGCAAACTTCCTTAACAGTGCAGTGGGCAGTAGGGCGGCGAGCCGCAGCGTATTATTCGGTGTGGCAGCAGTGGGCGTGCTGATGGGGTGCGCCTTTTCAACGGGTATGATGGAGATTGCCCGCAAGGGGGTGTTCATGCCTGCCATGTTCGGGTTTAATGACATTATGGTGTTGTTCCTGGCAGTGATGCTTACGGATGTCATCTTGCTGGACCTCTTCAACACGCTGGGCTTGCCTACCTCCACCACGGTATCTTTGGTGTGTGAGTTATTGGGTGCGGCCATTGCGGTGGCACTTTTTGTGATGGGGCATGACCCCGCCGCCTCTCAAGTGTTGGGAGATTACATAAATACGGATGAATGCTTCAAGATGATAACGGGCATATTCTGCTCGGTGCTGGTGGCATTCACCTGCGGTTGCGTGGTGATGTGGTTCTCACGCCTGCTGTTCAGTTTCCGTTACAAGGCTGCATACAAATACATTGGTGCCCTTTGGTGCGCGCTGGCGCTCACGGCCATTACCTACTTTGCCGTGTTTAAAGGGCTTAAGGGCAGTACCCTTGTCAACAAGGAAGCCATTGCGTACCTGAATGCTCATATCGGCATGGCTACGTTGATTGCGTTTGTTGTTTGGTGCGGGCTCTGCTCGGTGTTGCAATATGTGTTCAAGGTTAATTCTCTCAAATTGGCTGTGTTAGCCGGCACGGGGGCCCTTGCCCTGGCCTTTGCCGGTAATGACCTGGTGAACTTCATCGGAGTGTTCATGGCTGCTAAAGACTCCTACTTTGTAGCCTCAGATTACGTGGCTGCCGGTGGCGACCTCGCTACGCTTAAAATGGGTAGCCTTATGGCCCCGGTACACGTGAATGCCCTTTGGTTGCTTGGGGCCGGCGTGGTGATGGTGCTTGCCCTGGTGTTCTCTCGCAAAGCCCGTACGGTGATTGAGACGGAGGTGAAACTTGCCCGCAACAATTCCGTGGGTAAAGAGCGGTTCGGCTCTTGCTTGCCTGCCCGTGCTGCCGTGCGCTATACCCGCAAGGTGGTGGGGGCCATTGCCCGCATTACTCCGGCCCCCGTGGCTCGCTTTGTGGTATCTCGGTTCCGACCGTTGGAGGCAGCGGAGGACGATGGTACGGCCTTTGACCTCATCCGCGCCTCTGTCAACCTCACCGTGGCGGCGTTGCTCATCTCTTTGGCTACGAGCATGAAGTTGCCGCTCTCTACCACCTATGTTACCTTTATGGTGGCCATGGGTACCTCTTTGGCAGACCGCGCTTGGGGGCGCGATAGTGCCGTGTACCGCATTACCGGTGTGCTCGTGGTGATCGGCGGTTGGTTTATGACGGGTATAGGTGCTGTAACAGCGGCCTTTGTAACGGCAAGTGTCATGATGTATGGCGGCGTGTGGGGTATTGCCCTTATGGTTGCCGTGGCGGCGTTTGTGCTCGTGAAAAATGCCTTGGCTTACCGTAACCGCGATAAGCACGAGGTCAGCCTCATCGACCTTAATAACCGCGCTGCCGTTCAAGAGCTCGGGGTTGCCTCTGCTGACCGTTTGGCGGATATTCTGAGCATCTACCGCGGTACGGTATCTGCCCTCTTGGCAGAGGACCGCGATGCCCTCAAGAACATGCGCCGTAAAGCCCGCAATATCTGCCGAGCATTGCAAGCAGTGAAAGAGGACGAGATTTTGCCCACCCTGCAAAATATAGACCCCGCTCATGCCCCGCAAGCTCAAATCCTCTTCCGCCTGCATGAGAGCACCCTCAGCGTGGCAGAAAACTTGCTGGTCATCGTTAAGAACAGCTATAAGCACATAGACAATAACCATGCCGGGCTTAATGAAGCCCAAGGGACGGATCTGCTCACGATGTCTGACAAAGTGGGGCGCTTCTTCCCCGAGATGGGCTCCCTGCTGCGCTCCGGCAATTACGGGCAGTTGGATTCAGTTATGGCCCATGCCTCTGACCTGAGCGATGAGTTTGCAGACTGCATCACTCGCCACTTGCTCAGAGACAGCAACGACGAGGGCGGCATGCGCAACGGAATCTTGTACCTGGGCCTGCTCAATGAAACTCGCTCCATGGTCAGAAAAGCCTTCTCCCTCATCAAAGAGCAAAAAGAGCTGCTTGCGCTCTATCCTCAAGCTGATTAAGCGTTAGTTTTTCAAGGTATACAACCCCGGCCCGATAAACCGCAGCGTTTATCGGGCCTTTGTGTCGCCCGTGTATACGGTTTGAGCAAATACAGGGGGGGATGTCTGCAATTATAGGCCGGTGAGGCGCACTTTGTTATTGACATTCGGTGGGTAAGAGATATGATGGGAGTATGGTACGCATGCATCAAATATGGACGGTTTGTATGATGGCATCTGCGGTATATGCAGATACCATGCCCGAGGATGCCCTGACCACGGCGTTTAACATAGCCCCCGTGCATTGGGATAAAAATATAGCAGTGGTGGATGTATGCGGAGCCCCGGTGCAGGGGATGAGCGATATATTGCAGTGGCCCGAGACCACGGGAGAGCTGCTCAAGCTGATGGATGCGCTCAAGTATGAGTACGAGACCCGCTGTTTTCAGTGCGTGGTGTTTTCAATGGATGCCGCAACGGAGGGTACCGCGGCGCAAAGAATGCTGGCCGCCCTCAGTGAGTGTGTAACCGTGTGTGATATGCTGAGAATCCCCCTGCGCATAGCTATACGCAAAGGGGAGAAGTGGGTGGAGCTTGCCCCCACCTATACTACCCAAAATGCGGCTCACCTGATGCTGGGGGCAGATGGCCGTGTACGCTTTTATGAGGCGGAGAATACGTTGCAATTTACCGACAGCACGGTGGCAGAGGCGGCATCTGCCTTAAAAGCGTCTGCAGCGCAGGGCACTGTTGTGAATCTTTTTTGGAAACCCGCGCCCGCGAGCTATGCCGCCTTTGTGGAGCTTGTAGAGCTGTGTAATGACCTGAATGTGGAATACGCACTGATGCTCCTGCCTTAATGGAGTATGCCCCCGGCCGGCCTTACTTATCATTAAATAAAAAGTACGCCCCGATGATCAGTCGGGGCGTACTTTTTAAGGGTTTCTTGCGGTGAACAAGCGGAGAGTAGACTCTGCAGAAGCCACGCTTGAGTTCACCGACTACCTGCACTCATTACTTCTCGTTAAGGCGAGAGTAATCGTACTTGGACTGGAAGCCGAGCTCCTCGGGGAATTCAGAGAAACCGGACCAGGTGTTGTACTCTTTGAGACCGCTGCGGCCGCAGCTCCCCTGGTAGGGAGGACGGTAGGTGCACTTGTAGGTGGGAGCCCAGAAGGTAACGAGCTCATACAAACCATAACCCATGCGGGTGGCAGTGCGGGTAAAGCCCTCTACCAAACCTACGGAGTAGCCGGCGTAGTTGCCCTCGGCACTGTTCCAGCGGAGGATGGTCACGGGGATTTCCTCAACGGCGAAGAGAATGTTACCGATAGCACGGCCAAGCTTGCGGGTGGCGGTGTACTCAGATGCAGGCGGAGCCTGAATGTCGGCATACGTCGTGCCGACGAGTGCGAAAAGAAGTGTAGAAAGGAGTAAGCGCTTCATGACAAAATCAGTGATACCATATTGTGCACGCCCTTGCAAGAAAAAATCTGCTGAATTCTCAAATTTTCGTCAATTTTTTGCCTGCAAATGGCGTTAAAGCTGAATTTCGGTGTGAATTTCATCGTCGGAGAGATAGCAGCCGGGGTCTGAGCCGAACCAATGCCCATTGGCAAATGCCGCACGGGTGCGGAAACCGCCGCCGCAC
This sequence comes from Akkermansiaceae bacterium, assembly GCA_015062045.1. Lineage (GTDB taxonomy): Bacteria > Verrucomicrobiota > Verrucomicrobiia > Verrucomicrobiales > Akkermansiaceae > Akkermansia. The sequence continues at coordinate 8,064 of SUVJ01000022.1, forward strand.
AGGGCAAAGTGTTTGCAGGTGGCACAGCGCCCGCTGAGCAGTTTTTGGCGCTCCAAGGGGTTCTCTGCACCGCGAAGCTTTTGAAGCTCGGCGGCAGAGGGGGCGGAGGATGCCTCCCACACCTCGCTGAATTTCTGAGTTTTCACGTTGCCTAAGGTGACGGATTGCCAGAATTGGTCCGGGTGGATATTGCCTTGAGTATCAATGTTGGCAATGCCGCGGCCGGAGGAGTTGGCCCCACCGCCGTTCCAGCTGAGTAGTTTGAGTGTTTGGGCGGCCAGCGGGTTGCCCTCTTTGAGCTGTTTGAGCAGAATATAAATGCCGTCTGCGGGTTGGGTGACGGTGAGCAGCTCACGCGTTTCTCCATTGCGGTGCCATTTTTCGGCACGGGCAATGAGCATGTCGAGCGCGGCGCGGGCTTCCTCCGGGTGCAGGCCGGCTACATCTACCCCGCGGCCCGTGGGTACCAAGTGGTAGAAGCATACGCGCTGAATCCCCTCTCGCTCAATGAAGTTGAGAATCTCCTCCATGCTTTGCACGTTGTTGCGTGTAAGGGTGAGGCGCAGGCCTGTTTTTTGCCCGGCGTTTTCGCAGTGTTTAAAGCCGCGAATCGCGCCGTCGAACGCGCCTTGTACCCCGCGGAATGAGTCGTGCACGGCCCCGATACCATCCAGCGAGATACCCACATAAGCCACCCCCAGTTTTTTGAAAAGCTCTGCATACTCTTTGGTAATGCGCGTACCGTTGGTAGAGATGGTGACTTTGAGCCCGCGCTCTGTGGCATGCTCCAAAATCTCAGGTAAATGCGGGTGCAGCAGTGGCTCACCGCCGGAGAGCAGCAGGGCGTTCACCTTGTAGTCTGCCAAGTCATCAATAACGGCGTAGCATTGCTCCCGGGTGAGCTCCCCGGGGTATTGCTGTGCGTGAGAGTCTGCATAGCAATGCACGCAGCGCAGGTTGCAGGTGCGGGTAATGTTCCACACCACAATGGGTTTGCGGGTGCGAGAGGAGGTGGGGGAGCAGGCGGCGGTGCTGGCTTGCGGCGCGTGGGAGCCATGACCCAGCCCATAGCGTATGTGGTCTGCGGGCTGCTCTGCACCGCACCAAAGTCTTGTTATATTAATCATTTGCTGCTGTGTTGTAAAAATTAATTGTTTTGACGGCAGGCGGCGGGTATGTAGTTGCAGAGGGGCTCTGCCCCCATCATACCCAAGCCCGCGCCATAGGCTCGTGCACGGGAGCCACCGCATATTTTACGGTACTCGCATTTGCCGCATTTTCCGCCCAAGGCATCATCGTTTCTGAGCTCGGTGAAAATGGGGTGGTGGCGGTAAAGCTCTGCCAGGTTGTCCGTGCGCACATTACCGGCGGTAAGGGGGAGGAACCCGCTGGGTTGCACCTCTCCTGTGTGAGAGATAAAGAGCACACCTTTGCCGTCTCTTGTGGGTACCATGTGGCGTGGGGGCTGCCCGCCTTTGCGGGCGGCTTGCATGAGCACGCGGCGGTAGTGGTGCCCCTCCGTTGTTTTTACGGCAAAGGGCAGCTCGTTGCGCAGTTGCTCCAAGCGTGTCCATACGCCCTCCAAATCATCTGCCGTGGGCAGGTCCTCTTGCGTGGCGCGGCCGGTGGGTACCAGCACAAACACGCTCCAAACATCCGGCTTTATCTGCTTCATCAGCTCAATAAAGGCATCCAGCTCGGGCAGGGTGGACTTTGCCAGCGTGGTGTTGACCTGCAGTTGAATACCGGCCTCCATCACCGCCTTGGCAACTTGCAGGGTGCGCTCAAAGGTGTGCGGCACCCCGCGGAATCGGTCGTGGGTTTCTTGCGTGGCACCATCCAGGCTCAGGCTCAGGCTTACCACCCCGGCTGCCCGCAGTTTCCGGAAATCCGTGTGCACCAAACGGGGCGTTGCAGCGGGGCTTAGTGCCACACGCAGCCCTTTTGCCGTGGCGCGTTCTATCAGCTCAAAGATATCCGCTCGCATCATGGGGTCTCCACCTGTCAGCACCAGCATGGGGGGGTGCAGCTCAGCAATTTCGTCCACCAGTTTCAGGGCTTCTGCATGAGTCAGCTCATCGGGGTGGGCTTTGGGTTGAGCTATGGCGCGGCAATGTTGGCAGGCCAGAGCACAGGCGCGTGTTACCTCCCAAAACAGGATGAAGGGCCTCTCATTAAAGTCTATAGCTGTGGCGTGTGGATGCATAGCGTGCGGCTATTGTACACATGCCCCCTTGTTTTTGCAAGGCTAAACCCTATTGCGGGCAAGTAATGACACGCACGGATGGCTCGCGTGGCGACTTTGTGTGAGGGTGGACAGAGTTAAAACAAGCTGAGGAAGGCCGCCCAAAGCTCTGCTAACCATTGCAGCAATTGTTGCCACCAGCTCACAGCCGTGTCAGATATTTGCTGCCATTGCTCGTGCAGGGACTCTGTGTCTATGCTATCAATGAGCCTGCGGGTTTCTACCATGATACCGCGAGAAAACTCCAGGTTGGAGAGCTTGGCTGTTTGCGGTTTGCCGGCGTTTTCAAACGTAAACCTTACGGCCCCCTCTGAGTGTGGGGCAGGCCCTTGCCAAGAGGTAATGGCCTGCAATGCCGGGTTTTTGTATGTAGCCTCTAAAAGTCTGCTGCGCAGGGAGGCGGCAGAGCCGTAGTGCTGCATGTATACCTCCAAACTACCGTGTCCTTGCTCAATGGCTGTTGCCAAGGTTGCCCAAAGCGGGGCATCATCCGTAAAATACAGGTTGTTTTTACGGTAGAAATCTGCATGGCGTACTGTGGCTGCAGGCAGGTGCTCGCTGTTCCACGTGTGGTCTTTGCGCATTTGCGCATCGCTGAGCATGTAATAGCGGTGAGAGAGCGTGTGCCTGTGCGGCGCGCCTTGGGTTACGGGGTCATCCCATGTGGCATCCGTATGGTACCATTGGTTGTCTATGCATACCAAGTTCCAGGCATGGGGCTCGTTAGCGTTACCGTACACAATATGGCAGCGCAAGCCGCTCATGCGGCACAGCAACCACAGGGTGCGGCTGTAGGCCTCGCAGGTGCCGCGGGCATCCAACAACAGGTCACACACCGTGCCTTTGGGTTCTCTGGTGTAGGTGCCGCGGTTAATGAGGTCATCATGCAGGGCGCGGAACATCTGCGCCTCTGTCATGCCGGGGTGTATGAGTCGTTTGATGCGTTGCTGTGCAATGCGTAGTGCCTGTTGCTCCCGTGCGCTGAGTTTGTTTTTCAGCTCGGGGTTGCGGTGAGCCGCCAGCAGGCGGGCGTTATCTTTATATTGAAAGGTAAACTCTGCAATTTGCTGCGGGTAAATGGCCGCTTTGTAGGCGTTGCCGTAGTCGTACCACACGCTGCGCTCCGCTATGTTATGAGCATTGATGAGCGGCTCGTGCTTGAACACGCATAGGGTGCGCTCCTGCATGTTGGCGGCAATGTCATCCAAATGGCGGTTGAACTGCTCTGCGTTATGAATAATGACGGCCGGCAGCTGTTGCCCCTGTTTTTTCTTGGTTGCTCCCTGCGCGTCCGTGCATAGGCACAGTAACATGCCCAGGCAATACAGCAGGTGGAGCAACACGCGTGGCATGGTTTTTACTCTCCTAAGGGCAAGCTCAGTACAAAGGTGGTGCCTTTTTCGTCGCTGCGCTCCAGGGTAAGATCCCCGCCGATGGAGTGTGCCAAATCTCGTGAAAGGGCTAAGCCCAACCCCACCCCGGGCTTGCGGCCGCTCTCTGCCTTGGCAGAGCGGGAGAAGGGGCGGAATAAGTCTTTTTGCACCTGTGGGGCGATTCCCGGCCCGTTGTCCGTAAAGCGGATATTGAGCATGCGGTGCGTTTGCAGCACGTTGAGGTGTACGCAGGGTTTCTTGTTTTCTGCATACTTCACGGCGTTGTCTGCCAAGTTGATGAGTATTTGCTCCACCGACAGCAAATCCGTACGCAGAGAAAGCAGGCGCAGGCGGGAGTCGAGCGTGTATTGCAGCTCCACACCGTCTTTCTTCAGTCGCTCTTTGATTTTATCGAAAAGCTCCGGCAGCAGCTTGCCGCAAGCCCCTACATCTTGTCGCCCGCGTACCTTGCCACGGGTAAGCTTGGCAAAAGCCAGCACGTTTTCCACCAAGTGCCCCAAGCGGCGGCTCTCGTTGTACAGGGTGTCGTGGTACTCCTGCACTTTATCCTGCGGTAAATCGCCGTTTTTGAGCATCTCCGTGTACAGGGTGAAACTGGTCAACGGGGTGCGCAGCTCATGGGTAACGGCAGATACAAAGTCGCTGCGGCGCCGCTCCACCCGCGCATAAAATGCCAGTAGCCCGAACAAAACAATGACAGTGAGTATGGAAATCATCCACGCAGATGCAATGGTGCCACGCAGGGCCTCGCTGCGCTCTTCTACATTGGGCAGGTCCACCTCTTTACCCGGTTTTACCACCAAGGGCAAATCTCCCAAGTTGCCGGGGTTGCCGTCTGCCGTGAGCTCAATTTGCGGGGATTGTAAGCCGTTTTTTTGCAACACCGGTATCAAATGCTCTGCTAATTTGGTGGTGTCTATCAAAAAGCCGTCTGCAGCCCTGCCGCCATTGGTGCGAATGGGGCGCATGTACACCAAATGCCCTTTGTAGGTCCACCCGAAAAACGGCTCGGGGTCTCCCGTGGCGCGCAGGGGCTCTCCCTCGGGGCGGGTGGGCTCTGCAATGCTCACTTTCATGGTCGTTACCCCCTGTACCTCTTGCTTAAGGTTGTCGGGGTCCAGTATAGAGCTGTGCGGGTAACGTGCCTGGTGCGGCACATTTTGCCAGATAACGGGCGGAACACTGTTGAGCAGGGCTTCATCTCCCTCCGGTACAAGCAGTTGGTTTTCTGCATGTAAAAAGAATCCGCGGTTAAAGTCTGCTTTGCCGCCGGCGGGCATGGGTAATTTGGGGGTGTTAAAGGGCAGGTGGCGTCCCATTTTGTCGCATTCCTCCTGCAGCAAGGTGTTGAGCTTTGCCTGTACCTCGGGCAAGGCCAGTGCCAGCAGTCTTTCCGTTTGCGTTTGGCGGTCAATCTCCAGTAGCTTATCTTCCAGCGTAGCGGCCTCTTTGGCTTGCCATACGGCTGCAATAATCACCAAAATGGCAGCTAAAATAAGTACAGGTGTCAGTTTCTTTTTCATGTGTTTTCTTTCCAGATATAGCCACGCCCGCGTACATTGGAGAATGAGGCGGCGGCGGTAGGCCCTATTTTTTCTTTAAGTCTTGTCAGGGTAACGGGTACAATGCGGGTGCGTGCAGCCCCGGCGTTGTTGCCCCATACACGCAGCAGCAGCTCCTCTTGAGAGATGACACGCCCCGCGTGCGCCAGAAAATAACGGAATAAGTCAAACTCCTTGTCGCTCAGGGTAATCTCTGTGCCGTCATCCAAGCAAACATGCCGTGTCTCTGTGCTCAGCTTACCCCCGGGGAAACTTAAATCCCCCTCTGCATTGCGTTTTTTGGTGCGGACCGGGCTGCGGCGCAACACGGCGGCAATGCGGGCCAGTAGCTCTGCAATGCTGAACGGCTTAACCACGTAGTCATCTGCCCCCAGAGTAAGCCCTTTAACGCGGTCTTGCTCCTCCCCGTGTGCCGTTAAGATAATGCTGGGTACTCCCGGACATTCTCCCGCCATGACTTTGAGCAATTTAAAACCGCTGATGTGGGGCATATTCACATCCAGCAACGCCAAGTCAACATCCCGAGTCAGCAGAATTTCCAGCGCTTCTCGGCCATCTGCCGCCGGTAATACGCTGTAGCCCGCCCCCTCCAGCGTGTCGGTCAGCGCACGCCGAATCGGTTCGTCATCTTCTGCCACCAGTATGCACCGTTCGTTCATTAACGGCATCATACCATATTCTCCTGCTTCCCTGCAAGAAAAATGCCTGCTTGTAACACAATTGTAATTCTTTTGTGTATTCGGCTTGCAGTATCGCCTTGGCTATGCTTTAATACGCCCCGTGTCAGATTCATCCACGCTCCGCTTTCCCACCCCGGATTCCGTGCAGGTTTTTGCCCGAACTTGTATGGACTCCGCAGGGTTAACCGACTGGTGTTTCGGGTGGGATCGCGCCGTGCGCCGCTTGGGCTGTTGCCATTACGCGAAACGCCGCATAACCCTTTCCCGCCACTTTGTTGCCCGCTTTTTGCATGAAAACCCACAGCTCATCTGCCACACTTTGTTGCATGAAATAGCGCACGCCTTGGCTTATATTCACTGCAAAGAGACCGGGCATGGCCGATTCTGGAAACAGTTTTGTGCTCAACTGGGTATCCCCAACGAAAAAGCGCGCTGCAAATGCCCCGACTTTGCCCCGCAACATCGCCCCGCCCCCACTTATCGCTATGCCCTTTGCCATGCCGAAACCGGTGAGGTGTTCTATCGCTACCAACGTCGCCCTCGCTTTACCCCCCGAAAATTGTCACAAACCTACATCGTGGGGCGTAAGGATGAAACCTTGGGTATGTTGACTATTGTAAAACTCTGATTCCCGCCTCTTTCTTAATGCCCTTTTTTTATGTTTGATGTTGAATTTTTAATGTTGGAGGTTGAATTTCTGTTGACAACCCGGCGGGGTTGTGTATAATAAGCGGCGTAACGTAGGAGCTTTTGAGAGTTTCACATATCAAGAGCATCTCTTTTCAAAACACGGGCAACGGTTAAGGCTAAACTGTTGCCCGTTTTCCTTTGCGGCGGGGCAAAAAAAGGCACCGGTGGCTAGCCGGTGCCTGAGCCCTTTGGGGCATCAACTGCAAATCAGGATTAACAGATAAATCAGTTGCTCAATGATTTGCAGGTAACGAGGGAGCGCGTAGAGTTTCACATATGCCATCTCCTTCCTACGCCGTATAGGCGGTTCCTTGCGGGAATAAGGGTATATTAACACATAGCGCGTTGATAATCAAGCAAAAAGAGATATTTTGTGTGATTTTTTATGCGATAGTATTTTGAGGCTTAGGGCGTTTGATGTTGGATGTTGAATTTTTAAGGGTCTGTTGATGTTGAATTTCTGTTGACAACCCGGCGTGGATGTGTATAATGGGGGCACGGATAAATCAGGATGCAGTTTCATTTCGGAATGGCATCTCCTTAAAACAAGCCCGGCGGTGCGGTCACACTTGCCGGGTTTTTTCTTGCTTTGAAGAAGGTAAAGAAAAAGGCACCGGTGGTCGGCTGGTGCCTGAGTCCTTGGGGCGTTAGCTGCAAATCAGGATTAACAGATAAATCAGTTGCTCAATGAGTTGCAGGTACGGATAAAGCAGGAGTTTCATTTCATAGTCATCTCCTTCCTACGCCGTATAGGCGGTTCCTTGTAGGAACGGTGAGATATTAACATGCAGCGCGTTGATAGTCAAGCAAAAAGAGATATTTTGTGTGATTTTTTTATGCGGTAATATTTTGAGGCTTAGGGCGTTTGATGTTGGAGGTTGAATTTCTGTTGACAACCCGGCGGGGTTGTGTATAATGGGTGGCGTGAGGTGAAAGCTTCACCCGGGGTGGTTCCCGGTTTTTTACTCAATTTTTCCGGCCGCTGAGTGCGTAAGTGCTCAGCGGCTTGAAGTTTTTTAGGGAAATTGATATTTTTATCTTGCTTTTTGAGCGTCAATGTGTTAAAATAAGCGCGCCGCCACTGGCGGCATGGTGCAGCCGGTGGACGGTTTAAAAACATGAGTAAAAAACCAAACCACCAAAGCAGTGACAATCCTTGCGATTGTCTGGTACGTCCCGGATATTCTTGTCAAGTGCGTACAATTGCTAAGGTGAAGCACCACGCCCCGCCCCGCTCATCGGTTCCGCCGGTGGGCGGGGCTCTTCTTTATGTTGAATTTTTAATGTTGGATGTTGAATTTGTATTGACAACCCGGCGGGGTTGTGTATAATAAGCGGCGTAGGGTGCAAGCCCTGCCCGGGAGGGGTCCCGGTTGATCATATTTTCCGGCCGCTGGGTGCGCATGTGCTCAGCGGCTTGAAGTTTTTTAGGGGGATTTATATTTTACCTTGCTTTTTTGAGCGTTAATGTATTAAAATAAGTGTGCCGCCTCGGCGGCATGGTGCAGCCGGGGCAGGCATTACTGATATGATCAATAATACCCCCAAAACCACCAAAGCAGTGACAATCCTTGCGATTGTCTGGTATGTCCCGGATATTCTTGTCAAGTGCGTGCAGCTGCTACGGTGAAGCACCACGCCCCGCCCCGCTCATCGGTTCCGCCCGGTGGGCGGGGCTCTTCTTTATGTTGAATTTTTAATGTTGGATGTTGAATTTGTATTGACAACCCGGCGGGGTTGTGTATAATAAGCGGCGTAGGGTGCAAGCCCTGCCCGGGAGGGGTCCCGGTAAGTTTATCATAATTTTCCGGCCGTCGGGTGCGCAAGTGCCCGGCGGCTTGAAAGTTTTTAGGGGGGAATTGATATTTTTATCTTGCTTTTTGAGCGTCAATGCGTTAAAATAAACGTGCCGCCACTGGCGGCATGGCGCAGCCGGTGGACGGTTTTTCATATTATGATAAACACACCCAAAACCACCAAAGCAGTGACAATCCTTGCGATTGTCTGGTATGTCCTGGATATTCTTGTCAAGTGCGTACAACTGCTAAGGTGAAGCACCACGCCCCGCCCCGCTCATCGGTTCCGCCGGTGGGCGGGGCTCTTCTTTATGTTGTTTTTTTAATGTTGGCGGTTGAATTTCTGAAGACCGCGTGGGCGCCCCCGCAAGGGGGTGGATGGGTAAGCCCTTGGCGGTTAGTTGGTGGGGGGGATGGACCGGTAGGCGGTGGCGAGTTGGCGGGTGGTGCCTGCTTTGATGGTGGTGTCCGGCCTGGGGTTGCTCTTGTAGCGGTCTGCGGCCCGGCGTAGCCGCTCCGGCGCGTTGTTGAGGCTGCCGACCTTATTTTATATCTGTAGCCCCTATACAACAAAAGCCGTAAGTCATTAAAACTTACGGCCTTTATGGGCTACGCAGTACAAGATTCGAACTTGTGACCCCATCCGTGTGAAGGATGTGCTCTACCACTGAGCTAACTGCGCTTTGTAGGTGCACCGGTAAGGGCGCGGAGAGATTCTAGCGATAAATGAGGAAATGTGCAAGCTTTTTTTTAGAAACAGACGCAAAAAAATGCCGAAAGAGCGTTTAAGGGGTACTTAATAATTATAGATGACAAAAAAATGAACAGCTTCAATTTTTGTAATATGGTGTTTATTAGTTTGTTATGAGTTATGCAGATGTTAATTTGAGTATAATCTAATTTTTTGTGTTGACAAAACGGCTAGAAAACTATAGAATGGCGGCGTCCTTGGAACCAGACGTAAAATTGGTTCTTGGGTCCGAAAAGGGTCCATTTCATAGGGTAGTTGGGCTCCCGGTGGTCTTCGGATCGCCGGGAGACTTCCTTTTCAGGGGGGGGGTAGAAATAATTATTAAGGAGAATGCGTCGGAACAATCATGACAGACACAAAAAAGCAAAATCAGGTGGAAGTCTGCGCTTGCGTTAGTGTGAGTAATTATGTAAAATAAGCGCGTGGCGGGGAAAGTTTATTCCTCAGCCAGAAATGCAATAACACAAGCCACACAGAATCCAGAAAATGATAAAGGTAGCCATTGTAGGATACGGGAATATCGGGAAGTATGCAGTAGACGCGTTGCGCGCTGCTCCGGATATGGAATTAGTAGGCATTGTTCGCCGAGCAGGGAGCGCCCCTGTGCATGGCATAAAAACCGTGACCGATATAGATGAGCTCGGGCAGGTGGATGTGGCACTGCTTTGTACCCCCACTCGCAGTGTAGAGGAAACGGCGTTGCCGCTGCTGGCCAAGGGTATCAACACTGTAGACAGCTATGATATACACGGCGGTATTGTGGATTTGCGCCGTTCTTTGGGTAAGCAGGCACAGGCTCACAATGCGGTGGCGGTTATCTCTGCCGGGTGGGACCCGGGCTCGGACTCCGTGATGCGCACCATGATGCTGGCCATGGCTCCCAAGGGTATTACCTATACGAACTTCGGGCCGGGTATGAGCATGGGGCACAGTGTGGTGGCTCGCTCTAAAGCCGGGGTGAAGGATGCGCTTTCTCTCACAATCCCCACGGGCTCCGGGGTGCACCGCCGCATGGTGTATGTGCAGCTTGAGGAGGGCGCCGATTTTGCCGAGGTTGCAGCCGCCATTAAGGCGGATGATTATTTCTGCCACGATGAAACGCACGTGCAGCAGGTGCCGGATATTGATGCCCTGCGCGATATGGGGCACGGTGTTTACATGGAGCGCAAGGGTGTATCGGGCTCTACGCAGAACCAAATTTTCAAGTTTGAGATGCGTATCAATAACCCTGCGCTGACGGCTCAGGTGATGGTGTGCGCTGCCCGCGCCGGCAAGAAACTTGCCCCCGGGTGTTACACCTTGCCGGAGATTCCGCCTATGGATTTCTGCCCCGGCGACCGTGAAACGCTGATTGCTCAGCTGGTATAAGCCTCAATTTTCAGAGCAAAGAATCGGGTGTGCTGAGGAAGCTCAGCACACCCATAATATTTGGGGCAGGGGGGCTGTGCTCTCCCCCCCTGTTTTTTCATTTTGAAGCAAGAAAGTTTGGCTGAGAGGGTTAAAATGCAGGAAATAGCTTGACTAAACGGGTTTTTATGGCATAAAGAGGGTATGCGAATTGTCATGATGGCCACCGGGGATATTGCGATTCCCTCCTTTAATCTGCTTGCCGATAGCGGTGAGTTGGTGGGGCTTATTACGCAGCCGGATCGCCCCGTGGGGCGCCACCAGACTCTGACACCTCCCCGCATTAAGGTGTGCGCCCAAGAAGCCGGCATACCTGTTTACCAGCCCGAGCGCATGCGGGATGCTGCGGCTGTGGAGCAACTGCGTGCCTTACAGCCGGATTTGGTGGTGGTGATGGCCTATGGGCAAATCCTCTCTCAAGAGGTGATAGATGTGCCCACCATTGCCTGTATCAATGCGCATGCATCTTTGTTGCCCCGCCACCGCGGGGCGGCTTGTATTCAGGCTGCTATTGAAGCCGGTGATGATGAAACGGGTATCACCATCATGTATGTGGTGAAAAAGTTGGATGCCGGGGATGTCATTTGCCGGGCCTCCATACCCCTGCGCGGTACAGAGACCGGGGAATCCCTGCATGATGATTTGGCATTGCTGGCCCCCTCTACCTTGGCAGAGGCCGTGGAGATGCTGCGTGAGGGCAGGGTGGACCCGCAAGAGCAGGATGAGAGCGTGATGACATATGCCCCCAAGCTCATGCGTGCTCACGGGTGTATTGATTGGACGGAGCCTGCTATTCAGGTGGCACGTAAAATACGCGCGTACCACTCATGGCCCGGTACGTTTACCACGTATCCTTCTGTCAAATCCGGCGGTGATAAGCAGCTGAAGATTTTTCCGCCCATCGACTGTTTCCCGCGCTTGAAAAAGCCGGTGGATGCCGTGCCCGGTATGGTGCTTGATGCCGGCCCGGACGGCATGCTCGTATCTTGCGGCGGGCCACGCGGTGGTGCAGTGCGCATCTCTACCATGCAGCCGCCCGGTGCCCGTAAAATGAATGCCGAGAGTTTCTTTGCCGGGCACAAGATTATGCCCGGCACCATCCTGGGCCTTAAAGCGCAGGATGAGGCATAGTCTCAAATTTCATACTTCCCCGGCCCCCGAATGGGGGCGAAATAATATAGGCAGGGGCGTAAGCCCGGGAGAAGTACGAAATGCGAAATGCAAAATACGAAGTAAGCAAAGCTACTGCAACGGCGCAAGATGTTCACACCTACAAATGGACGATTGCGCCGAATTCGCATTTCGTACATCATATTTCATACTTCGGGCATCATATTTCATACTTCGTACTTCGTATTTCGTACTTCAAATTGTGTCTGTATAGGCATGAAGTCGCGCAGACTTCTTGACGCAAGCGCGTGCATTTGCTAGTTTGAGAGGCATGACATACGGTGTTGTTGCCATTTTGCTTCTTATACTCGCGGTTGCTTGGTATGTGTGTACCGGGCGTTCGGACAAGCGCGTTGAGGATATATTGGCATGTATAGAGTCGGGAGATGAACAACGCTTTACGGCATTACTTAAAGCAGCACCTCAGGTGGTGGAGAGCGTGTCGGATGTCACGTTTTTATTGTTGCATGCCCTGTTGAAAAACCGCCCGGCCATGGTGCAAGAGCTGTTGGACTGCGGGCATAGCGGGGCAGAGATTCAGGCCTGTGCCCGTGAGCATGAGGCAGATTTGTTGACCGTGGCCATAGATTGTGCGGATGCCGAGGCACTGCGAATGCTGTTGATTGCCGGTATTAAAGAGAATGGGGAGGCCGCCGCCCCGGTGCTCTCTTGCTATGTGTCCGGCAAACCGGAGCACCTGCGTGTGCTTGAGACGTTTGAGGCTACAGGCATTACCCCCAAGCAAAATGAGCATGCTTATACCCCGCTGCATGTTGCGGCTATTCGGTTCTCTGAAAATGCGGAGGCTATATTGGCCATGATTAAGCCCCTGCTGGAGGCCGGGGCAGATGTTAACGCCATGAGCGCCTGCGGCAATACACCGTTGGATATGGCTAAAGACAAAACCCATGTAGGTGCGGGGGATGCGGACGCCCTGGTGGAGCTGTTGCTCTCTTACGGTGCGCGCAGCGGGCGCAGCATGCGTGTGCCAAAGCCTTGCTACACCGGGCGTGTGTATTTTGATGCAGAATGCCCGCAGCTGCCGCAATTGGACCTACCGCAGGGGGTGAAGGTGCTTTGCCACAATACCCCGGCAGAGGATTTGCCCGGCCGCGAGGTGTTGGAGGAACACGCCGTGCCAAGTGCAGATGTAGACCGCTTGCAGGCACACCGTGCATACATGCAGCTCACGGTAACGGGGCAGGAGGGTGAGGACCCGCTGGCGGTGGCAGAGCGTGGGCTGGCCGTGTTGGTGCGCTTGTATGTATTGCCCGGCATGGTGGGGGTGCAGTTTGAAGATGCCGTGATAGTAGCCCCGGATGTACTGATGCTGGAGGATTCTACCTACAACCCGATGCTTTATACCATGCTGCGCTTCGGCAGAACAGAGGATTCATACATTTTAGTGAACACTTGCGGGTTAGCTAATTTCGGGCTCCGAGAAATTGAGCTGGTGGTTAACAGTAAAGTGCTCAAAAAGAAGAGAACCTCCGTGATTGCGGATATGATCTCGGACCTGGGCTCTGCAGCCATTACCGGGGTCTCTGCCTGGGAGCCCGGCCACACCGCCACCTTGGGCGGCATGTTCTGCCATATAGGGTATGGCAAGCATACCATTACCGAGAAAGAGGGCTTTGTGTTTGTGGTGGAGCAGCCTTGATGCCGGGGCTCTTGTTTAGGCAATACCCACGGCAAACTTGCGCATGGATTCTGCCTGCGCGTTTTCGGTTAAATTGGCAAACCTCAGCGGGGGGAGCTTGTCTTTTAGTTTGGCGCTCACGTTATAGCGTATGCGCTCCACAAGCCTGGGGGACCACGCCGGGGCGTGCAATACAACGCGGGTGGGCCGTTGAATACAGATGATAATTTGCAGCAGCCGAGATATGGTATCCACCACCAAGGCGCGGTCCTCATAATCAATGCCTGCCCACGTTGCCGGCAGGGGGAGCAGGTTCAACGCGCCGCTCTCTTGTATTTTGCCGTTGCTGTAGTGCGCGCAGCTTGCCTCTTGCCCCTGCGGCAGTATCAGGGTGGTGCTGCCTTCTTTATGCTCGCAGAGCAGGGCCGCTGTGGTGGGGCTTTGTACCACGCAGTGATAACGCTTTTGCAGGTGTGCTATGGTTTCCGCTCGCTTAATCTCTTCATCTGTACACAAGGTGATGCCGCTGAGTCGGTGGCTGTGTGCCAGTTTATCCAGCCAATTATCAAAGCTCTCAATGTCCACGTAGGCAAAATCGGCTTCCATATGGCGGGTGGGTGTGCCGCTTAAATTCAACTCCTCCGTGCGGGCGTGCAATAACTTATCATTGCGCCACAAGCGGATGAGCGCATAAAACTTGCTGCCGCTGTTAAGCTTGTACTGTTGCGCCGGCCTGCCCCCGCCAGATGGCACCTGTGCCCCCGCCTGTAACACGCCTTGCCGGCATAGCGCTGCCACCACTTGGTTTACCATGACCAAGCTCAGCCCCGTGGCGGCAGCCAGTTGCGGGCGTGTGGCCTCTCCACATGCCTTCATTGCCTGCATTACCCTCTCTTGTGCGCTTGCCATGGTGTCGACTTAATAAAGTAACTTAATAAAGTATAATGCAAATTCGGCTGAAAGCAAGTTAAAAATGCAAGTAAATATATACCAATGCATTAGATGTTTGATTTTTGCTTGGTGAGAATGCGCTCACAAAAAGAAAAAACGGCAAAAGCTCGACAAAGGCTCGAGTATCTGCTAACATTCGGCTAACATTATAACTCTCCGTTTCATCATGAAATACATCTTCGTAACAGGCGGCGTCGTATCATCATTGGGAAAAGGCCTTGCCGCAGCCTCTATCGGTACGCTTCTTGAGCATTGTGGATTAGATGTCACCATGCAAAAGTTCGACCCGTATCTGAACATAGACCCCGGCACCATGAGCCCCTACCAGCACGGTGAGGTATACGTGCTCAACGACGGTGCCGAGACCGACTTGGACCTGGGGCACTATGAGCGTTTCATTCACTGCGAGCTCTCTCGCCTCAACAACCTGACCAGTGGTAAGGTGTTTGAGCAGGTATTGGAGAAAGAGCGCCGTGGTGACTATCTGGGCAAGACGGTACAATACATTCCCCACGTTACCAATGAGATTAAGCAGCGCCTCTATGATTTGACGGAAAAGAACAAGGAGTGCGATGTTATCATCACCGAGATTGGCGGCACGGTGGGCGATATTGAGGGCTACCTCTTCCTGGAGGCCCTGCGCCAGTTTGCGCTGGAGGTAGGCCGCCACAACTGCTGTTTCATCCATGTAACCCTGTTGCCCTACATCAAGGCTGCGGGCGAGACCAAGACCAAGCCCACCCAGCAGAGTGTTGCCAAGCTGCGTGAAATTGGTATTCAGCCGGATATCATTGTGTGCCGCACCGAGATGGACAACCTTACCGATGAGGAGAAGACCAAGATTGGTATGTTCTGTAACGTGCCGCCGCGCAATGTTGTGGCGTTCTGCGACGTGAAGCACAGCATTTACGAGTGCCCGCTAGACTTGGGGCGCGACCGTGTGGACCGCATTGTGACAGAGGTGCTGGGGCTTACCGTGCCCAAGCCCAAGATGGACGAGTGGCAAAAGTTTGTGGGCCGTGTCATTCACCCCTCTCACAGCGTGCGCATTGCCGTGGTGGGCAAGTACATCTCCCTGCAAGATGCCTATAAATCCATTTACGAGAGCTTTACCCATGCCGGTGCTGCCAATGACTGCCGCGTGGAGATTGTGCGTGTGGATGCCGAGGCGTTGGAGAAGAGCACCTGCGCCGAGATGATTGGGGCGGTAGACGGCATTTTGGTGCCCGGCGGATTCGGTGAGCGTGGTGTGGAGGGCAAGATTATGGCCGTGCAGTACGCCCGTGAAAACAACATACCGTTCTTTGGTATTTGCCTCGGTATGCAGGTAGCCGTTATCGAGTTTGCCCGCAACGTGCTGGGGCTTAAGGATGCCAACTCCACAGAGTTTGATAAAGAGACATCCGCCCCTGTCATTTGCCTGCAAGAGGAGCAAAAGACTATCACCAACATGGGGGCTACCATGCGTTTGGGCGCATACCCCGCTCATATTCAGAAAGATACCCTTTGCTGCAAGCTTTACGATGGTGCAGAGATGATATCCGAGCGTCACCGCCACCGCTACGAGTTCAATGCAGACTACCGCGAGGCTTGCGAGAAAGCCGGGCTGGTTATCTCTGCCGTGAATGATGAGCATGGCTTGGTAGAGGTTGTGGAGCTGCCCGGACACCCCTTCTTCATTGCCTGCCAGTATCACCCCGAGTTCCAGAGCCGCCCCACCAAGTCTCACCCCCTCTTCTGCGGGCTTGTGGCTGCCGCGCTTGAGAAGAAGCAGGCTTAAGAGAAAATACAATTTACAAGGTACAAAGTACAAAGTTGATTTTCGCTTTGCACTTTGTACTTTGTTTTTCTGAATGCTTTTTATGTGGGATTTTCTTGTAGTCGCGCTATATTTCGTGTCCATCATCAGCATCGGGCTGTATGCGGGGCGTAAACAAACCGGGTTAGAGGACTATGCCCTGGGCGGGCGCTCTTTGCCGTGGTGGGCTATTCTGGCCTCCATCATTGCGGCAGAGATTAGTGCCGCCACCTTTTTAGGCACCCCGGGGGAGGGCTTTGTGCTGCGTAACTTTGCCTATGCTCAACTTTGCATTGGTGCGGTGCTGGGCCGTATCATTGTAGGCAAACTCTTCCTGAAACCGTACTACGACTACAAGGTGGTCTCCATTTATGAGTACTTGCAAAAGCGTTTCGGTATCACCACGCGCCGTTGGGCCAGTGTCACCTTCCTCATCAGCCGTGTATTGGCCAGTGGTGTGCGCTTGTATTTTGCCGGTATTTTGCTGGTAATTGCGTACATGTTCATTGTGGGGCAAGACACTGCCGCCCCCATGGAAACCGTGCTGATATACATCGGCGCACTCACCCTCATCACCGTGCTCACGGCCATTTATACCACACTGGGCGGGCTTAAAGCCGTGGTGTGGACGGATGTGTTGCAGGCCTCCATCCTCATTATTGCCGTGGGTACTACCATCCTGCTGCTCTTCTTTACGATTAAGGGGGATGCCTCTTACGCAGAGGCTTGGCACACCGTTGTATCCACCGTGGCAGATACCTCCAACAACCCCTGCGGCGTGGAGAATTTGCAACCCGGTAAGGTGTTTGACCTCGGTATCACCGGCGAGGGCTTTGCGGCAGATGTTCGCAATATCCTCAGCAGTGAGTATACCTTGTGGACCGCCTTTTTGGGTGCCACGTTCCTGGCTATGGCCACCCATGGTACGGATCAGGATATGGTGCAGCGCATGCTGGCCGCTAAAGATAGCAAAACGGGCACCCGTGCCGTGATTCTCTCCGGCTTGGTTGATATCCCCGTGGTGCTTATTTTCCTGGTGTGCGGTATGCTGGTGTTTGTGTACTACAGCAAGGTGGGTATGGAGCTCCCCATGAATGCCGAGGGCGAAATCGAGCAGATGAAGGTGTTCCCCTACTTCATTATCCACCACCTGCCGGTGGGCATACGCGGTTTGTTGGTTGCGGCCTTGTTGGCAACGGCCATGGGCTCACTCTCCACAGCTCTCAATGCACTGGCCACCACCGCTACGAGAGATTGGTATCGGGATGTCTTTAACCCTGCCGCCACCGAGCAACAATTGCTGCGTGCCGTGCGTTGGCTTACCGTGGCTTTTGCCGCATTGCTCATTGCCGTGGGTGCGGTATCTGCCTGGTATGTGGTGATGAACCCCGGTGCCCGTATTCTGCCGATTGCACTGGGTATCTTCGGTTACACCTATGGCTCTTTGCTGGGCGTGTTCTTGCTGGGTATGCTTACCCGTACCCGTGGTAATGATACGGGCAATGTGTCGGCAATGCTGGCAGGTTTTGCCACGGTGGTTACCTTGGAGCTCCTCGGCTCCCAAGACATTATCACCCACATTTCCTTCCCCTGGCGTGTCACCATCGGCACCATTGTTACCTTCTGTGTGGGCTGTTGTTTCCGCACCCCGCAGCATTGTGTGGATAACAGAGTGCGGGGCTAATGCCGCTGCTCGCCCTCCCGTCAATTACATCAATTTGCCCATGCTCGGTGTAGGCAGAGCATGGGCAAATTTCGGGTAGTATCTGAATGTGATAAAACTCAGATTGGGCTCGGCAGATGTGCTTGCCGTGACTTAATGGAGAACAGGGTCAGGCCCCGGGGGATAGTTTAGGCGGTGGGGCAGAGGCGATTTTTAAATCCGGATGGTGTTGACCGGTAACGCCGTTGTGAGGAGCCGTGCGCGCAAGCGGGGGCAAAGGCATCATTAATTGCTTGCGCGGCGAGTTGTA
Source organism: Akkermansiaceae bacterium (assembly GCA_015062045.1). Lineage (GTDB taxonomy): Bacteria > Verrucomicrobiota > Verrucomicrobiia > Verrucomicrobiales > Akkermansiaceae > Akkermansia. Next base: position 26,120 of record SUVJ01000022.1, read on the forward strand.
AAAATGTTTGTAATAGGTGATAGAAGGGCGGCTGAGTTTGGTGGGTATGGTAACAAACGGGGGGGATGGGCGTGGTGGACGCATTTTTTTGGGCACATCCTCCGGTGGGGGCGGTGGTTGCTCTGCCTCAGTTGCCGTTGGCATGGGGGATCTGCCTGTTGAAAACTCTGCAAAACTGGGTAACCCGGCCAAGCGGGCGGTTTTTTCGAGCTCGGAGATGATGTGGTGCAGGTTAGGCTGCGGCTCTGTGTTATTGCTGCGAAGTGCCTGCTGCGGAAAAGGAAGGCCTGCATTGGCTTGCCGCTCCGGCGTGGCGGCAACACCGTATTGCATGGAGAAAAGGTAGAGCGAGAGCTTGAGCACACTGGCGGTGTCTAAGCTGAGCCGACGGCAAACTTTTTGCAGGATGCTCTGTAATACCTTGTTGCTGCGCATGCTGCATGCTCCGGGGGTGTTTTCCTCTTGCTTTGATGAGGTGGGGCTTGGTTTTAACCCGGCCGGGTATTGAGGTGGGCGTGCTTGCTCTTTGTGGCGGGTTAATACTGCCAGTTCGTTGCCGGGGTTGGCCGCCAGCTCTGCCAGTACCATATCCCGAAATTGTACGGCTTCTTCATATGCCGTTTCTTCGTTCTCATATTGGCGGTCAGAAAAATAGCGGGTAAGCGTGTAGCCTTGGCGGCGTATGGCTACGCGCCAGCCTTGAAAATTGGTGAATTTGTAGGTGAATCTTGTGATGTGTCGCAGGTTCATGGTCTGTGTAAGAAGTTTAGCTGATTTAAATTTTGTTATCAATTTTTATTAGTTGAAAACAACTAACTTCTTTTTGTGCGGTGGCTTGCCGAGCGGATAAAAAATGTAGCCTGTCGGCCGGTTGTGTATCCCGACCGTGCCTTGCGGAAGTGTGATTTCCTGACGGTTCATGGCTATATGAAAATGGCGTGAGTTGTTTCGCGTTTTACGGCATCTTGTCGTGGTGCTTTTGCGCGGCGCGCGCATTTTAGTTATCCTTTTTTAACAAGTCAAGCTAAAAATTTAAAATCTTCATAAAAAAGGTAGGAAATTAGATGTAAAACGTCTGATATTTGATAAAACTTGCATGTAAGAGGGCACATATGGTACAATTCCGGTATCAGATGTTAGAGCAGCGAAAAACAATAGAAGTGGTGGCAGCGGTGATAGGAGATGGGGCAGGGCGCGTGTTGGCAACGCAGTGCCCGCCGCATAAGCATGGGGGCGGGTGGGAGTTTCCCGGTGGTAAGATAGAGCCCGGGGAGGCACCGCAGGCTGCCGTAGTGCGAGAGATTCGGGAGGAGCTGGGCCTTAGCATCTCCGTGGGCGAATTATTGCATACCATTGAGTGGGATTACCCCGCTTTTCACCTGCGCATGTTCTGTTATGCCTGCAAGATAGAGCAGGGTAGCATTCAATTGCGAGAGCACACAGCCTTTTGCTGGTTGCGTGCTGAGACCTTACACAGCATCCCCTGGCTGCCTGCGGATGTTGAGGCTCTGCCGGCCGTGGCGCAGTGGTTGTCTGCGTGCTGATGGCAAAGGATGCCGCATACAGATGAAGGGGGGGCATATTTGGGCATCTCTAAAAACTCGATAAAAACTATTTATCTTGCATCCTACGGATCTCCGGCACCCCTACAAATTGGTAGTTGTGGGGGAGAAGGCGAGAGCCGGCGAGCCGAATTATTGAGCCCCGGCGGGGCTCTGATTTCGGCGGGCATTCGCCCGCATGAAGGGTGCCTACGGCACATGAAAGCTTTGCCCTTACGGGCTCACATTATTCCACCACTGAGCCTGCTTTGCAGGCTCAATCTCACTGTTGCGCCTCGGCGCAACAATTTCACTTGAGCTTTCGCTTAAATCTCACTGCGGCGCAGCCGCAATCTCACTTCGCTCCCGCACGGGGCGAAATAAAAAAATATCGTTGCCCGCGGGCGAATGCCCGCCGAATTTGATAGCCCCCTTGTGGGGCGAAATAATATAGGCAGGGGCGTTCCGTCTTCGGGCTGAGCCCTACGCCGTGACAAAGAAGCCCCTGCACATGGTAAAAAAGAAACCCGAGCCCGAGGCGCGTAGCGACGAGGCCGACAGATGTATATAGCGCAGGGCGTAAGCCCGGAGCGGGGAGTGACTCGGGGTTAACACCCCTCGTGGGGATTGTGTCGGCCTCCTCGCGTTGTTCGTCGGGCTCTATATTTTTTTGATAATCAGCAGGGGTCGCGCGCGCACTGCGTGCACGCTTGACCGCCTGCCTATGTTATTTCGCCCCGCAAGGGGGCTTGGAAGTACGAAATGTGAAATACAAAATACGAAGCAAGCAAAGCCACTGCGATGGATTGAGATGCTCACACCTACAAATTGCCATTTGTCGAGTTTTTAGAGGTCCTCAATTTGTAGGGCTGACTAATTACCGAACGTTATACTAGTCGCGCTTTCGGAATGCTGAGTACTCAACACGACCGCGCTTACATGACAAGGCTTGCCCTCATAGTCGTACTCAACTGTCACTTGGCATTTGGCATCCGGGCGAAGCCAAGCACAAGCCCCGCTCTTCCGAACGCCCTCAAGCTTCCGCATGATTCGGTGGGCGAACATGATGGGAGCTGGCATCAGCTCCGGCGTTTCATTGCAAGCGTAGCCGAACATCATACCTTGGTCACCAGCACCTTGCTCTTTCCCCTCTCCCTTGTTTTCATCAACGCCGAGAGCGATATCAGGGCTTTGCTCGCAGATTAGGTTGGTGACGCGTAGGCTTTCAGAATTGAAAACAGGGTCATCCTGAGCTGTGCGGTAGCCGATGTCGCGGACTGTATCGCGGACAATCTGCTCGTAGTCAAGCTTTGCCTTGGTGGTAATTTCCCCGGCAAGCACAACCTGATTACCCTTTACCAGCGTTTCACAGCCAACACTGCTTTCTGGATCCTGCGCTAAGCAAGCATCGAGGATGGCGTCAGAGATAGCGTCTGCAACTTTGTCCGGGTGTCCGCAGCCCATTGACTCGGACGTGATGGATTTGAAGAAAGAAGAAAAATAAGTGTCCATACTTGGGGACACTTGTCAAAAAAGTCCCGCCCATCGGTATAGAAACCTAGGGCGGGTGCGCAATGCGGGGCTTGGTTACCCCACTCGAATTTGTTGTTTCTTACTTGCGGCCTGTCTGGGCGTATCAACAAGAAGCCCGACGGCGGCTTGTCACGCCATAGCTTTAGCGACGGCGACGACGTGCTGCCAGACCAGCCAAAGCCAGCAGGGAAAGTGTAGCCGTGGTGGGCTCGGGTACCAGCTTGTTATCCAGTTGGGTAAGTGTAATGTTGGTAAATGTTGTTTTGCCATTATTCGTACTCAACAAAGCTTGCCCGTTCGTGAATTTGGTTATAGCTTTCACTTCATCGGTACTATTAACATCTTGGGAGCACGTGAATGTTTGTTCAACTGACTGGCTGTCTATGTACTTGGTAGTAAGAGTAATTAGACCATTGCCTGTGAGCTCTCCGTTCGGATTTTCCTCGGCTACATAGCGGAATGTTAGTGTAATAGCTGTGCCATCGGTTAGTAAGGGATAGTCTTCCAATTTAGTCTGATTGGTGCTATCCAGTTCACGGTTAATCCACAACGCACCTTGATACTTCTTAATGCGAATGCTGCCTTTGCTGGTACCAGATGTCGAAACTACCTCTTCCGCACTATTAGCGCTGGGCGTCATGACAAAGGAGAGCTCCCAAGAGTCTAAAGATGTTCCTATGGAGCTGGTATCCCAAGTAAAATTATAAGTTCCCGAGGACAGGCTGTTATCTGTAAGTCCCGTTAAAGTAATTGCCTGTTCCGCAACAGCCATGCCAGCAAGTGCTATTAATGCTATGATTGTTTTTTTTATGATTGTAAGGTTTGATTATTAAGAGTTTAGAACGGCTTGTGCAGGGATACCCTTTCCCACGCGCGTCGGGAGGCTGAGAGACCTGCTCCTAAGCCGCTGAGGAAAATATACAGCATTTAAAATGCTGTAGCAAGTCTAAAAGTTATAAAATACTAAAAAAAATATGTTAAGAGATAAAAACCTGAAACGCATTACCTTGTATTTTCGATGCTGCGGAAGCCTCTATGTTATTGAAATACAATAATTTTGCGCAAGTACAGCATTTTAAATGCTGTATATTTTCCTCAGCGGCTTAGGAGCAGGTCTCTCAGCCTCCCGACGCGCGTGGGAAAGGGTATCCCTGCACAAGCCGTT
>SUVJ01000023.1 GCA_015062045.1 Akkermansiaceae bacterium
TTTACAAAGGACTTTTGGTCTATCTTTGGCACTTTTACAAAGGACTTTTGGTCTATCTTTGGCACTTTTACAAAGGACTTTTGGTCTATCTTTGGCACTTTTACAAAGGACTTTTGGCCTATCTTTGGCACTTTTACAAAGGACTTTTAGTCTATCTTCGGCACTTTTACAAAGGACTTTTGGTCTATCCTTGGCACTTTTACAAAGGACTTTTGGCCTATCTTTGGCACTTTTACAAAGGACTTTTGGCCTATCTTTTGCACTTTTGCAAAGGACTTTTGGCTATACATCGGCACATTTGCAAAAAAATCCGTTCACCTGAACTCAGCAGGTGAACGGGATTTTTTTTGAGCGAATTATTGCTGTTCGGCGAGAGTATCGCAAGTGCAGCAGAAGTTGCGGTCGCCCCAAGCATTCTCTACTCGGGAGCAGGAAGGCCAGAACTTGTGCAAGCGTTGGCAAGCTGCGGGGTATGCAGCCTGAGCACGCGTATAAGCGTGGTTCCACTCATCAGCTGTTACAGCCAGTGCCGTGTGCGGGGCATTCACCATCACATTATCATCTGCCGGTACGGAGCCATTAGCCACAGCCTCCATTTCTCCATGAATACCAATCATGGCCTCAATGAAGCGATCCAGCTCATACTTGCTCTCAGATTCCGTGGGCTCCACCATAAGCGTATCATGCACCGGGAAACTCATGGTGGGAGCATGGAAACCGTAGTCCATAAGGCGCTTAGCCATATCATCCACAGAGAGGTGACTCTTGCGGAGCATGATGGTGGTATCGAGAATACACTCGTGAGCCACCAAGCCATTGGCACCGGAGTAGAGGGTCGGGAAGTGGTTTTCCAAACGCTTGGCAATGTAATTTGCGTTGAGAATAGCCATCTGAGAAGCACGCTTGAGCCCCTCATGGCCCATCATAGCCAAGTACATCCAAGTAATGGGGCAAATGGCCGCAGAACCATACTCCGCAGAGGACACGGCAGACTGAGACTGAGCGTCGTCACAAATGTGACCGGGCAGGTACGGGGTAAGATGCTCTGCACAGCAAATGGGGCCTACACCGGGGCCGCCACCGCCGTGGGGCATGGCAAAGGTCTTGTGCAGATTGAGGTGGCACACGTCCGCCCCAATGGTACCGGGGTTGGTAAGCCCGCACTGAGCGTTCATATTAGCACCGTCCATGTATACCTGGCCACCGTTTTCGTGAACAATGCGGCAAAGGTCTGCCACACCGCTCTCGTACACACCATGGGTGGAGGGGTAGGTAACCATGAGTGCGGCAAGATTATCGCGGTGTTTCTCGGCCTGCACCTTAAGGTCGGCAGCGTCAATGTTCCCCTTATCATCGCACTTCACGGGCACGCAGGTAAAGCCGGCCATAGCGGCAGAGGCAGGGTTGGTACCGTGTGCAGAGTTGGGGATAAGGCATACATTGCGGTGCCCCTCACCCTGTGCCACTTGGTAGCGGTGAATGGTGAGCAAGCCGGCAAACTCACCGGCAGCACCGGAGTTAGGTTGCAGAGACACGCCGTGGAACCCCGTAACCGTGGCAAGCCACTGCTTGAGTTGCTCCAACATGGCACGCATGCCTTGGCACTGGTCTGCGGGGGCGAAGGGGTGCAACTCCGTCACACCGGCCCATGTGATGGGCATCATGATAGCGGCACAGTTGGCCTTCATGGTGCAAGAGCCCAGCGGAATCATGGCCTCGTTCAGGGCAAGGTCCTTGCACTCCAGTGTGTGGATGTAGCGCATCATCTCCGTCTCGGAGTGGAAGGCATTGAAGCATGTCTCTGTACAGAAGGCACTGCTGCGGTTCCACTGCTCACCCCATACAGGGGCTGCGGGCACCTCTGCCTGCGGCAGGTTCAAAGCCGCGCAAAGGGCGGTCAAGTCGGCATCCGTCGTTGTCTCATCGAAGGAGACAGATACCGTATCGGCATTCACCTTGCGGATGTTGTAACCCGCGGAAAGAGCAGCGGCAACAAGCTCATCTGCCTTACCGGGGGCAACAAAGGCCACGGTATCAAAGAAATCTACCGCAGGCACAGTGTAACCGGCAGCCTTAACGGCAGCAGCAAAGCCTGCAGCCAGGCGGTGAGCCGTGGTAGCCACGTTCTTGAGCCCCTCGGGGCCTTGGTACATGGCATAGAATGTGCAGAGCAGCGCGGTAAGCACCTGCGCCGTGCAGATGTTGGAGGTTGCCTTCTCACGGCGAATGTGCTGCTCGCGGGTCTGCAACGCCAAACGGTAGGCGGGCTTGCCGTCCTTATCAATAGACTTGCCAATGTAGCGGCCGGGCAGTTTGCGCTTAAGAGCATCTGTACAAGCCATGTAAGCAGCGGCGGGGCCACCATAGCCCATGGGGATACCGAAACGCTGCGTGGTGCCCACGCAAACATCTGCCCCGAAAGCACCCGGTTCCTTGAGCACGGTCAGTGCCATCAGGTCTGCGGCAACACAGCAAAGCACCTTGGCAGCATGACACTTCTCAAAGAAGGCAGCGTAATCCTCCACAGCACCCAAGTTGTCGGGGTACTGCACCAGCACACCGGCCAAGGTAGGCACAGAGGCGGGGTCAAAGCTCTTCCAGTCGCCCACAATCAGGTTCACGCCCGTGGTCTCGCAACGGGTGCGGATTACGTCAATCGTCTGGGGGAAACAGGTATCTGCCACAAAGAAGGTATCGCTCTTGCGCTTCTCGCTCACACACAGGTGCACGGCCTCGGCTGCGGCGGTGCCTTCATCCAGCATAGAGGCATTGGCAATGGGCAAACCGGTAAGCCCGGCAATCATGGTCTGGAAGTTCATGAGCATTTCCAAACGTCCCTGAGCAATCTCGGGCTGGTAGGGAGTATAAGCAGTGTACCAACTGGGGTTCTCATACACATTGCGCTGAATAACGGCAGGCAGGTAGGTGCCATAGTAGCCCTGGCCAATAAGGCTGCGCACAGGCTTGTTGGCAGAAAGCATGCTCTGCAAGGCAGCCAAAGCCTCTTGTTCTGCCATGGGGGCGGGCAAATCAAGCGGGGCTTTCAGGCGAATGTCGGCGGGCACAATGGCCTCCGTCATGGAATCCAGAGAATCAAAGCCGATAGCAGCCAACATGGCGGCAGTATCTGCCTCATTGGGGCCAATGTGGCGGGGGATAAAAGATGTTTGAGCAGTAATCATAATATGCTTGGATTAAGAAATTAAAAAAGCAGCAAAGCCTTGCGAGGGCTTGCGAGCGGGGTATAGCCCCCTGCTCCTTACCACGCGCAAGGCTTTGGTATCATGCTTTACTTGCAGAACTCGGTGTAAGCGTCGGCATCCATCAGCTCATCGAGCTCGGAGGCGTCATCAAGCTTAATCTTGCAGATCCAACCGGCACCAAAGGCATCGTTGTTCACGGTGTTGGGCTCGGCATCCAGAGCCTCGTTCACCTCTACAATCTCACCGGATACGGGGGTGTAGATATCGGAAGCAGCCTTGGTGGACTCAACAGCACCGATGGAATCATCCTTGGAGAAAGTGTCGCCAACGGAGGGGAGGTCTACGTATACAACTTCACCCAGCTCAGCCTGAGCGAAATCGGTGATGCCGAGCGTTACCACGCCATCAACAGCGGGGCTAATCCATTCGTGCTCGGAGGAATACTTGTAATCAGCAGGGTTGCTCATAATATGTATTTTAGTTGTCAGGGGTTATTTTTTGAGGAAAGGTTTCTTGATGATAACGGCGGGCACAGCCTTGCCGCGTACTACTACGTTCACCTCGGTGCCAATCTTGCTGTGAGTGGCGGGAACATAGAGCATGGCAATACCCTTACCCAGAGAGGGAGAGAGAACGCCGCTGCAAATCTCACCCAGCGGAGTACCGTTGGGCAGCTGTACTTCATAACCGTGGCGGGGCGGTGCTCCCTTGCCGGTGTACTCAATGGCCACAAGGGCAGTGGGGCGGCCGGCAGCCTTCTGCTCACGCAGCACCTCTACGCCGATAAAGTCTTTTGTCAAATCACAGCACCAAGAGAGCCCGGCCTCAAGCGGGGTCTTCTCCGGGGACAGGTCGGAGCCATTGAGAGAGTAGCACATCTCCAAGCGCAGGCTATCTCGGGCACCAAGGCCGCAGGGCAGCGCACCGCACTCAATACTCTTCTCAAACCACTTCACCCCCTGTTCTGCGGGGCAGAAAAACTCAAAACCATTCTCGCCGGTGTAACCGGTGCGGCATACCACGCAGGCATCGCCATCGGCCTCGAACTGAAGTATACCGTTGCGCACCGGCAGCTCTACGCCCGGGCACATCTTGGCAAACACGGCCTCACACTCGGGTCCCTGAATAGCCAAGCCCACATAGGCATCGCTCTTGTTCACCAGGGAGATCCCCTCGGGCTTGCGGGCGGTAAGCCAAGCGTAGTCCTCATCAATCATGCTGGCGTTTACCACTACAAAGAAATCATCCTTGTCCAACCGGTAGATGATAAGGTCATCTATCACGCCACCTTTCTCATTGAGCATCATGGAGTACTGCCCCATGCCGTCCACCAGCTTATTCAGATTATTGGTGAACATGCGGTTAAGCCACTCTGTGGCCCCCTCACCGCTGACCAGGAACTGGCCCATGTGAGATATATCAAAAACACCACAGGCGTTGCGTACGGCGTGGTGTTCTGCTAAAATTCCGGAGTACTGTACGGGCATGTTCCAGCCTGCAAAGGGTACCATCTTGGCCCCCAAGGCCTCATGCTTATCACACAGCGGCGTGCTCTTGATTGTTTCGTCGGCGTTCATGAGGTCGGTATTATACGCTTATAGCAACTATTGTCAAGCACAGTCAAATTTTATTTTGTGTCACGCCTTCCCTACTCCTCTCCATCCCTGCTTTTTCTTGTTATTTTCCTTTTTTTAACTTTTTTCTTGAATTCCTACTAATATACTGTTAAATAATAGGCATTAAAAGCAACCATTCACCGTTTATCATGAAACGAGCGCTCATCATCCTTACGCTTTTCCCGACTGCGTCGGTCGCAGTAGCAGCAGTCGGAAGCCATGTAGACACTTCTTTCTATGTTGCAGACGGCGTTGTTCTTGACCAACAAACAGATGGTACACTTGTGCCAAACAGGGTAGAATCAACACGATTCTACGACAGTACAAAAGGGGCAGAATGGGTTACATCGTTAAAATCCGACAGTCTTATGTGCTGGGCTCACGCTGCTGCCAACAGTATCCAATATTGGCAAAGTTACTATGGCGTTTTTGCAAAACCTCAGCAAGGCATTTATTTCACGGATAACGGCACCCAGGTAGGCAGTCTCTATCCTCAAACATCATTTAACGAAATGCCCCTTCCATACGGCAACATTGGCACAGATACAACAACTATCTTAGGCGATGACGGCATGTATGAGGATACACAATATAACATACCGAATCCAAAGTTTTTGGATGTTGCGCGAGACATGTACCACAATATATCAGTCAACATGGGAGGTACCATTAAAGCGGCAGCAGAATGGTTTTTCAGAGGGCAAACGGATTTACAAGGAGATAACGGATTTTATTTTAAATCTCAATACACAGGTGGGTATTATAAGAATTATTACGAGTCTATGCCTCAAGACACAGAGGCCTATACACAACCTCAAAATCTCAATGGACTGGCATATACAACAGTGTATTCTGCCGCTATCGAGGCATTAGGAGACAAAAACAACTCGACCACCGGTTCTGCTTTTGCGAACACTGATCTTAATGCCGTGAAAAATCTCATTTTAAAAGGATTCGGCATAGATAACGGAAAACAAGTACAATCCGGAAATATCCCCGTCATCGGACTTTGGAATGATAACGGCACCGGACATTTTATTACGTGTTATGGTTTTACCACTGATTCAGACGGGAATCTTGAATCCATCCTCATAGCCGACTCTGATGACAAAATCACTTGGCCCTCCAATATCTCCCAACGCTATGTAGCTATAGAAAACGACAAAATTGTTCTATACACAGATAAAAACCTTTCATCGCGTTGGGGCTCTTATTACATCGGCGAAGTTTCCTACATCAACACCCCGCAGGTGCTGCAAAACATGCTGGCAGAGTATAGAGATGTGAGCAACGAAGCCCAAGTATGGAACGGCCACAGCGGTGTGTGGGAGCAACAAACCGCCACTACAGAGGCCCTGCCCACAGAATCCACCGGTTGGGATATCCACGTAAATGGCAGCAACATCGACTCCGAGCACCATGGCTATTACCACACCTACGCAACGGATGGGCGGGCCGTGTTATTTGATGACCACGCGGTGGAAGACAAGCGCCAAATCACCATCAACGGCACCGTATCCGCAAGCCTCATAGAGGTTGCAGCCAAGGGCTATGAGTTCAAAGCCGGGGAAAATGCGGCACTTGCCGCCGGGGCAGATATGCTGATACGCCAAGCAGCCACCCTGCACAGCGACTTAGCCCTTAACCTTGCAAATCTTACCTTAGAGGCAGGTGCCTCCCTCAGCAGCAAGGAGCCCATTGTGGTAACGGGTACTTTTATAGCCTCGCTTCAAGCCGCCACCACCTTCTCGCTCAAAAACGCCGTCACCGTGCCTGCCCATGTTAATGCAGACTTGGATTTATCCGCCGCAAAGCAAATTATTTTAGAAACATCCGTCACCCTTAATAACCACATTTTAACACTGGCAGAGGGGCAGACCATTACTTTATCCTCAGTGGATGAAAATTTGCCCTTCTTTACCGATATCAGCAAACTCATCATCGGCGGGAAGCAAATAGCAGAAGGTACAGATTTAGGAGACCATCTTGTTTTCATATCTCCTGAAAATAAGGAGTACACAAACATCAGCCTCATTTATCAAAACAACAGCATTATGGCAGCCTCCATTCCCGAGCCCACCACAGCCACCCTCAGTCTCCTTGCGCTGGCAGTCCTTGCCACCCGCCGCCGTCGCGCCGCTGCTAAAGCTTCGGCATGACAAGCAGATAATAAACAAATTTCATGCGTATTATCATGAAAAGAAGCTGTATTATATCAACCCTGTTCTGCACAGCCTCCATACTACACGCAGCAGTGGGAGACACCGTTAATTTAGAGCGAGGTTTTGTTGCAGAAGGGGTTGCCGCTACATTTACCAATGGTATTTTGACATTTGGTAAAACAGAACTGCAAAACTCAACTCGTTTTTATGACAGCCAAAAAGGATGGGTTGCAGGAAGCAGTTACGGAGACAGCCTCATGTGCTGGGCGCATACAGCCAGTAACATGATACAATATTGGCAGAGCTACTACGGAGTTTTCTACAAAGGTAATCAGCAACTTCCCTACGGTACAGATTACACGCGAGAGCTCTACAACGTGATGAACCCAAGCAATAGTCCGGTCATAACAGATCCCATGCGCCTGAATGTAATGAAAGCCCTATACAACAGCGGGTTCTCTAACATGGGGGGAGAAGTAGCCACCGGCACCAACTGGTTCTTTACTTGGGTAGAAGGCCAAGGTGGTTATTACAGTGACTACTTTGGCGCAGTAAAAAACGGGCAATCTAATACAGATGGACAAACTGCCACCATTACAGGCATAGGCACCCTCGCCTCGCTTAAAACAGCCCTGCTCCCTGCCTTAGGCATTACAGAATCAAACGGTACCTACACCCAAACAGAAGCCGGACTCATTGCCCACCTCAACGTAACAAACGGCACCAATCCGCACACCCTCACATGTTATGGTCTTACCACCAATAGCGATGGCAGTATAAAATCGCTCATCATTGCAGACTCTGATGATTGCCGCCTCCCCAGCTACGAAACGAGCCAAGGTTCAACCGGTCCAAGTGGCACATATACCCCCAAATTAACACAACTATACATTAAAACGGAGTCAGATGGTAAACTGGCTCTCTATACAGATGCTACGCACCAAACTCCTTTTATCACAGGGCACACATACTACGTGAGCGGTATTACCCAAATCAACACCCCGCAAGTGCTGCAAAACATGCTGGCAGAGTATAGAAATGTGAGCAACGAAGCCCAAGTATGGAACGGACACAGCGGTGTGTGGGAGCAACAAACCGCCACTACAGAGGCCCTGCCCACAGAATCCACCAGGTGGGATATTCACGTCAATGGCAGCAACATCGACTCCGAGCACCATGGCTATTACCACACCTACGCAACGGATGGGCGGGCCGTGTTATTTGATGACCACGCAGTGGAAGCTAACCGCAAAATCACCATCAACGGCACCGTATCCGCAAGCCACATAGAGGTTGCAGCCAAGGGCTATGAGTTCAAAGCCGGGGAAAATGCGGCACTTGCCGCCGGGGCAGATATGCTGATACGCCAAGCAGCCACCCTGCACAGCGACTTAGCCCTTAACCTTGCAAATCTTACCTTAGAGGCAGGTGCCTCCCTCAGCAGCAAGGAGCCCATTGTGGTAACGGGTACTTTTATAGCCTCGCTTCAAGCCGCCACCACCTTCTCGCTCAAAAACGCCGTCACCGTGCCTGCCCATGTTAATGCAGACTTGGATTTATCCGCCGCAAAGCAAATTATTTTAGAAACATCCGTCACCCTTAATAACCACATTTTAACACTGGCAGAGGGGCAGACCATTACTTTATCCTCAGTGGATGAAAATTTGCCCTTCTTTACCGATATCAGCAAACTCATCATCGGCGGGAAGCAAATAGCAAAAGGTACAGATTTAGGAGACCATCTTGTTTTCATATCTCCTGAAAATAAGGAGTACACAAACATCAGCTTCATTTATCAAAACAACAGCATTATGGCAGCCTCCATTCCCGAGCCCACCACAGCCACCCTCAGTCTCCTTGCGCTGGCAGCCCTTACCACCCGCCGCAAGAGATACAGATGATGCGTGTTAATTGAATCGGATATTAAACAGAATAAATAGAGTGTAGCCGGTACAATTTACTTTGCAAAGCCCGCATAACCTGCTACTATAGGCAGCATGAAACACTCACGGACACTTCACGCAGCATTATGCTGCTGCGTACTGCTGCCGGCAGCTTGTGATGCCCCCTCAAAAGAAAGCAAAAGCACCCCCACGCAACAAACAAAACTGCACATGCCGGTACAACATGCAGAATTACCGGCAACTACCCACACGCCCGTAGTGAGCATACCAACAAATGAGGCAGAGCATGCAGCTGCCATACAGCATTTGGCAAAACACCCCCGCACCGATGCCGTATATGCAGAGCAGGTAAAATTATTGACAGAGAGCTACCTGCAACAATACAGCACCCCCGCACAGGGGCGGCAAACCGCCATGGAGTGTTTCATGAGTGCCATTTTAGCACAGCCGGAGCGTTTTTCGGGCAAGGACTTTGACCGCGCTTATGAGTTTTGCGACTATCCCGCCACAGGGGAACCTACCCCATACCTGCATTTACTCAAGGCTGAGCTGAGCTTGGCAGATTACCGCCGCACGGCAGAAGAGAAAACCGCATGTCTCAACACCGTAAAAGAAGCCACGCACCATGCGGATTCCGCCACGCGCGCATACGCCTTTTACATAGCAGCCTGCTACACGCAGGGTGCAGAACAGGCCGAATTGGCGAAACGCTATTTTAAAGAAGCGGATTACACGGACTGCCCCTACCGCCTACCCCTGTTATACCGGGCAGATTTACCAACACAACAGGTCATACAGATTCTTGAGGAAGAAGCAGCCCATGGCACCCAGGCCCCCGCCCTGATCCCCTTCATTAAAAAGCTGAGCGAGGATAGCGCTGCGGCTCAACAGTTATCTAACAGCCAAAGCCTGCGGCCACTGTATTTGGCTGTGCAGTTGGAGGCTTTGTTAAACCGAGAGGATGCCCCCCGTGCAGAGCTCGATACCCTCGCCCGAGAATTACAAGCAGCCACACCGGCAGGCTCCTACACCTACGCCGATAAAATGCTGGCGCAATACCTGCACGCCACGGGACAACATGCAGCCGCAGTTGAAACCTGCCGTAACATCCTCACCTCACAGCCCGAGGCTGAGGACATTCAATTACTACTGGCCGATGCCCTGGCTGCAACGCCTCAAGGCACAGCAGAGGCCGAGGCGTTGTACCGTAAATCAGCCACATCCCCTGCTCCGGCCATCATGCAACTGGCCTTGCAGGGGCTGCTGCTGCTACAGGAAAAACAACAACGCTATACAGAGGCCCTGCAAACAACCGAGGAAATTCTCAAAGCCGCCCCCTCCCCCGCATGCCGAGTTTCCACCCTTTTCAAAAGGGCGGAGCTGGCAGAGCAAATCGGCAATCTTACAGAGGCCATCAACCTCTACTCCATGCTGGAGACCGATTACAGCGCCACCCCGGAGATTGCACTGCCCGCCTGCAAAAAATTATTACAACTGTTGACCATGCGTCAGTTCAAAGCCTCCACCAACAAAGAGAAGGGAACTTTCTCACCATCCGATAAATGGTACGCATGGTCGCGCGGGCGAGATTTTGTAAACGGCATGCGCCGTAATACAGAGCAACTTGAGCAGTTTACCCCCGAGCAAAAAATGCTCTTTGAGGAAATCTGTAAAATGGTGGATAAGCTGGGTATAGACTACGAAGTGCTCACCGAGGAGCGAGACCAAGGAGCACGCTACCGCTGAGCTTACTCACTGAGCAGCTTTTGCTGCCACTGCATGAGGTGGCTCAAGCCCTTTTCGGGGTGCGCGGCAATGCACTCCAATTGGTAGCGCGTGGCAATAATGGTCGGCTCCAAATCCAGAGCCTCGGCCACGGCATTACGCTTGGCTGTCCAACGCTCCAGCGTGGAGTCAAAATCCGGGTCTATCTCATGCTTTTGCTTTTTGGGGAGCATGGGGTACTCATCCTCATCCATCAGCTGGAACTTTTCTACCGCCTTGCGGAACCTAGCCGCACGGTGCGCATGGAAATGGTGGCTGGGGTATGCAGAGCGGAACTCCTGCAAGGCCAGGCTCCAACGCAACAAATCATCATTGGAGCACACCATGAAAGAGGGTTTATCCCACACGGCAGCCTCATTATCCCGCCAATACCACAGTGTGCGCAATGCGGCCAAGCCACGGCGGTTGAACTTGCCGCAACCTTTTATGCGCCAAGCCTCTTGGTCGTTAGATTCAAAACGCTCACGCCCGCGCTCCAGGTTATGGGCACAGCTCTCTAAAAACCACTCATAACGGCCTTTTTCTTTGAGGGCAGCCACCAATTGATCTGCCATACCCAGCATAAACTTCACATCCCCCTGGGCGTATGCTTTCATCTCTGCCGGCATGGGGCGCATTCCCCAATCTGCCTTCTGGTTCTTTTTGCTGAGCTTGATACCGTAAAAATGTTCAACCAAGGCAGCCAAACCAAACTGGCGGAACCCCAGCAGGCGGGCTGCAATCTGCGTATCCAAAATCATGTGGGGGAGCACCCCGAAGGCGTTTTGCAGCAGGCTCATATCATAATCAGCCCCGTGCATCCACACATCTGCCCCCTGCAACCACAGGGAAAACAAGCTCATGTCCTCTATAGCCAACGGGTCAATTATCGCCACACCATCCGCGTCTCCATACTGAATCAGGCACAATTTTTCACGGTGGCGGTGCAGGCTGTCGGCCTCCAAATCCAACACGGTGCGGCCTTGGGGTTGAGCAGCGGCACGCTGTTTCCACTCATACAGTGCTTGAGAATCAGTTATCATGAACGCGCGGCATACTATCATGATATGCCCCGTATTGCAAGCGTTAATTTTTATTATTCTTGTTTATCGGGGCTCTTTGTGCTAGTATTTGCCCATGGCAATAGAGCAATTTCGCGGTTGTACCCCACAGTTAGACAAGCCGGCATTCATTGCCGCCAGTGCAGATATTATCGGCAACGCTACGGTAGCAGAGGCCGCCTCCGTGTGGTATAATACCACGGTGCGGGCAGATGTTGCCCCTATCTCCATAGGCCGTGGCAGCAACGTGCAAGACAACTGTTGCCTGCATGTGGACTACGAGTTGGGCTGCCACATCGGGGAGTATGTCACCGTGGGGCACTCTGTCACCCTGCACGCCTGCACGGTGGAGGACAAATGCCTCATCGGCATGGGGGCTGTGGTGTTGGATGGCGCGGTCATAGGCCATGGCTCCATTGTTGGTGCCCACGCCCTGGTAACAAAGGGCACCTGTATCCCCCCGCACAGCCTCGTGCTGGGCTCCCCCGCCAAAGTTGTTAAAACGCTCTCCCCCGAGGTGGAGGAGCAAAACTACCACCACGCCTTGGGCTATATCGATTTGGCCCGGGAGTTCGCAACAAGATAAAACAACTAAAAATGACGATTTTTGCCCGTGGCCGATGCATAAAAAGATTGACATCGGGGCTGCGGCTTTGTAGAATTCGCCGGACTCATCATTATGATTCTTCCCATCACACAATACGGCAATCCGGTTCTGCGTGTCAAATGTGCACCCGTAGAACAAGTAGATGATACCCTCAAAGAGCTTGCTGCCAACATGCTTGAAACCATGTATGAGGCCAACGGCATTGGCTTGGCAGCCCCGCAAATAGGCCAAAATATACAACTGGTTGTTATTGATATACCCAAGGATGAGGAAGAAGAAGAGGCCGAGCCGGAAACCGCAACGGTAAACGGTGTGGTAAAGCCCATACAAGACCTCATGCCGCTGGTGTTCATCAACCCCACGTTAGAGCCCTACGGCAAGCAATACCTCTTTACAGAGGGCTGCCTGAGCGTGCACAACATACGTGCCAATGTTGCCCGCCCGGAGTTTGTTAAAGCCACCTTGCCGCAGCTCGATGGCTCCGTGCTGGAGATTGACTGTGGCGGCCTGCTGGCCCGCTGCTTGCAGCATGAGTGCGACCACCTCAACGGGTTCCTTTTTGTGGACCGCGTGTCCTCCGCTGCCAAATTGACCTTGAGCAAAAAACTCAAGAGACTGGCGCAGGGATATTAAAAATACGAAGTACGAAATACGAGGTACGAAATGCGAGGGAGCGAATCTCTGATAACCGCCCCTCAACCTAGGACTTGCGGTTGTTGAAATTTTGCCGCAGGTAGTTCAGGCGCTCGGTAATGCGTAGCTCCATACCATTGGTGGTGGGGGTGTAGTATACCCTGCCCTCCGGCAGGTAGGCTTGGGGCACAAAGTGGTCATCCCCAAAATCGTGGGCGTATTTGTAGGTGGTATCTTCCTCAGACACGCCACGCAAGCGCGCCAATTTTTTACGGGTAGGCGTGGCCAAGTGATCCGGCACCGCCAGGGTCTTACCCTCCTGCACATCTTTGAGGGCGGCGTTAATGCCCATGTAGGCAGCATTGCTCTTGGGGGCGGTTGCCACATAAACCGTGGCATGCGCCAGCGGTATACGGGCCTCGGGCATGCCCAGCATCTCCGCAGCCTGTGCCGCCGCCAGGGCAACCCGCAGCGCGTTGGAGTCCGCCAAGCCTACATCCTCACTGGCACAAATGACAATTCGGCGCGCTATAAAACGAATATCCTCACCGGCATTGAGCATAAATGCCAGCCAGTAGAGCGCAGCATCGGGGTCGCTGCCGCGCATGGATTTGATAAAGGCGGATATGGTATCATAATGACCATCGCCCGCGCGGTCATACTTAATGGCCTTTTTTTGTATGGACTCCTCTGCTACCTCCAATGTCACCCGCACCGTGCCGTCGGCATCGGGCGGGGTGGACATAGCGGCAACCTCCAGCGCAGTGAGTGCTTTGCGCACATCGCCATCTGCCTTAAGGGCCAAATGGGCCATGGCATCATCTGCCACGGTCAATTTCATATTACCCAGACCGCGTTTTGCATCTGCCACCGCACGGTGCAACAAGGCAATAATCTCGGCATCCGGCACGGGCTCCAACGGGAAAATTTGGGAGCGTGACAACATGGCAGAATTGATGGCAAAATACGGGTTCTCTGTCGTGGCACCGATAAAGCGTACCGTGCCACGCTCCAAATGCGGCAACAGCACATCTTGCTGCGCTTTGTTAAACCTGTGCAGCTCATCCACAAACAAAATCGTCTTTTGCCCGTGCAGGGTGAAACGCGTTTTAGCCTCCGCTATCTTATCGCGTATATCGCTCACGTTAGACTCCACCCCATTGAGCATCACAAAGTAAGCACTGGTTTGCCGCGCAATCACAGAGGCCAGCGTCGTTTTACCAACCCCGGGCGGCCCATAGAAAATGAGGGAGGAGAAACGATCCGTCTCAATGGCTCGGCGCAGCAACTTACCCTCTGCCAGCAAGTGCTTTTGGCCTGCCACCTCCTCCAAAGACTCAGGGCGCATGCGCGCCGCCAAGGGCATACTCATTTGAGTATCCCCCTGCTCTGCCTCCTCAGATTTTCCGTATGGTGTAAATAAATCCATCTTACCACGGGGAGTGTAACATACCCCCGCTACAGAGTAAATCATAAAGTTAACGCGCCTCCGCACAAGACACGTTTTTAAACGCCAATGCTGACAGCGTGAAAGCTTGACGATTAACAATAATATATGGTAGGATACCTGCGTAACGGGCGCAAATGCCCGACATAATAACAATTTCACCCCAATAGTCATAAATCATGAAAAAATTAAGCATACTGGCAGTATTGTGCGCCGCTGTGGCAGGTGGAGCAGAGTCTGATTTTCTGAACGCTGTGAAAGATGCCGCCGTACAGGAGGCTAAAAACCAAACGGAAGCCGCCATTCAGGAGAAAGTAACGGAGGCCGCCAAAGGCTTGACCGCCGGCAAGGAAAACGCCTCAAGCGGTGTGGCAGATACCCTCAGCGGTATTCAGCAAAAAGCAGAAGCCGTTCAGGCAGAGGCGGATGCCGTTAAAGCCCGTGCCGAGGCTATGCAGGCAGAGGTAAATGCCACCAGAGAGGCCTTCGAGAATGCTAAGAGCAACACAGAAAAAGCCGTAGCAGACAAGAAGGCAGAGGCCGCCAAAGCTGCGGCAGATGCCAAGGCTGCTCAGCAAAAAGCCAAGGCAGATGCCAAGGCTGCGCAAGCCAAAGCCAAGAAAGACGCTGAGAAAAAGGCCAAGAAGACTACGGGCAAAGCTGTTCGTGGCGGTCTGAAAAAAATCGGTCTTTAATTCCCCTTCAACATCACCGCTGCCGCCTGCGCAGCGGTGATTTTATACCTGAAAATTCAGGATTCGGAAAAAAAGACACAAATTTGGCTTGCCAAAGAGAAACAAATAAGGTATAAATGGCGACCACCATTCCGCAGTGATGCGGGTAAACCTTTTACAACACACACAGATATGTCCAAGCACTCCACACTTAAAGCAACCGGTACCGTTGGCGGTAAGCGTTCTGTCCTCAAGCGTTTTGAGCGTGTTAAGCTCATGAAAGAACGCGGTCAGTGGAAGCAGGGTCAGAGCCCCATCGGTCTGCCCAAGACCAAGTTCGAGGCCTGATGCCGTTCTCGCCGGCCCTCCTCTGCTGAGGGTTTACAAAACAACATTTTCCGGAGCCTCACGGTGCCATACCGCGAGGCTCTTCATGCACACCTTTTCACACGCGCGCGAGAGCGCGCACACATATACACACCATGACAGAAGAAACCCCATACCCGCCTGCCCCGGAGGGCAGCGTACGACTCAACAAATTTTTGGCCTCCTGTGGCTATGAATCCCGCCGCGCGGCAGACAGACTGATAGCCGAGGGGCGAGTGGAAGTGAACGGCAAAGCCGTTGATACCCCTGGGCTGCGCGTATTGCCCACAGACTTTGTAAAAGTGGACGGCCGCCATGCCACCCCCAAAGAGGAGGTAGTGGTGCTGCTCAACAAACCGCGTGGCTATGTATGCAGCAGGGATGCCCAGGGAGCCATCGGCACGGTGTACGACCTGCTGCCGGCCAAATACCGCTACGCCAACTACATAGGCCGTTTGGATGCCGACAGCGAGGGCTTGCTGCTTTTCACCAACAACGGTGTGCTCAGCCAGAGCATCGGCCACCCCAAGGGCGGCATTGAAAAAGAGTACTGGGTAACGCTGGACCAGGCATTTGACAGCAGCGTATTGATTCAATTGCTGAAGGGTGTGCGCATACCCGAGGGCCAAGCCAAGGCCAAATATGTATCACGCCTGAGCGCTCGCCGCGCCTGCGTGGTGCTGGAGCAAGGCTTGAAGCGCCAAGTGCGCCAAATGTTCTCTTGCCTGGGTTTCCGTGTCAAGAAACTGGTGCGTGTTCGCATCGGCTCTTTGTGGGGCGGAGATTTGGAGCCCGGCCACGCCACCTTGCTTGATGCCGAGCAGATTGCCCAAGCCTCCGCCAACCCGCGCCGCCGCAAGGGTCTGCTGGGTGCTAAACAAGTGTTCAAACCGCGCACGCAACAGCAACAGGAGTCTGCCCCGGCAGATGAGGACGACGATTACGTCTTCAACCCGGCAGACTTTGAGACCGAGGAGGAGGCTCTGGAATCCTCCACCAAGTTTACGGATGGCGAGGCCTTTGAGCCCGAGCGCGATAATGGCCGCCGCCCCTTCGGCAAAGCCCCCCGCGCCAAGAGAGATTCCTACGACTCCCGCAATGGCGGCTTCGGCGGAGAACGCCGCTCCTTCGGCAACCGCGAGGGTGGTGAACGCCGTGGCGGCTTTGGCGGGGAACGCCGCAGTTTCGGCAACCGCGAGGGTGGTGAACGCCGTGGCGGCTTTGGCGGGGAACGCCGCTCCTTCGGCAACCGCGAGGGCGGTGAACGCCGTGGCGGCTTTGGCGGCGGCGCCCGCAAGAGCTTCCGCTCCTTCAACAAGCGACGCCCTGATCATCGCTAAAGATTTTTAACACGGCCCTGCCCCAACGCAGGGCTGTGTTATATTGAACAAAAAGCAGGCACGCAGCGTCAGAACCCCATACGCCACCACACCATGAAACACGCAGGAATCTTTTTATTTTTATTGAGCAGCCCCCTATTGTGGGCACAGGAGACACCCGCCACCCCGGCCCCGCAAACAGCCACCCCGCAGCCGCAGTACAACAGCGATAACACAGAGCCGGAGGCAGAGCTTGCCGAGCTCAAAAAACAAGCGGATGCCGGCGAGCTTGATGCAGCCTACCAAGTATACGCCGCGTATGCCCAAAAAGGCCAAGTGGCACAGGCAGAGGCTTGGTTCCACCGCGTCATCGCCTTAAAAGAGGCCCGGGCGGAGTCCGGAGACATAGCCGCCATGCGAGAGCTGGGGCTGCAATACCTGCGTGGGGATATTTACCTGCAACCCAACCCGCAAAAGGCTGTTACCCTGCTCTCCCGCGCCTGCGAGCTGGGGGACGCCACCTCTGCCATCATTCTGGGAGAGCACTTCAAAAACTACAGCCCCGAGGAGAGCAAAAACTTCTACACCAAAGCCTACCAACTCCACCAAGCCGTGGTAGCTTCCATTGAACCCGGCAAAGAGCTCACACAACGGCAACGCATTGCACTGGAGATTCTCGGCAATATGGAGCAAGAGGGCCTCGGTACGGAGCAAAACGCCGCTGCCGGCATTGCCCATTTGGAGCAGGCAGACACCCCCGCCGCCAGAGAACGCCTCTTCCAAACATACGCCAAGGGAATCGGCGTGCCCCAAGATTTACCCAAGGCCCTGAGCTATGCTGCACAAATTGCTGATACCGCCGCAGACAGCACCGCGCTGAGCAAGGCAGACCGCAACGCCGGGCAAATGGCTTGGCTGCTGGCAGACTCTTACTTAAACGGCAAAAACGGCGTTGCACCCAACGCAGAGCTTGCAAAAAAATACCTGGATATTGCGGACTCCCTCAACATAGCCCCCGCCATCTACTGCAAGGCTTTGCAGCTGAAAAATGCCGGTAACGCCAAAGAGGCCTACATCCTCTTCAGCCGTGCGGCCTCCATGGGCAACCCCGAGGCCCGCATGCACGCCGCCCTCATGAAACTGCATGGCGAGGGCATTGAAAAGAATGAGGAATTAGCTGTAGAAATGCTGCGCCAAGTAGCTGCCCGCCACAGCGAGGGGCAAGCATGGTATGTGGGCCGTGCCCCCTATGAACTGGCACTCTACTACGAGCGCGTCGGTGCAAAACAACAGGCAGATGAATGGTACCGCGTTGCCTCAGAGCGCAATGTAGTACAGGCCATGGCACACCGCGGCCTCAGCCACATTCTGCCGGGCTCTGCCGCAGAGTGGAGCCCCACCCTCATGTACAAGTGGTGGAAGATTGGCAGCGATGCCGGGGACCCCACCTGCTCCCGCTACCTCAATATCTTTATTTGGGTGGTTATTCCCCTCATTCTCATCATTGTATTCGGTTTGCCCGTGCTGGTGGTTCACATTTTAAACAAGCGCGCAGAAAAGCGAGAGCAGAGCCCGGGCTCTTAATGACAGCATCCTGCGTAGCATACCTGCAGATTGGTGTTTGTGGGGGCTGATTACTGAAGGGCGTTAGCCCTTCAATATCACTACCCCGCAGGGGTAATATCACTCGCACACCTGTGCGAATCTCACTTGCCCGCAGGGCAAATCTCACCCTGTGAGGGCGTAGAAAGCGAGCCACAGGCGAGACTCGAAGCCCCCATGCCCGCTCCGGCGGGCAATAAATTGTATTTACTTGCGGCATAGCCGCCATTATTCTAAAATAAAAAAGTCAGCGCAGCTATCGCTGCAAGGCTGTATTTCCACAAATTGGGGACCTCTAAAAACTCGGTTTAATCCATTTATTTTGAATTTTGCGAGCGTAAGCGAGCCAAACTATTGAGCCCCGTCGGGGCGTCATAGAATAGCCCCTCACCGGGGCTCTGATTTCGGCAGGCATCCGCCCGCAAGGCATCCCTACAAATTGCCATTTGGCGAGTTTTTCGAGGACTCCATATTGTAAATAATCGGCTTACGGGCTTCATCACCTAATACATTTACCGTGCCTCAATGGTGGCAGGCATCGCAATTGGCGGGCAAGGCGTGTTGGCGGTGGCAGTCCAGGCAAGAGCTCATGGTATGGGGCGTGGGAGAATCCGGGGTGGGGTGACACTCTGCACAAGATATGCCGTTTGTCGTGTGGCGGGCGTGGTGAAAATGCACGTGGGCGGGTAAGGGCGTGCGGCGAATCCATGCCAAGGGCTCACCGGTATATACGGGGGATTCTGCATTGGCGGCCGCATGCAGGGGTAGCAAGCGCGGGTCCTGCGGCAGGATATGCCGGTGGCAGTCCAAACATGTGGAGGCAGCGGGCATGCCGGCTCCGGCACCCGACTCTGCCCCGGTGTGGCAACTTTGGCACTGCATATTCACCCCGGCAGGGTTGGTATGTGTGGCATGGCTGAACGGCATCACCTGCGGAGTCTCCACCGGCAACGGCGAGTAGGCATGCCTGTATACCAACACCACGGCAAGCACCCCCGCTGCGCAAAAAAGGCAGAGGGGGTGCACCAAGAATCGTAATTTATGAAAAAGATTCTTCAATTACTTTTTCTGAATAGAGATGGTGCCATAAGAATCGCGGTTCTTAGGCATGTGGAAGATACCCTCCAGCTTGGGCACCTTAACCTTGGCAGGCACCTCCAGCGTGTACTCATTTTTGTTATGCTTAACACCGGTAGTGCCCTCATGCATATCCTCTGCAATGAGGCGGCTACCGTCATACAAGCGCACACCTTTGACAACCAGCTGGTGAGAGCCGCGAGTGTATGTAAACTTCACCACATAGGTGCCGGCAGCCTTAATTGGCAGCGGACCGACAATCTCTGCGGGTTTATCATCCTTAGGCAAAACACCCGGGGACCACCCATCTGCCAAGCTGAGCTGAGAGAACCAAATGGTTTCTGCGTGGTCGGCAGAGCGCCCAAGGGGGGACGTAGGATCAAGCTTTTTCATCTCTCGCAGGTAGCGCAGCATCTTTTTCTGGTCTGCCACAGAGCCATGGCGGCGCAGCAAACCAACAGCCGCAGCATACAAGCCTTGGCGTTGTGCCACGGAGTATGACTTATCCGCTATGCGGTCCTCAACCTCCTTAAGTGTTGCCTGCCAATCTTTGGTTTTAGCTGTACCCTCTGCATAGTTATGCACGTTGAACTCCAGGCGGCGTACGTAGCCGGATTTATCCTGCGGGTCCGCCTCCTTGATCATTTTCAGGATATTGTCCGGGCGATTAATGTTGTCTAACACCGCAGCTTTACCCAGCGTTTGCGCCTTAGCCAGCCCCTGCTCGCCTTTAGCCTGCTCCAGCAAAGCATTTTGCTTGGTCACAGATTCCCTGGCCTTGGTAATTTGGTTGGCTATCTTATCCGTATCCTTACGGTCTGCATAAGGCACCAACACCGTGGCGTAATGCCGCCCGCTCTTATCATACAACGCAAATGCGGGGTAAGTGTTGGCACCAACCCATTTAAGCTTACCAAGCTTATCTGCACGCGCCTTGTTCGAAGCCTCAGAGGAGAGATTGGGCACAGCGTATTCTATAACGGCGCAATCTGCCAAGGCTTCTTGCATATCTTTGTCCTTAAGCAGTTTTTGTGCTAATTTTTTGCTGTATTTGTCCCAACCGTCGGCATATAAGGCTACCACATAGCCGCCCTCCGGGGCGGAGGCTTGAGCTTGCTCATAAGACGCCACCATGCGCGGGGCATCCGCCATGGCAAGCGGCATAAGAGTTGTTGCTAAAATTGCAGAAAAAAGTACTTTTTTCATTTTATAGTCTCTGTATAAAAGTTAGTATTAAGCAGCCTGATTACCGTAAATGTAAATACCGTTAAGGTGGAAGAACTCCGGGCCACCGGGGCGCAGAATGCGCACATACTTGGCAAGCGGCAGTTTCTCCGTAAGGTCAACACGCATCATGTTACCCTGGAAGGGGCCGAACTGGTGAACATCTGTCCATTTTTCACCATCCTCAGACACCTGCACCTTAATGTTATTGAGTCGGAAATGGCTACCGGCATTGGCCACAATGACCACGCCCGTAACATTCACCTGTCGGGGCAACTGCACCACCACGTAGGCATCTGTATCCTTAGCGGTGTGGAATGAGCCACCCTCCGGCTCCAGCAGGCTCCAGTGTGTGCAGGGTCTGTCAAAGTTTGAGGTAGAACTTGCCCAAATAAGCCCGCCCTTAGAGGCCAACTTGCCGGGGAACGGCTCGTGCTTGGGCATGGGGCGATCCGCCTTTTTAAACTTATCCGGCACCATGGCACCAATGGATTGGAAGGTGTCCAAATCCCGGTTCTTCTCTGCCGTGAGGATGGCCGGAGCCAAAAGTTTGGCTTTATCATCATCCGTCATGCTCTTGCCTTTTTGCAAGCCTTTGACCATGGCAGCCATAAATTCTTTGCGGTCGGCCGCTTGAAGCCCATCCGAAAGCTTATTACCCCAACCGAGCATGACAGACATGTATTGAGCGGAACTGCCCGTTGCGCTGAGAATATCTGAGTAGAAGCTGCTGAGCTCCTTGGGTGTTTTGGCAGAGATACCGAGTTTCTCCAGCTGGGCATTGGCCAAGCGCTCAATGTGCCAGCGGTCCGGGCCCATGGTATCGCAAGCACGCCAGAAATCCAGCGCAAACTTACGCAGTTTCTTCTTATCCACAGCCTTAGACATATTGTTCAAGGCACCCTTCTGCATGACCTCATAGGCAAGCTCGGGGTAAACGGGCACCAAGCTGCCGCAAAGGGTGTCGTTAAACGCACTCCAAGCATCTGCCGGGGCAGCTTCACCCAGGGTGGTCCACCACTCCCGCCACGCCATAAAGTTGCGGGGCTGAGCTTTTACCGCAGCCTTAAAGCAATCTGCCGCTTTATCAATATCCCCCTTTTGAGCATAAGCACCACCGGCAGTGCGCAACACATTAGAGAGGCAGGTATCTTTTTGCTGCTCGGGGCCGTACATTTCTGTAGCGGCATGCAGGGATGAGAACGAGTACACATTGCGGTATACCTGCCAGTGCAAACCGCGGTCCCAGCTGAGGGAGTATGCGGGGGTCCACTTTTCACCCACCTTTACAATATAAGCGCAGTGCCCGGGCTCACCCGCTGTCATAGCCGGTATGCCGTTTGCCAGCGCAGAGAATGCACCGAAGTGAGACAAACTACCGCAAACGCCACCTACATAGTAGGTAAGGGCGGCTCGGTTCTCCGGTAAGAGGCCTCCCACGGGTTATAATACTGCGTGCCGTGAATGGAATCGCCATAAATATTGTTCAGGCGGTAGGCACAACGCCAGCAGCAGCCGGTGTACTGGTCCGCAGGTATGTGCACGTTCTCCAAGCTCCACTCCAAACTGGCAATGCTGCCATAGGGGTTATCGCCCTTGCAACCGCACACCATGCGCCGCTGCCAGAAGGGGATGTCATCAAACACGTTGTTAAGACGCCCGGCTTTGTAATTTTTGATATAGAAAGCAGCACGCTCTACGGCATCCTGCGCATTCCAAGAGGACTTGGCGTACTCCAAAGCAGTGGCAGTGGCAATATCTCTCACCATGCGGTTGGTGAACATATCCGGCTGTTCATCTGCAATTTTCACCAGAATATCAAGCACCATGCCGGGGCGCACACACTCACCGCTAAAGGCAAGCTGCTCTATCCACTCGGGGTCTGCCGCAATCTTCTCCATAAGGGTTGCAGCTTTGCTGCTTGCAACGGCATCTTTGATGGTTTGCGGGGTGCTGTATGCAACTTGTGCACGCTTAATCCTGTTCTCCAGCTGCTTGATATCCCATTGTTGGCGGTCGGATGCCTTGCAGCCCTCGGGTATATCCGCCTTTTTCTTGGCTAATTGCTCTTGCAAATTCTTGAGATTCTTCTCTGCATCTGCCGTGCGTTTTTCCGCCTCAGCCATGGCCTCAACCTCTGCCTGTGCCACTATCCATTGTGCCACCAATTTAAGGTTGTCCTTATTCTGCACAAATCGCTGAGCATCTGCGGTGCTGGCACCGCCCATCTCCGCAAGAATCTCGGCAGAGAGGGCATCCCGCTTAGCTACGGTGTCTGCCCAATCGGTAGCGGTTATCAACGCCATCCCCTCAAAAGCACTACCGCTCTTCTTGGCCTTTTTAGTGGCCTTTTTCTTGGCAGGCGCAGGGGCTTTGGCATCGGTCACAGCATGAGATTCGTCTTGAGACACGCCGAAAAGCTCAGGCTTAACAAGGTACGTACCGCCAACTGCGCCGGCGAGCAGTACCGCTATTGCTGTTAATGTTGCTTTACTCATAAAATTTTAACCTGTTTACGGGTTATTTACAGTATAGCGAAAGCCCTCCCTCACCGCAAGCAAAAAAGCATATATTACGGCGCATGTCTTGATATATGCTTGAAAACATCAAAGGAACAGCTAAAATACCCCCATGACCAACCAAGATAAAATGAAGCAGGTGATGGGCTACCTCATCGGGTATCGTCTCGGCAGCCAAATGCTCCCCCAAATGCTGCCCGGCATAACCGCAGACGACATTGTGGGCGATATGCTGGCCAAGGGTGTGCAAAACGGCATTGCCGGTGAAATGGACATGAGCCTTATCGATGAAAATGTGGACCGCTACCAGCAAGAGTTTTTGAGCATGTTGCAAAAACGCGGCGAAGAACGCGGCAACGCTAACCTGGAGCTCGGCCGTAAATATATGGAGGAAAACGCCAAAAAACCCGGCGTTGTCACCACCGCCAGTGGCCTGCAATATGAGGTATTGGTAGCCGGCAACGGAGAAACCTATGATGCCGCCAAACACGGCGAAGCCCCCACCGCAGAGGTAATGTACAAAGGCACGCTGGTAGACGGCACCGTGTTTGACCAATCCAAAGCCCCCATCAAGTTCGGCATTCGTCAGGTTATCCCCGGCTTTACAGAGGCCCTCACCCTTATGCCCGTGGGCGCTAAGTGGCGGGTTACCATCCCGGCAAACCTGGCATACGGCGCCAACGGCCCCGGCAGCATAGGCCCCAACTCCACCCTCATTTTTGAGATGGAGCTTATCTCCCTGAGCAAGTAATCCCCCCCCTGTTTCACCAACCATGCAAAAATACCTTATAGGCAGGGTTATTCTGTTTCTTGCATTGGCAACCTTTTTTCTCTGCTTTGCATTGAATATGGAGGCCTCTTGGGGCAGAACCATGCTCTTCATCTTTGCAGCCATTGACTACGTATGGGGTGGCTGCTTGCTGGTATCCGCTATCAAAAACCGTAAAAAATAAATAATAACTATGTTCAAATATATTGCACTTACAGCCACTGTAGCCACAGGCTGCATATGCCCCCAACTGCATGCGGCAGATACCATTGCCGCCTCTGCCACCATGACGGAGGAAGAAGCCACAGCCGTGGTAAACGAGTTTGTGGCCTTCATGAATGAGCTCACAGAGGCCCTGGAGAGCGTATCCGACTCCGCCAGCGCAGATGCCGCCGCAGAGCGTCTCAACATCCTCAAGCTCAGCGCAGGCCAGTTACAAGCCAAACTCGACACCATCAGCACGCTTGACCCCGCCATTCAGCAAAAACTGCTTCCCCTTGTGCTCGGGGCTGTAGTTGAGCATGGCCAGCGCGTTTCTAAAGTGATAGAAAGCCTGCAAGCGGCAGATTGCTACGGCAGCCAAGCCCTCCGCGAATGCCTGGCAGAGCTGCGCGCTCAATAATTCCCTCCCTCACATCAACGCCGTTAGGCGTTCTTCATTGCGGGCTCTGCCCGCTCTTCATAAGCCACCGCAAGGTGGCTTCTTCACTACGGCGCAGCCGTTCTTCATGGCGAGCATTAGCGAGCCGAATTGATGAGCCCCCTTGTGGGGCGAAATACCATAGGCAGGGGTCAAGCGTGCACGTAGTGCGCGCGCGACCCCTGCAAACCATCAAAAATAATATTGAGCCCGACGAGCACCGCGAGGAGGCCGACACAATCCCCGCGAGGGGTGTTAACCCCGAGCCCCCCCCCCCCTCGCTCCGGGCTAACGCCCCTGCCTATATTATTTCGCCCCACAAGGGGGCTTAAAAATTGGCCCACGCTCACATTAAACATTAAATATTTAACATTAAACATTCTGCAGGTGTGTGCATCCTGCGCCGTTGCTGTAGCTTTGCTTACTTCGCACTTCGTATTTCGTATTTCGTACATCATCTCATTTCTTACTTCAGCAAATTGCGGCTTGACAGCGGGGGCAAAGCCTGCTATGCTGTGCGCGCGGTCAAAGACACCGTGAATGTATATTGCCATGTCAACAGAACTCCCCAGCATCGGAAACGAAAGGCTGCGCAACACAGCCAGAATCACCATTGTAGCCGCAACCTACAACGAAAAATACACCACAGCCCTGCTGGATAATTGCTTGGCAGAACTGAAAGAATACGAGGAGCTTTTAACCGTTAACGTAGTGCGTGTACCCGGGGCCTTTGAAGTACCCATGATGGTAAAGCGCGCCATTGCCACCGCCCCCGAGGGGCGAGGCCCCAATGCCGTCATTGCGCTGGGCGTCATCCTGCGCGGCAGTACCGCCCATGCGGATTTGATTGGGGATGCCATCACCCGCCAGTTGCTCAGCATCTCTTGCGAGGCACTCATCCCCGTCATTCACGAGGTGCTCTTGTTAGATAATGAGCAACAAGCCTTTGCCCGCTGCATTGCCGCTGCCCTCAACCGTGGCAGAGAAGCCGCCCGCGCCGCTATTGAAATGCTGCGCGTGCTCGAAACGGAACACGCCCTCGGCAGCATCAACAAGCGCACCGCCGGGCTGGATCCCCACGGCTCCCTCCTCAGCTGAACCCTGATTCCCCCACCCATTTACCATGATCAACAAAAGCAAGGTACGCCAAGCCGCCCTCAACCTCATTTATGCCATAGAAGAAAACGGCGGCAATATCGCAGATTTTGACCTGAACCTCTTTTGGGAAATCGCCCAAGAGAAAGAGACGGACACCTACCGCAAAACCCTCGCCAAGGCCATCATCCACACCACCAGGTCCTCCGCAGATTCTGCCCGCCTTTTAAACACCCGCGCACAGGCCGCGCTTAACGCCATAAAAGACAACCTGCCCGCCGCCAAGCTGGCAGAGGATATCGAGCGCGTGCAAAAACGCTCCGATGAGTTTGAGGCATCCGTCAAAGCCCTTAAATACTGCATCAAAGACAAACGCCAGGACACCACCGTACAACTGGGCATTTGCTGCACGGACACCATGAACTTGGCTCATGCCATTGCCGGGCTTTGCAAAGAGCTGCTGCCGGGCTTTGCGGATTTCCCGGAGCTGCGCCAAGTGCTCCAACAGCTGGAGGCCGCCATCAACCGCCGCGTTAAGCTCATGCATGTGTGTGACTCCCTGCGCCACCCGCACGACCTGCTGGGCCAAGCAGAGTTTACCAACCTGGTGCGCTGCGCAGAAATGCTGCAAGAGCTGCGCCCCGAGGCAGAAAAACTCGCCCTGGCCATCATTGCCCGCAAACCGCAAATGGAAGAAAAAGTGGCTTCCCTGCTGCAAAACTACTCCCTCACCCGCATGGATGTTGTAGACAAGTGCATCATCTACTTAGCCCTGTATGAAATGGAGGTCAACAAGCTCGACACCCCCATCGTCGTATCAGAGGCTACTGCCCTGGCGCACGCCTACTCCGGCGGCAAAAGCGCCCCGTTCATCCACGGCATTATCTCCGCAGCTGCTAAAGCCTAACACCTTGACACCATGGCCGGTTTCTTTTCCAAACTGATAGACAAGTTTCTGGGCGAGCCCCAAATTGATTGGGATGAGCTGGAGGCAGACCTCATCTCTGCAGATATCGGCGCCAAGCGCGTGCTCCCCTTGGTAGAGGAGCTCCAAGAGCGCAACGAGCAAGATGCCTGCGACATTGCAGACTACATTAAAGCCCGGCTGCGCACCGCCTTCCCCGCCAACCTGCCCGCACTGCCCCGCCCGCAAGCCGGCAAACCCTGTGTCATCATGATGGTGGGCGTTAACGGTGCCGGCAAAACCACCACCTCTGCCAAGCTGGCTTACAGTCTGCAAAAACAAGGCTTCAAAGTGCTACTGGCCGCGGCGGATACCTTCCGCGCCGCCGCCGTAGAACAGCTGGAAAGCTGGGCAACCCGCCTGGGCGTGCCCATGTACAAAGGCAACCCCAACCAGGACCCCGCCTCCGTATGCTACGAAGCACACACCAAAGCACTGGGCAACGGGTTTGACTACGTCATTTGCGACACCGCAGGCCGCCTGCACACCCGCCACAACCTCATGGAGGAGCTCTCCAAAATACGCCGCTCCATCGGCAAGCAAGATCCCGCAGCCCCGCACGCCTGTTACTTGGTGGTGGATGCCACCACCGGCGGCAACGCCCTCATGCAAGCGCGCGAGTTCCACAAAGCCACCCCGTTGGATGCCGTGGTTGTCACCAAAATGGACGGCTCGGGCAAAGGCGGCGTAGCCGTTGCCATTCAGGATGAGCTTCAAATCTCCCCCATCCTGCTCGGGGTGGGAGAAGGTAAGGATGACCTCATCCCCTTCGATGTCAAACAATACGTAGACTGCATCCTGTAATCCCCATGGAAAAAACCTGCCTGATTGGCTGCACCCCCACACAACTGGTAGAGCTCATGGCCTCCCTCGGCCAAAAGCCCTACCGCGCCAAACAATTGCAGGAGTGGGTGTGGAAACACCGCGTTACCTCCTTCGATGCCATGACCAACCTGCCCCCTGCTCTGCGTGAGCAGCTGGCAGCTCAATGCTCCCTGCGCCCGCTGGAGGTGGTGGAGGTAAGCGAAAGCACCGTCGGCACCACCCGCAAATTCCTCTCCCGCATGCAAGACGGCCACTTGGTGGAGTCCGTCATCATCCCCGCAGCCGTGGGCCAAGGCGGGGTTCACAGCAGCCGCATCACCCTGTGCGTCTCCTCGCAGGTAGGCTGCGCCTTCGGCTGCAAATTCTGCGCCAGCGGCCTGCTGGGGCTTACCCGCAACCTCACCACGGCAGAGATTGTAGGTCAAATCGTAGCGGCAGAGGAGATAAGCGGCACCCGCGTAGACAACCTCGTCTTCATGGGCATGGGAGAGCCCCTTGCCAACATGGATAACCTCCTGCCCGCCCTCACCATCATTATGGATGAGCACTCCCTCAACATCGGGGCCCGCCACATCACCATCTCTACCTCCGGCAACGTGCCCGGGCTTAAAAAATTGGCCGCATTCGGGCGCCCGCTCCGCCTCGCCGTCTCCCTGCACGGCGCGTGTGATGAAGTGCGCAACCAAATCATGCCCGTTAACAAAAAATGGCCCCTCAGCGAGCTCATACCCGCCCTGCAAGAGTGGACCCGCACCTCCAAACACAAAATCACGCTCGAGTACATCCTGATTCAGGATGTCAACGCCATGCTGCCCGAGGTCGATAAACTCGCCCGCATTGCCCACCTGCTCAACGCCAAAGTCAACCTTATCCCCTACAACACGGTAGAAGGTCTCCCCTGGGTGCGCCCCTCCGAGGCCGCCTGCCGCTTCTTCTGCAAATCCCTCATCGCCAAAGGTATACCCGTCACCATGCGCTACGAAAAAGGGCATGACATCAACGCCGCCTGCGGCCAACTGCGCCTGCGTAAAGTGCAAATTCCCCCCCACTGAGCCCCGCATGGGGCACCCCATCAACGCCGTCAGGCGTTCTTCATGGCGGGCTCTGCCCGCTCTTCATAAGCCACCGCAAGGTGGCTTCTTCACTACGGCGAAGCCGTTCTTCATGGCGAGCATCAGCGAGCCGAATTATTGAGCCCCCTTGTGGGGCGGTAGCCAATAGGCAGGCGCGTGAGCGCCTGCTGACTAACGAAATACAAATAGAACCCCGACTTTAGGAGGGGTGGCAGCAGAAGCGTGGCATATGTATAACAAGCGGAATTTAAAAAATCACCCCTTATATTTTAATCCACGGTTTAGCTGCCACCCCGCCATTCGGCGGGGTTCAATGTATTTTCTTTGAATAACAGGGGCTAACGCCCCTGCCTATTGGCTGTCGCCCTCACGGGCTCTATTATTCCCCTCCACTGAGCCTGCGCAGCAGGCTCAATCTCACTGTTGCGCCTCGGCGTAACAATTTCACTTGAGCTTCCGCTCAAATCTCACTGCGGCGCATGCCGCAATCTCACTTCGCCCCGCATGGGGCGAACCATCAACGGCGCAGCCGTTCTTCACTGCGAGCATCAGCGAGCCTCATCATTAAGCCCCGTTAGGGGCGAAATACCATAGGCAGGGGTCAAGCGTGCACGCAGTGCGCGCGCGACCCCTGCTGATTATCAAAAATAATATTGAACCCGACGAGCACCGCGAGGAGGCCGACACAATCCCCCCGAGGGGTGTTAACCCCGAGTCCCGCTCCGCTCCGGGCTCACGCCCTACGCTATACCCATCTGTCGGCCTCGTCGTCAACGCTAACGCGCCGACTCCTCGGGCTCGGGTATATTATTATCCACATGCAGGGGCTAACGCCCCTGCCTAAACTATTTCGCCCCACAAGGGGGCTTAAAAATTGGCCCACGCTCACATTAAACATTAAATATTTAACATTAAACATTCTGTAGGTATGAGCATCTTAAGCCATCGCAATAGCTTTGCATACTTCGTAAATTGTACCTTGTAAATCGTACTTCTCCCATCCCGTCCCTGCCTAAACTATTTCGCCCCCATGCGGGGGCTATCAATAATGGCAGCTACGCCGCATGTCAATACCCCTCATTGCCCCAATATTTCGTCCTTCGGATTTCGTATTTCCTACTTCCCCTCATTGCCCCAATATTTTGTCCTTCGGATTTCGTATTTCCTACTTCCCCTCATTGCCCCAATATTTTGTCCTTCGGATTTCGTATTTCCTACTTCCCCTCATTGCCCCAATATTTCGTCCTTCGGATTTCGTATTTCCTACTTCCCCTTATTTTCCCTTTCTTCCCCTTCGCATTTTCACCTTCTCACCTAACACACTAACTGTTATTGCTTAAATAATATACCTCATTTCAAATGAGATATACTGCGCCCCGTGCATGAGGGGTGTTCTATGCCATCATGCCATCTATATTCTAACTATCAATAGATTATACAATATGAAATTACATTTACCAATTCTTCT
>SUVJ01000116.1 GCA_015062045.1 Akkermansiaceae bacterium
GTTTCGCCTCCGGCTTCCTTCCCACCCCACATTACTGTGACGCAGTTGCCCTTGGCTATTTGATTCCGCCCTGTCAGCGGCTCATTGGGGACTCTCACCCCAGTTACGTGTCATGCCTGACGTACTATAAAAGCCCCGTTTCTCTTACAGAAACGGGGCTGAAAATGCTTGGCTCAGAGGATACCTTATTGCGCGGGGATGACATCAATCTCCGACACGGCGGCAAAGTCACCGCCATCGTGAGAGGAGATGGCTACCAAGCGAATGTAGCGAGCACGGGCGGGTGAGAAGAAGAGCACGTTTTGCACATTGCTGTTCTTTTCAAATGTACCGCGGGCAACAGGGCTGCCCCAGTTGTTGCCATCTTGGCTCACGTATACCTCGTAATCCTTAACATAGGTACCCTCCACGGCTGCACCACGGTAGGTAA
Organism: Akkermansiaceae bacterium; assembly: GCA_015062045.1. Taxonomy (GTDB): domain Bacteria; phylum Verrucomicrobiota; class Verrucomicrobiia; order Verrucomicrobiales; family Akkermansiaceae; genus Akkermansia. The sequence continues at coordinate 431 of SUVJ01000116.1, forward strand.
TGCCTTTAATGTGGCGCTCATCCCCCAGGTTGATGCGGATATCATGCGGGTAACTGGCCACGGTGACACCGCGCATGGTGTGCCAGTAGGTGTCGGGATTACCATCCAACACGTTGCGGGCTGCACCACCCTCCGGCAGGTCGGAGCTCACATAGCTCACGGAGAAGAAGGCGTTGGCGGGGTACTCACCTACAATGCGGGTGATGTGGGGTTTAAGCTCTGCCACGGCGGCATAGGGCTCACCCTTGCTGATAGCCTCCAAGCACACCATCTTGATAAACTTGGTGACAACCGGCTCAGGGAGGGTGACGGACTGTTCGTCATCCACATCTGCCATCTGCAAAGTGCAGTTGGGTTCAGCCGGCCAAGTCTTACCATCCGCACTGAAGTAGAAGGCTAACTTACCCACGCGGGAAGAGGAGCGCCCCTGACGCGGGGTGATGCTGATGCCGGTCAACTCGGAGTCCACACCCAAATCAACCACTACATCGTGGGGGTACTCTGCGCAAGGCTCATGCCAGCGAGAGTGCCAGTAGGTGTCTCTGCGCCCATCAATCAGGCACCAGGGGGAATCCGCCTTGCCGGAGTAGCTGGAGCAGGAAGCAATGCGCAACAGGTTAGCCGGGCGCCAGCTGGCAAATTGCTGCAAGCAAAGAGCAGAGCTGATGCAACCGGGTGCACTGGCATAGGCACGCACCACACCGTTTTCACGCTGTAAGAACGGCTCTGTGTACACGCGGTCTGAGCCATTGGGCAGCGTCATGTGAATGGTGGCATTGCGCGTGGCAGAGGTTGCATGCACGTAGCCCAACTCATCTCGGGAGATGGTTACTGCCCCCGCTAACGGCAACTCATGGCGCCCAATCTCCTCCGGTTTATCGGCAGAAAGCAACGGGCGCAGAGAAAAGATGAAGGTGGTGGGAGCTGTGAGCGGGATATCGCGGTCTATGGGGCGGGGGCCACAAGCGGCACCGCCCAAGCCCAGCGTATAGGCATCCATGCACAACACGGTTTGCCCGGCGCGCTCAATTTCCTCCGGGTGCGGAGCATCAAACAGAGCTTGCGGGGTGCACGGCAATGCAGAGAAGTTGAAGTTATCGCCCTCTACACTGGCCACCATCAGGCCCACGCCGTTGGCATCCGTAACAGCCACCCATTGGGTGTCCATGCGGTTACCCTGCTCCATGGGCAGGGGGTAACGCTCCAGCATATTATTAACCTCTGCGGTGTAAATACCCATGGGGGCCCCGGCTTTGCGGTCCGGGTAGTTTTCCCCGGGGCCACGGCCATACCATTTCACTTTATTGAAGCGCTCCGGCAGGTTGAGCTGGTAGCCCAAGCGGGGCAGCACAATATTAGCCTCACTGGGTATGATACCGGCCGCCACGCTGATATAGCCGTTGGGCAAAATGGTATAAATCATCTGCGTGGTGTAGTGGAAATCCTTATCCGTCACAGGGCCGTTATCGGTAAGTTCAAATTTGCCTTGGTCATACTCACGGCTGTCCAAGCTCTCCTTACGCACGCCACGAGAGACAACATCGCAGGCAATACGCACAGCACCTTCCTTGAGGCGCTCTACCATCAGCGGGGTAGCAGTATGGGTAAGATTACGCATACCGTTGTTGAGCCACTGGTTCATAGCCCACTTATCGTTAGCCAACGGGGCACGGAAGGAGTTGAGGTGCAGTGTTGCCTTGTTACCGATAATCTCCTGCCCATTCACAATATAGTTGCTCACACCGCCGGTGGCTTTGTCTATGGATACAGTGAAATTGCGGCCTATAACCACCATGCGGTCATCCTCATTGCGCACGTCTATCTCAGCCGTGGCATCCAACTGCATTGTGGAGGGCGCGTAGTCATTAAACTCTGCGGGCAGCTGCATTTGCTCCGTAGCCACCACATAGCCTTTGTCTGCCCAATCCGTCTTATCACGCAGGCGCAAGTTAACGGTGAGGTAATACTCAGCATCTTTCAACAGGGCTGCTTTATTCACGGCCTCGGTGGGTATGCGTATCTCCACCGTCTCAAGCGGGGCGGCGGCAAGCTCCAAGGTGCCGGAGGCAACCGTTTTGCTCCCCTCCTCCATGATAGCCCAGTCTGCGCTGTATTCGTTCAGGTTGGTGAACAGGTGCTTATTGCGCACGCTGACACGCAGGGCAGAGCCGTCCTCCGTAAGCCCCAACAGCTTAAAGCCGGCATTTTGCTGCACTTTACGAATCTCCTCATAAAGCGGGGTGACCGTGCGGTCGCTGTAGATAACGCCTTTGATGCAGAAAATACCATCGTGCGGGAACTCACCGTGGTCTCCACCATAACTTTGGCGTACCACCTTGCGGCCATCGGGCAGCGTTACCTCTTGGTCATAGCTTTGGTGAATCCACTCCCAGATACCACCACCGATGATGGAGTCGCTGGAGTCTATAGCATCCCAATAATCTGCCAAGTTACCCATGGAGTTACAGAGAATATGGGCGTACTCAGAGATATACCAGGGTTTCATGAGCTTGCGGGCTGCAATCTCGCGGGTCCAGTTAACGCTGGGGTACTGATTAGAGCACAAATCTGCCAAGTCGTTATTACGCTCGTACTGCGTGAGGCGAGAGGTATCCCTCTGCTTAATCCAATCTCTCACGGCGGCAAAGTTTTCGCCGGGGCCGGCCTCATTACCATAGGACCAAATAACCACGCAGGGGTGGTTCTTGCTCTGCTCCACCATGTTAATATTGCGCCACACGTGCTGGGCTTTCCACTCCTTGGGGTGAGAGAGCGAGAGCTCACCGTAGTAATAACCGTGGGACTCAATGTTAGCTTCATCGCACACGTAAATCCCCAGCTCGTCACACATCTCATAGAAGAAGGCGGGCTGCGGGTAGTGAGAGTTGCGAATGTGGTTAATGTTGCCGCGCTTCATGATGAGCAGCTCTTGGCGGCACTCTTCCTCTGTAACGGTATGGCCGTTGGCGTGCTGGCTCTCGTGGCGGTTAACACCCTTGAGCTTCACGGGCTGACCATTCACCAGGAACCGCCCCTCCACCAACTGCACATCACGGAACCCGATCTTGCGGGAGATGGTCTCCGTCACCTTACCCTCGGCATCCTTCAGGTAAATCATGAGGCGGTACAAGTTGGGCTTTTCAGCACTCCACAAAGCCGGGGCCTTCACCGTGGCATTCACCGTGGTGCGCACATTTTCGCCCGCAGCCACCTTGCCGGTGGCGGTGGTAAGGTCTGCCACTTTGTTACCGGCCATATCAAGCAGCTCTGCCTCTACGGTGTAGGCGCTTTCTGATTGGGTACGGTTGTTGACATCCACCTCTACACGCAGCTTGCTGTTGCTGTAGTCTTTTTTGCCGGGCTCACCGTCAAAGTCGGTGTGCACAAAGAAATCCCTCACCAACACCTGCGGGGTGCTGTACATAAAGACATCTCTGAATATACCGGAGAGACGCCACATATCCTGACACTCCAGGTATGAGCCGTCACTGTAGCGGTACACCTCTGCCGCCACCACGTTCTTACCGGGGTGAACATAGGGGGTAATGTCAAACACGGCGGCGGTGCGGCTGTCCTTAGAGAAACCCACCTTGTGCCCGTTGACAAAAAGATAGAAGAAGGAGTCCACGCCGTCAAATTGAATGAAAACACGGCGGCCATCCCAATCTGCCGGCAACTCAACATCCCTGCGGTATGAGCCCACGGCATTCGGCTCGCTCTTGGGGGTGGAATATTTCTCCTCTGTCTTGTCACGCGGCGGGGTCATCACACGCGGCCAGTCGCGCACAAAGGTGTAACGCTGGTTGCTGTAAATGGGGATACCATAGCCACGCATCTGCCAGTTGCTCGGCACATCTATGGTTGCCCAGCTGCTGACATCCGTCTCGGGTTTATAAAAATCTACCGGGCGCTCTGCGGGGGAGGGGGACCAATGAAACTTCCAATCCCCGTTGAGCGACATCACCAGTGATGAATCCTTACGCTTACCCTTCAACGCCTCATCCCTGTTGGCAAAGGGAACGAAAAACGCGCGAGAATCCTCACGCCCCTGAGACAAATTCTCAGGGTTCTCCCAGTCCGGATGGGGTTGGTAAGCCTCTTGTCCTGCGGCCACCGCCCCCGCTAGCGTGAGCGTTGCCGTTATGGTCTTGAGCATGTTCATACGCGCATATCCTACCATATTGACTTTGACAAGGCAAGCAAAAAGAGCACCACGGGGGTGCACTCTAAAATCGATGCATAGCACTCCGGAAAAAAAAGAAAGCTCAATGCACTCAACGTCCGAGCAAAGAGACTTTCTTCCACAATGTTGCAAGTTTTCTCATGGTTTAAAAAATCCTGAGAAAAAGTCTTGCATATCTTCAAAATTCTGTCACACTATATTAAGCGTATACATTGAATATGAAGAAAAATTTACAACATTCGCTGCGGGGGAGTCTCTCTTCACCCGGGGCCGGAATGACTCCTTTGGTTCACACCCGAAAATCCGGGGGGAATGGCGTTATTGT
>SUVJ01000024.1 GCA_015062045.1 Akkermansiaceae bacterium
TTTCCCCTCGAACTTCCTTTTCCACGGTTCGTTACCTCCCCGCAGTTGTTCTTCAGGTCTGGGATTCCGCATCATCGCGGCTCCGCGCGGACTTTCACCGCAGTGCGCATATCGCGTCGGTCGTACCAAGCAATGGCTGCCCCACAACGGCAGCCATTTATTTTATCGGTAAACTTTTTGCCCGGATATTATACCTGCAAAAAAAACGCATAAGGTGTTACTCTGAAAAGCCTCAGCCTGAAAAAAGTGTCCCCATCATATGAATTGGGTCGGTGAGGCACCTGTAACACCATCGAAACATGTTGCGGACGGGGCTCAAACGAACCCGGCCTCCATGACAAACACATGGACTATGTGCCCTTTTTTATTCCGTTGCCGAGCTTAAATAGAAAAACTTAGCCGCCCAGCGGACAAGTTTCGGCATTTCTTAGCCGCCCGGCGGACAAGTTTCGGCGTTTCTTAGCCGCTCAGCGGACAAGTTTTTATTTTTTGTACTTGTATAAGGGGAAAAAAAATGATATAAAAAGCCATGAAAATGAGTTTACGAGAAATATTTACCGATATGATAACCAACTTTCAGGAGAAGAAGTTCAAAAAAACGGCTCCGAGAGATATCAGTCCACAAGCAGTTTCGGGCAAAATTATGGTAAATGTAGGGGTGAGACGCTGTGGGAAATCCACACTCATGGAAAATAGGCTTTCCATTTTAGCGGAACAAGGGGTACCGCGCGAAAACATGGTAATGATAAATTTTGCAGACGAACGATTATCCGAACTCAGAACCGGAAATTGGAACGAGCTGTACGAAGCCTACTACAGTATGTACCCGGGAAAAAGGCTGAACGAAACGGTATACTTTTGTTTTGATGAAATTCAAACATTCCAAGATTGGGAATTATTTGTCGAGCGTCTTCGACGTGATGAAAACTGTGACATTTACCTCACGGGATCATCTGCAAAACTTTTATCAAAGGAAATACACACAGCACTAAGGGGGCGATCTTTATCTTGGGAACTCTTCCCTTTTTCATTCGGCGAGTATTTGATACGCAAGGGTATTCCTCGCCAAGGAAAAGGCACTACAACTAAAATGAAAATAGCGCAAGCTTGGAATAACTACAAGCAAGAAGGAGGATTCCCGGAAGTGTACGAGCAAGATAAAGCAACGAGGATTCATATACACCAAGATTATTTCGACACCTTACTATACCGAGATATTATAGACCGCTATAACATCTCGCAGCCACTTGTACTTAGGCAACTGGCTAAGCGAATGCTCGGTAGCATCGGCGGACAATTTTCCGTTAATAAAATATGCAACGATTTTCGCAGTCAAGGAATCAGCGTCAGCAAAGAAACTATTCTGCAATACATTGAATGGCTTGAAGATGCCTATTTCCTCTTCAACATACCGGCGTGCACTGCATCTGTAGCCGAGAGATTCAAGCTGATGCGCAAAGTATATTGCGTTGACCACGCCATGATAACTTCCCTATGCGGAACATTTTCCGACCAACGTGGACAGATACTGGAAAACATGGTATTCATTGCATTGCGCCGCATCAGCCCGGAGGTATATTACTACCGAACAGAAAATGGTTTGGAAGTAGACTTTTTATCTATTCACCCTTTCTCACATGAAAAAATACTTGTACAAGCGTGCGCGAATATGGAAGATAGAAAAACTAGGGAACGAGAGATTCGAGCAGCCGAAGCAGCCATGAGAGAAACCGGTATTACCACCTCGTTCATTATATCCGATGACGACATTCGACAAGATATTTCAACGGCTCATGGCAGGATAAAACTACGCTCGGCCTCTCAATTTTTAGCCGCCAAAGACCCTTGGGAAATGGAATAAGGGTAAAAAAGAAATAATTCACATCAAATTAAAAGGGATTATCGTATAGAAAAATTAGCCATAACTAACATTAAAAAAAAGCACATAAATATAATAGAGAGCTACACTTTAGGCTTGAAATTCGGGAGAAAAAAGGGTTTAATGTGTGAGCACCAAAGTGGCCTGAGGTGGCCTTAGAGCTTTAGATTATGAACACGACGAGAACTTTACAAGTGCCTGATGCTACAAGCGTAGCGATGGATTACCTGAAGAACGATGCGGAGGACCATGGAGAGCTGGTAACGCTCAATGTGGGGCCGTCACACCCGGCGACACACGGCGTGTTGCGACTGAAGCTGGTAATTGACGGTGAGGAGATTGTATCTTGCGATCCCATTATCGGCTACCTGCACCGCGGCATGGAAAAGATAGCAGAGAACTGCCATTATAACCAATACGTAGCCTATACGGACCGCTTTGACTACTTGGCCCCGATGAGCAACAACATTGCATACGCCTGCGCTGTAGAGAAGCTGATGGGCTGGGAGTTGCCGGAGCGAGGCCAAGCTATCCGCGTGCTGTGCTGCGAGTTATCCCGCATATCCTCCTGTTTCCTGGGCACGGGTGTATACGCCATGGATACCGGTGCCATGACCGCTTTCCTTTATGCCTTTGAGGAAAAAGAGAAGGTACACAACCTGTATGAGCAAATATGCGGTGCCCGCTTTACCTCCAGCTACACGCGCATCGGCGGCATGACCCGCGACCTGCCCAAAGGCATAGAGAAGCAAATCCTCGAGTTCTGCGACAGTGCCCTGCGCACCGTAGATGAGATGGAGAAGCTGTTGCTCCACAACAAGATTTTCATTGATCGCCTTGTAGGTGTGGGTGTTATCACCAAGCAAATGGCGTTGGACTGCGGCATGACCGGCAACAACCTGCGTGCCAGCGGTGTTAAGAGAGACCTGCGCAAAACCAACCCCTACCTGGGCTACGAAAAATACGAGTTTGATGTACCCGTGGCAGAGGAAGGCGACTGCTACGCCCGATTCCAGGTACGCATGGAGGAAATCCGCCAGTCCGTACGCATTATCCGCCAGGTCATCGCCACACTGCCGGGTGGCCCCATTTGCGTGCAGACCGACAAGGGCATATTGCCCGACAAGAAGGATGCCATGCAAAACATTGAGGAGCTGATTCGCCAGTTCATGGTTACCACCCAAAGCGTCAATGCCCCGGTCGGGCAAGTATACTTTGCGGCAGAGAACCCGAAAGGCGAGCTGGGCTTCTTCCTGGACAGCAAGGGCGGCGGCATTGCTAACCGCCTGAAGATGCGCAGCCCCTCTTACTGCACGCTCTCCATTTTGCCCAAGCTCCTGCCGGGTCACTTGGTAAGTGACGTTGGCGCCATTTTGGGCTCCTTTGACTTTGTACAGGGAGAATGTGACCGCTAAACCCATAAACAGCAAACTTACACAATACCACCATGTCTGAAACACCTAATGCCATAGACGCCATCACGGCGGCTCAGCCCTCCCCCGGGGAGCAATTCTTCCCGAAGTTTGAGGTAACGCCGGAACTCATTGAGAAGGCGAAAGAACTTGTGGCTCTGTACCCCGAGGGTAAAGAGCAGTCTGCTGTGCTCCCCATCATTCACCACGTACAAGAGGAGTTCGGTTACATTTGCGCGGATGCCATACCGTGGATAGCCGAGATGTGCAAGAGCACGCCCATTCACGTGGCGGGCATTGTCACCTTCTACCCCGGCATACACCGCAAATGCCCGGGCAAGTTCCACTTCCGTGTATGCCGCACCTTGGCTTGCGCCCTGAGCGGCGGCGAGGAGCTCATGGCCTACATCTGCAAGAAGATTGGAGTAAACCAAGCAGAGATTTGCGATGAGGAGCCCATGGTCGTGAGCGAGAACGGCATCTTCAGCATAGAGCCCGTTGAATGCTTGGCCAACTGCGGGTTCGGACCCAATGTCATGGTGAATGACACCCTGTACTCCCAAGTAACCCGCAAGAAGGTGGACGAGATTGTGTCCGCCTGCAAAAAGCAGGTTGCAGCCGAAAAGAAGAACAAGTAACCCCTTTTGCGAAACATGAGCGAAATTACCTACAAACCCGGCAGAGAGCCGCACCCGAAGGAAACGCGCCGCATCTTCAAGAACATTGACCGCGAGGGGTATGATCCTTCCATCAAATGTTTCATTAAAGACGGCGGCTACACGACCCTTAAGAAGGTGCTTAAGATGGAGCCTGCCGATGTCATCAATGAAGTTAAGAAGAGCGGGCTGCGCGGCCGTGGCGGCGCAGGTTTCCCCACCGGTGTTAAGTGGACCTTCATCCCCAAGGGCAACACCAAGCCCGTATACTTGGTGTGCAACTGCGATGAGTCCGAGCCCGGCACCTTCAAAGACCGTTTCATCGTACACCAGGACCCGCACCAGCTGCTGGAGGGTATGATTATTGCCTGCTACGCCGTACAGGCTCACTACGCAGTTATCTACATGCGCGAGGAGTTCCCGGAGGCAGCACGCATCATGAACAATGCCATTAAAGAGGCAGAGGCCAAGGGCTACTTGGGTGAAGACATCCAGAAGAGCGGATTCAACCTCAAGATTGTGCTTCACCGCGGTGCGGGGGCCTACATTTGCGGTGAGGAAACCGGCCTTATCAACTCCATTGAAGGCGTGCGCCCGTACCCGCGCATTAAGCCCCCCTACTTCCCCGCAGCCATTGGTCTGTATGGTTGCCCCACCATTGTTAACAACGTGGAGTCCCTCTGCCAGGTACGCCAAGTTATGATGATGGGCGGCGAGGCCTATGCCGCAGAGGGCGCACAGCGCAGCCCCGGCACCCGAATCATCGGCGTGAGCGGCGACGTAAAGCGCCCCGGCGTGTATGAGATTATCTCCGGCTCCATCACCTATGGTGAATTGCTGTACGATATTTGCGGTGGCCCGCGCATCGGCCGCAAGTTCAAGGCCATCATCCCCGGTGGTGCATCTGCCAAGGTCATGCGTTGCGACGAGGTACTCACCGACCGCAACCCCGACGGCACCATCCGCGAGATGAGCATCTTTGATGTACCCATGGATTTGGACAGCATTGCCAAGTTCGGCTCCATGAGCGGCTCCGGCGGTGTTATCGTGATGGATGACACTCGCAGCATGCCCAAGTGCCTCAACAACCTTAACCGCTTCTTTGCTTGGGAATCCTGCGGCCAGTGCTCCCCCTGCCGCGAGGGTAACCCCTGGATGCTGAAACTCTCCACCCGTATTTGCGAGGGCAAAGGCTCCCCGGAGGATGTGGATCTGCTCAAATCCGTGGCAGACAACATCTGCGGGCGCACCGTGTGTGCCTTCGGTGAGGCCTGTTCCTGGCCTACACAGGCATTCACCACGAAGTTCCGTGACGAGTTCCTGGCACTTACCAAACCGATTAACGCCCTCAAGCCCCACAGTGAGGAGGCCAAAGAGGCACGTCAGTTCCTGATCCGTGAAGACTAAACCTTTTGAACGAATGAGCACAAAACCTACAATACTGCCGAAGGATGCCGCCGCTGCCGAGGGCAAAGTGAACGTCCAGATTAACGGCAAATGGTATCGCTTCCCGAAGGGAACCCGCATTGCAGACGCCTGTAACTCCGTCGGCGTGCACGTACCCTGCTTCTGCTACCACCCCAAACTGTCCGTAGCCGGCTCTTGCCGCATGTGCTTGGTAGAGCAAGGCATGCCCCCGCGCCTGGCCCCGGGTGCCACCCCCATGTACAATAAGGACGGCTACCAAGACATCCAGTGGATGCCGCGTGCCGTTATTGCCTGCGCCAACACCGTGGCAGAGAACATGGGCATACGCACCGATGCCAAATTGTGTGAAGAAGCCCGCCGCGGCGTGCTGGAGTTCTTGCTCACCAACCACCCGCTTGACTGCCCCATTTGCGACCAAGCAGGTGAATGCAAGCTCCAGGAGTATACCAACGACTACGGCAGCGGCACCCACCGTTTCACCGAAAGCAAGACCAAGAAAGGCAAGAACCTCTCCATCGGCCCGCGCGTGAACTTGGACCAAGAGCGCTGCGTGCTCTGCCGCCGCTGTGTGCGTTTCATGAAAGAGATTGTGGGCGAGGAAGTGCTCGGCGTTGTAGGCCGTGGCACCCACAACGCCATTGCTTGCTACCCCGGCACTCAGCTGGACAGCAACTACTCCATGAACGTGGTGGATATTTGCCCCGTGGGTGCCATGACCAGCAAGGACTTCCGCTTCAAGATGCGTGTATGGTTCCTCAAGAGCACGCCGACCATTGATGTCAACTGCGGCACCGGCACCAACATCAACATCTGGACCCGCGAGCAGCAGGTATACCGCATTACCCCACGTCAGAATGATGAGGTAAACAGCTGCTGGATGCCCGACAGCCACCGCCTTAACTACAAATTCATCAACTCCGAGGCCCGTATCAAGACCCCTCTGGTCAAGACGGATGCCGGCGCCCCGCAGCGCCCCAGCACATGGGATGCCACCCTCAACATGGTGGTAGAGCAGCTGCACTCCTGCGCCCCGGCAGAGACCGCCATCATCTGCTCTGCCCGCATGACCAATGAAGAGCTCTACATGGTACGAGCCCTGGCCCGCCAGCTGGGTGTTACCAAGATAGATATTGTGCCCCGCAAGGGCGAGAACGACGGCATGCTCATCAGCGAGGACCGCAACCCCAACAGCGCCGGTGCCAAGATGATTCTCGGCAAGACCGGCACGGGGCTTGCCGCTATTCGCCGTGGTGTCAAGAACCACAGCATACGGTTCCTGATTGCCTTGGGTGAGGATGTAACCGCAGATGCCGGCATACCCGAGGAAGATTTGGACACCCTGGATTACCTGCTGGTGATGGATCACACGGAGAGCGCAACCACCAAAAAGGCAGACGTGGTGCTGCCCGGTGTAACCTTTGCAGAGAAGTACGGCACCATGATCAACGTGGCAGGCCGCATACAGCGCCTCAACAAAGCCATTGAGCCCCTTGGCGAGGCCCGCCCCGACTGGGATATTCTGCGCCGCCTCACCGAGCTGCTCGGCTGTGACTGCCCGCGCGTCATTGCCTGCCCCAGCCCGATGATTATCTTGGAAGAAATGGCCCAGGAGTTTGAGCCCATGAAGGGCCTCACTTGGGGTAACATCGGCAACGAGGGTAAGGTTATCCTCAACACAGGCGTAACAATCCCCTTGATTGAACGCGAAAAAGCCAAAAAGTAACATTCAAAACCGAACATTAACACCATGGAACATAACGTATTAGCCTCCATCCTGGCCAACGGCTGCGACTCCGCATGCTGCGGGATGTGGTTCTACCTGATCGTTACCATCCTGAAGCTTGTGCTGGTATTCGCCGTCATTTTGGCTTTTGTGGTACTTTCCGTGTGGATTGAGCGTCGAGTGGCCGGCTGGATTCAGGATCGCCCCGGTCCCAACCGTGCCGGTATCCCCCTGCACCTCTTCCAACGCTTCGGCAGCAAAGAGGAGCAGCCCTGCAAAAAATTGCTGCACTTCTTCGGCGTGCCGCAAGATTGTTGGATTGCCAAGCTTTTCCGCTGGCTGAAGCTGGATCGCGAAATCCCCACCTTCGGTCTCATGCAGCCCTGCTTGGACGGCGCCAAGCTCTTCCTCAAGCAAGAGCTCACCCCCAGCTACGTGCGCAAGGTATACTTTACCCTTGCCCCCATGTTGGTATTGGGGCCGCCGCTGGTAGCAGCCGCCGTTATTCCCTTTGCCTCCGGGTTCAGCACCCCGCTGGGAGACGTGAACATGTGCGTAGCCAACTTGGGCATCGGCCCGTTGTGGATATTTGCCATCTCCGGACTTTCCGTATACGGCTTAACGCTGGCCGGCTGGAGCTCTAACTCCAAGTATCCGTTCCTGGGCGGTCTGCGAGCCACGGCACAGCTCATCTCTTATGAGGTAGCAATGGGGCTTTCCATCATCCCGCTGCTCATGATGTTCGGCACGCTCAACCTGCAGAGCATCGTACAATACCAGGCCGACAACGGCTGGACCCTGCTGCCCCTGTGGGGCGAGGGGCTCACTTGGGAGCGTTGGTTCATGATGCTGCCCATGCTCATCAGCTTCGTGGTATTCGTAACCTGTGTCTTTGCAGAGGCCAACCGCACACCCTTCGATATGGCCGAGTGTGAGACCGACCTTGTAGGCGGTTACCACTCCGAGTACTCCTCCATGAAGTTTGCCTCCTTCTTCATGGGTGAATATGCAGCCATGGTTATCGGCTCGGCCTTGGTGGTCACCCTCTTCCTGGGTGGTTGGTCCATCGGGTTCGGGGCAGATGCCGCCCTGCACAACTGGTGCGACTGGTTTGCCGTTATTTGCCAGTTTGTCATGTTCCTCATCAAGCTGGTTGCCTTCATCTTCTTCTTCGTGTGGGTGCGCTGGACCCTGCCGCGCTTCCGCTGGGATCAGGTGATGAAACTCGGCTGGCTCGTCTTCCTGGAAGTCACCGTAGCCAACATCTTCCTGACAGCCGCCATCATCTACTTCATCAACTAAACACCCCAAGGATTTCAAGCTATGTCTTACATTCCCGTTAAGCGCCCCAAGTTCTCCATACTCGACAAGATTTATGTTGTGGAGTTGGTCAAGGGGCTTGCCATTACCTTCAAGCACTTGGTGCTCTCCCTCATGGGCAAGAGCCGCAGTAAAAAGGCATTCAACGGTAAGGGCGTAGGTGCCTGTATGCCTTTCCCCGAGCAGCGTTGGGATGCCAACTTGCCCGACTACTACCGTGGTGCCCCCACACTGGTACGCGGTGAGGATGGTCGCGAGCGTTGCGTATCTTGCCAGCTCTGCGAGTTCATCTGCCCGGCACGAGCCATCAAGATTACCCCCGGAGCCGTCAGCCCCGATGCCTCTTGCCAAAAACAGGAGAAAGCCCCGGCCGAGTTCGAAATCGACATGCTGCGCTGCATCTACTGCGGCATGTGCCAAGAGGCATGCCCGGAGCAGGCTATCTTCCTCTCCAAAGAGTACCTCATCACCCCCACGGATCGCAAGGATGCCATCCGCAACAAAGAAACCCTCTACAAGCTCGGCGGCACCCGCAAGGGGCTTGTAAACAAGTGGAACCAACACAAATAAAAACATACGATTATGGACGCAGCTATATCATCCATCTTGTTTTACTTGTTCGCCACCATCGCCGTGCTGAGCGCCTTTGGCGTGGTAGCCTCCCGCAACCCCGTAAACTCCGCCATGTGCATGGCCGTGAGCTTTGCCTCCACAGCAGCCGTATACTTCGGCATGGGGGCTCAGTTCCTGGGCATCGTACAAATCATCGTCTACGCGGGTGCGATTCTGGTACTCTTCCTCTTCGTGGTCATGATGCTCGATGTCAAGAGCGAGGAGGCCAACCTCTCCAACCTGCCGCGCGCCATCATCGGCGTTGTGATAGCCGGTGTATTTGCCGGCATGGTCACCAAAGCCGCCCTGCTATTGCCGGGTGCTACGGATGGTGTTTGCCCGGTGAAAGCCCTGTGTTGTGAGGATTGCAAGCCCGAGGCTGCGGCAACCGCCCCGGAGGGCGAGCTCTCCGGCGGGGCGCTTCCGCAGCTGGCAGAGGACAATGCCGACGTCAAAACCTTGGGAGCCACCCTGTTCTCTCAATACAACATTCCCTTTGTCATCCTCAGCTTTGCGTTGCTGGCGGGTACGGTAGGTGCCGTTGCCCTGGGTCGCAAGATTCGTAAAGACTAACCACAAGACACATCACCATGACACCTTTAGCTCATTATCTGATACTCTCCGGCATCCTGTTCTCCATCGGGTTGGCGGGCGTACTCATTCGCAAAAACATCATCGTGGTATTCATGTGCCTTGAGATGATGCTCAGTGCCGCCAACATATCGCTGGTAGCCTTCTCCCGTGCCCAAGGCACAGAGGGTGTACCCGTGTATGACCCGCAGGTACTGTCCCTGTTTATCGTAGCCATAGCGGCAGCAGAAGTCGCCATTGGCCTTGCCCTTATCGTTGCCATGTTCCGCGCCCGCAAGTCGGTAGAGAGCACGGCTATCACCACCCTGAAAGACTAACCCCAAGGCTCAAGCAATATGATACAGAATCTTCCCTGGTTATTCCTTCTGTTGCCGTTGGCAGTGGCAGCCATCAACTGGCTGTGCTTCCGCAAGTGTGCTTGCTGTGCAGCAACACTCTCCATCTTGTCCGCCCTCGGCACCTTCGGACTGTGCGTAGCCTATTTATCCGGCGCACTGCCCGCCGCTACGCCCGATATTTACACCTGGATGCCCATCTCCACAGAGGGCATGCCCTCCCTGAGCCTCGGTTTGCTGATGGACCCGCTGGCCATGCGTATGATGCTGGTAGTAACCGGCATCGGCCTGCTGGTACACATCTTCTCCATTGGTTACATGAAGGGTGACCCCTCCAACAAGAGCCGCTACTTTGCGGGGCTGAGCATCTTCATGTTCAGCATGACCATGATTGTGATGGCTGACAACTTGGCCATGACCTTCATCGGTTGGGAAATGGTGGGGTTCTCCTCCTACCTGCTCATCGGGCACTGGTTCAACAAAGAGAGCGCAGCCGATGCCGCCAAGAAGGCCTTTATCACCAACCGTGTGGGCGACTTCGGTTTCCTCATCGGTATTCTGTTGACCATGGCCGTATTCGGCACCCTCACCTTCTCTGAGATGAGTGCAGCCACCGCCGGCATACCCGCCGCCGTACTCACCGCCACGGTACTGTGCCTGTTCTGCGGTGCGGTCGGTAAATCCGCCCAATTCCCGCTGCATGTATGGCTGCCGGACGCCATGGAAGGCCCCACCCCGGTATCCGCACTCATCCACGCGGCCACCATGGTGGCCGCCGGTGTATACATGCTGGTACGCCTGCAAGTAAGCATGGGTGAAGCCGCCTTTACAGACACCGCCTGCACCGTCATAGCAAGCGTGGGTGCCATTACGGCAGTATTGGCAGCCCTCATGGCCGTGCAGCAAGACGACATCAAGCGCGTGCTGGCATACTCCACCTTATCTCAGCTGGGCTACATGGTCATGGCCGTGGGGCTGTTGGCAGGTGAGGCCGCCATGTTCCACCTGTACACGCACGCTTGGTTCAAAGCCCTGCTCTTCTTGGGGGCCGGTGCCATCATCGTAGGTTGCCACCACGAGCAAGACATCTGGAAAATGGGTGGTTTGGCCAAGAAGATGCCCATCACCACCGTATGCTTCCTGATGGGTACATTCGCCCTTATCGCCATCCCCGGTTTCTCCGGCTTCTTCTCCAAGGAACTTATCTTGGATGCCGCGCTGGCCAAGAGCCCCGTCTTCTTCTGGGTAGGTGCCGGTGTAGCAGCCCTCACCACATTCTACATGGCTCGCCTGTGCCTTGTCGCTTTCTTGGGCAACGCCCGCGCACACGGTGCAGAGCACGCCACGGAAAAGAGCTTCACCATGAGCCTGCCGCTCATCATCTTGGCTATCATGGCCGTTATCTCCGGCTATGGTTTCGTGGCAGACTCCCTGGTACCGTTTGAGGGATTCCATGCACATGGTTTTGAGCCGGGCTTGCCCTTCTATGTAAGCATGGGCTCTCTGGTACTGGGCTTGGCTTTGGCTTGGCTGGTATACGGCTGCGGCAAGCGCAGTACGGATCCCATGGCCGGCAACGCCCTCTCCACCGCCCTGCGTGAGCGCATGTACATCGACAAGTTCTACGACAAGGGGCTCATTGGCCTGGTGCAAGACTGCGGCACCCGTATTCTGGAGTTCATTGACACCACCTTGATACGCGGCATCTGCGTACAAGGCACCTCATGGCTCATCGGGCGATTCGGTATACTGCTCAGCTGGATACAGGGTGGCTCCCTGCGTGCCTACTCCCTGGTTATCGGCTTGGGTGTACTCTTCATCATGTTCATACTCGCCTTCACATTCCATTCACTTTAACCTGATTTTACGACAATGCTTATCTGGCTTATATTAGTACCTGTGATTGCAGCCGCCCTCATCGGGCTGGTCAAGGCACCGGCTCGCCTCACGGCCATGGCAAGTGCCACCTTCACACTGATAATGGGATTGTGGGCCGTCATCAGCACCACACTGTGCGAGGACTGCGCAAGCTGCGCCTGCTGGAGCACCTTTGCCGGGCATGACCTGCAATTCACCCTGAGCTTACCGCTCAGCCGCATCATGCTTACACTCTCCGTGCTGGTTACCTTCGGGGCCATCCTCGGCCTCAAGGCCCCCAACAAGGAGGCAGAGCGCAGCTGGAGCATCTCTGCCCTGCTTCTCTCCACCGGTGCCATCGGCGCATTCTTGTCCGACAACATCATCTCCTTCTACGCATTCCATGAGTTGGCCCTCATCCCCACCTTCGTGATGATTGGTTACTATGGACGCGGCGACCGCCGCACCGTAGCCTGGACCGCCACGGTATACCTGGGCTTGGCCTCCATGGTATTGCTGGCAGGCTTGTTGTTGCTGTGCAGCCAAATGGGGGCATGGAGCTTCACCGCCATGAAAGCCGCAGTAGATGCCGGCACCGTACCCACGGGTTGCATGACCGCCGGTTTATTGCTGGCCGGGTTCGGCACTTTGGTATCACTCTTCCCCTTCCACAGCTGGGCAGCCCCGGCATACGCCAGTGCCCCCACGCCCATTGCCATGTTGCATGCCGGCGTGCTCAAGAAGTTCGGTTTATACGGTCTGTTCACACTGGCATGGGCTTTCGGCCCCGCCTGTGCAGAGTTCTTCGGCTGCTGGAACAACGTGTTACTGGTGCTCTTGCTGGGCAACGTGCTGTGGGTAGGCTATGTCACCGTAGCCCAAACCCGCTTGGATGACATGCTGGGTAACTCCTCCGTCATGCACATGGGCTACATCTTCCTGGCCTTTGCAGCCTATGTAGCCTTGGGTGGTGACAACGAGCTTGCCTTCAAGGGTGCTGCCGTATTAATGCTGGCACATGGGCTCACCATTGCCCTGCTCTTCTTGCTCAACGGGCAAATTGAAAGCCAAACCCGCACGCTTGAGATGGACTCCATGGGCGGCTTAGCCAACAAACTGCCGTGGTTGGGTTTCCTCTTCGGCTTGGCCGGCTTGGCTTCCATCGGCCTGCCTCTGTTGGCAAACTTTGCCGGTGAGTTCACGGTATTCGTATCCTGCTTCCAGGGGTGGACCTGGGGTGAGCCGCAATTTGAGTGCGGCATGCTCAACACCATCTCCGGCTGGTTCGGCGGGCTTGGCCCCGTGCAGTTGGCAACAGTCTTTGCCCTGTGGGGCTTAGTCATCAGCGCCGTGTATATGCTGCGCGCGTTCCGCCGTATCTTTGAGGGTGAAACCGGGCTCGCCTCCGAACGCGCCACCGGCCTGAGCTGCACAGATAAACTCGCCGCGGCTTTCCTCGCCCTCTTCATCGTCGTCTTCGGTATCTTCCCCTTCATTGTTCTCTGAACCCACCGTTAAAAGAATATTATGGAAACATCTATGATTTCAGCCACCTACACCTGGGCACAATTTATCCCGGAATTCACACTGGTGGGTCTGGCCACCCTCATTCTGATGGCCGACTGCTTCCTGCCCAAGCTTCCCAAGAGCTTCTACGCGCTCTTCGGGGCAGCGGGAGCCGTAGCAGCCGCATTCTTCATGAACGGTGAGGCAGAGCTCAGTCAGTTCCGCATGCTGGCGGTCATTGCCACAGCCCTTACCATTCTGTTGGCATACGACTACCGCAAGATTACCTGCGAGGCCGTTTCCGGCTCCGACAGTGAGGAGGGCTCCTCAGAGCTGTATGCCCTGCCCCTTATCGCCTGCGCCGGCATCTGTGCCCTCACCCAGGCAAAGGACATCATCATGCTCTTTGTGAGCTTAGAGGTAGTCACCCTCAGCTCTTACGTGCTGGCAGGCTATTTCCGCCGCAACCAAGGCTCCATTGAGGCCGGTGTCAAATACCTCATCCTCGGTGCCATGAGCACGGGTTTGTTGGTATTCGGTGCAGCATGGTACTATGGCATGACCGGCACCTTCCTGCTGGATGCCGCCGTGGTATACCACGTTTTCTTTGCCGCAGATCCCGCCATGAGCGTGGGCTTCATGCTGGCCATGGCTCTGTTGCTGGCCGGTGCCTTCTTCAAGACCGGCACCGCCCCCATGCACATCTGGATTCCGGATGTGTACCAGGGAGCCCCCACCCCGGTATCTGCCTTCCTGGCAGTAGCCTCCAAGACCGCCGGTTTTGCCGTATTGTGCATGCTCTTAGCCCCGTTTGCGGATATGCAACTTGTACCCATGCTGCAGTGCTTGGTGATCCTCACCGCCATCACCCTGCTCATCGGTAACTTAGGGGCCATTGGTCAAACCAACGCCAAGCGTTTGCTGGGTTACTCCTCCATCGCACAGGCCGGTTTCATCATGGTATTCCTCATCAACGGCACGGGGGCAGAGGCTCAGGCCCAGGTAGCAAGCTACCTCACCGCTTACCTGCTCGCCACCATGGCTGCATTCTACGCCATTGCCATGGTACGCACCCAGCGCGGCAGCGAGGAAATCTCCGCCTTCCGCGCCCTGGGCAAAACCAACCCCGTCATTGCCTTCCTCATCACCGTAGCCTTTGCCTCCTTGGCAGGTGTGCCGCTTACCTACGGCTTCATTGTGAAGTTCGACTCCTTCTGCGCCTTGGTCAGCGCCTACGCACTTGAGGATATGAGCTGCTGGTTCACCACGCTCCTCATCATCATGATTATCGGTGCCGCAGCAGGCTTCTACTACTACTTCAAAGTTATCCGTGAAATGTACTGGGAGAAACCCCAGGCAGAGGATAAGCCCCTGTGCATCCCCATGGTAACGGCTGGTGTCATGACCGCTTGTGTCATCTTGCTCATTGCCCTGGGCACCTGGCCCCTCCTCACGGGCAACCTGTAAAACAGCCTATACTACATTTTTAACCGCTGTGCCTTCTCCAAGACACAGCGGTTTTGCTTTTTATCTCATAGGGGACGCCTCCCCTGCACAAAAATGTAATATTCTTTTTTATTTACCCCGGGTGCTCCCGGCGTTACCAATTCTTCTCCGGCAAAACGCAATCCCGCAGGGATTTAGCCCCGCACTGCCAGTGCTCCAAATCTGCCGCAGGGTCACCCTTAAAGCCGGCATCTGCCGCTTTGGCAAACAGCTCCGCCGCTCTGTCGGCAGAGGCCTCCACATACAAGCCAACGCTGTACAACAGGCCCATCATATACCATACCGCAGCCAGGTCTGCCCCCTCCGCCGGCACCACTGCCAGCCATTGGGGCACAGCCTCTCGCCCGCCTTTAAGCACATTCTCATGCAAACCGAGCACAATACGCAGATATGCAGCGGCTTGCTTACCATTCTCCAACGCCTTGCGGTAGAACAACATGGCAGACGCCGCATTGCGCTTAACACCCACACGGTGGTAATACATATCACCCACCATCACGGCCAGCTCCGCATGAGACTCCGCATAATCTCTCAACACATCAATATAATTTCTCAAGCGAAGCTCCGTCAGCACCCTAATCTGCATCAAAAACCAAGCATGGTGCATCACCTCCGGGTTGCAGGGCTCATCAATCATGTTTCTTAATGTCCTGTATGAAACATCATCAAAATCATTCTTTTGAATGGCTTGCAGCATCTCTTCCTCCGTAACAAGCGGAACCTTGCACGCTGTCGTCGGCCATCCATTAGCCTCAACTATCTCCCGCAGGTCTGCCAAGGCCTCGCGAGACACCTCGTCATCTTCCTCCAAACATTGCACAGCTTTATCCAGCATCTCGGCCGCGTGCGTTATATCCTGCTCAACGCCTCTGCCATGGTAATACATATCCGCCAAATTGACACAGCTCAGGCACTCCCCCCGCTCTGCCCCCAGCTCCAGATACTGCAAACCACGTGCTATATCTTGTTTCACGCCGTTCCCATTGCAGTACATAGCCCCCAACGCCTCGCAAGCCCGGGCATTTCCGGCATCCACAGCGCGCACGTAATACTCCACTGCCCGCTTGATATTACGGCGGCACCCCGTACCAATCTGGTTAAAAAAGCCTACATAAAACATGGCATCATCATCCCCGAGGTAGGCCCCCTTTTCAAAATATTTGAGTGCCAATTCCTCATTTTTACGCACGCCTTTTCCACGCCAATAGCGGAATGCTACTCGCATGCACGGCTCCAAAGCTTTCGGCTCATCCTTGACCCAACGCTTCAGGTAGCGCATGGATGCCTCTAAATCATCCATGCTGTCACACACGTCAATCAACAAGGAATACGGGCGGTCCTCCACCGCCAAAGTCAACCCCTTCTCCAGCAAAGCGCGCACCTGCTTGGCCGACACTGTATCCGGGGCATCATACCAATAATACTCCGCCAACCATAAAGCGGCGTACGTATTCCCTGCCGCAGCAGCTGCCTTCAGACACTCCACCATCTTCTCCTCATTGGCTAAAACACTGTCTTTTTCACTATACACCCCCGCTAATATATAATATCCTTTTGCGGGAGAATCTTTCACAATTTCGCGTGCCCACTGCTCTACCACCCCCCAATGAGCCCCCTTAATCCTTCCGACCGCGGCCAAGTCACAGTACATCAAACGGCTACGCATATCCCCCTGCAGCGCATTGCTATACAACCATTGCTCACAAATGGCCGGCAATTCACCTTCCCCGAGGTAACACAGCTGTATGGCCAAATCCCGCGCCTCTTCATCCCCCATCATGCCCTGCATGATATACGTTTGCAAACGATCTTCCACCTTCTTCATGTGTTTCTTCTCTGATGTTTATTTGTATCCAAACTTCTATGGCTTATGACATTAACTCATAATTACCCCTGCCGTTAAAGCGCAAATACCCCATATCCCTCAACAATTGCAACTGTTGGCGTATCTTTGCCTGTACATTTCGATTATGCGGATGCTTTGCTGAAAGATAATTTTCAAAACGATAAACATCCGCCAACGAAAATGTTTTTCGTTTTAATCGTTCGATGCAACATAGAACATCCAGCAACCACCCTCGTAAGCCCGCTTTAATCTCTGTTGTGCGTAAAAAAGCAGATGCAGCATAATGGTCCACCACCTCTTGGCGGGAGCACTCCTCTCCATTACGAACATAATAGATTCTGCCGCTCTCCGGTATGCCTCTCAAGTCTATACTACAACCAATCCAAAGATTCGTGCGACCCTTGACCTTGGTCGGTTTCCTTTTGATAATAACAGAATCTGACAAAAAACACGCAGGCGTTACAAAAAGAGAATGAACCCTTTTTCCATTGTGAGATAAAAAGAAAAATGACGGTGCCGTATCACTGTTAATTCGCTGAATCATTGTATGATAAGCACCATCTATTGCCGAGTTCGTATAAACACCTACTTTACTTTTTAATTCATAATCTTCCGAACATCTCGGACAATAAAAATCTGCCACGGGTTTATTAGGTATATGTTGACTCACGGATTCACCACATGACGGGCAATACGCGTTCTGCGCCATCCAAGCCTCCGTCAGCACTCTATTGCGTTGTCGTTTGGAGGTATATGCGGCTGCTAACGATAAGTCAAAATTTAAATCCATACCTTGTGCCACAATTATAACAGATTCAATATGAATGTCAAGAAGAAGCAATTTCCCCCTCAATATAAAGAAACGCCCGTTAAAGCGATAAACGCGATAACGGGCGGAACAAGAAGATGAACTGTAAAATTACTCAGCAACGCGAAGGGCCTTGGCCTGCTCCTCGGTGAGTTCGATACAGTTCCAGGGGAGGCCGTATTGGTTGAGGGCATCCATGAAGGGATCGGGGTCGTTTTGCTCCATATTGAAGACACCCTGCCCTCCCCAAACGCCGGAGAGGATGAGGCGGCCGCCAATGGCAGCAGGAACCCCCGTGGTGTAGGAGATGGCCTGAGAGCCTACCTCACGGAAACACTCCTCGTGGTCGCAGATGTTGTAGATGTAAACAGCCTTGTACTTGCCGTCCTTCTTACCCTGGATAACGCAGCCGATGCAGGTGCGGCCATGGGTTGTTTTACCGAGGTCGCCGGGGTCGGGCAACACGGCCTTGAGGAACTGCAGGGGCACAATCTCCACGCCGTTGTAAACAACGGGGTCAATGCGGGTCATACCCACGTTTTTGAGAACGGTGAGGTGGTTGATGTAGTTGGGGGAGAAACTCATCCAGAACTGGGCACGTTTGATGGTGGGTATGTGCTTAACCAGGGACTCCATCTCCTCATGGTACATGCGGTAAATCTCATAAGTGCCAACACCGTCCGGGCAAGAGAACGGCTGGTGCATGCTCATGGCGGCAGTCTCTTGGAAATCGCCGTTCTCCCAGTGGCGGCAAGGGGCCGTTACCTCACGGATGTTAATCTCGGGGTTGAAATTGGTAGCAAAGGCTTGGCCGTGGTCGCCCCCGTTAACGTCGATGATATCGAGGTACTCAATTTCATCAAAGTGGTGCTTAAGAGCCCAGGCGGTGTACACATTGGTAACACCGGGGTCAAACCCGGAGCCGAGCAGCGCATAAAGGCCGGCATTCTTGAAGCGATCCTGATATGCCCACTGCCAGCTGTACTCAAACTTAGCAACGTCTCGGGGCTCATAATTGGCAGTGTCAAGGTAGTTTACACCGGCCTCTAAGCAGGCATCCATCAGGGGAAGATCCTGGTAGGGCAGCGCCACATTGAGCACGAGATCGGGCTGAACCTCCTTAATAAGGGCAACCGTGGCGGGCACATTGTCGGCATCCACTGCATGCGTGGTAATCTGCACACCGCTGCGGGCAAGTACATCTGCCGCTATGGCATCGCACTTGCTCTTGGTACGGGAAGCCAGATGGATGTTTTTGTAGACATCTGCCATCTGGGCGCACTTGTGAGCCACTACATGACCCACACCACCAGCTCCGATAATGAGTACAGTGTTATTCATTGCGCGGTAAGAGTGCCTGAAGCTCAGCAAAATGTCAAGCAGAAATGCTACCCCCGAAATACGATGGATGAATTTATTGTGTACTACTCTGCTGCCAACGGCTGCGTTTTACACGATTACAGCCCGTATTTTTTTTATTTTGGCCGTCTGCGGCGACCAAAAATTCAAATTTTGGTCGTCCACGGCGGCCAAAATTCTAATTTGACTTGCCAATGATTATAGCAATGAACCGCGTAAAAGTTAAAATCACCCTACTTTTTTTTCTTGGGTTGGCGCAGTATTTTATACATAGCGCGGCTCAGGGAAGCCTTGTGTTTGAGGGGCAAGTCGGTTTCATAAGCCCAAATCATCACACCGCCGTACTTGTTGTCTTTGGCCCACCGGCATTTCTCTGATATAAGAGTGGGGCCGTTAAAGGTGTGCATAGGCCCCTGCGAACCATCATCTTTTTTAAGGCGACAGCTATTTTCATCGGGCTTCATACGCGGGTTCCACCCATATACACTGGCATAACCGAACTGAGAGGTGAGCTTGCCCTGCTCATTACTGTAAAAGGGTAAGCCAAGTACAATTTTAGGCTTGGGCATGTGGAATTTATTCTGACAAATACCGGCATCTCGCTGAAACAGACGCATGGAGGCATGGTTCTCCGGCGTTAAATCATCATACGACATGGTCATGATGAAGTCCAGCTGATCCGTAGTCCAGTAGTTAGGCACCTTGTAGCCGACAGAGGCCGCGATGCTGATGGAGATACCGGAGCCGGAGAGCTCCTCTCGCAAGTCTGCAATAAAGTAGCCCAAATTTGTCCACTGCTCCCAAGAGTCCGGGTACTCCCAATCAATATCAATGCCCTGATAACCACGCGTAATAGCCCATTGAGCCATATTATGAGCCAAGGTACGGCGCGTGTAGGGGTCTGCCACGGCAGTGGTCATAGGGCCATCGATATGCCCGAACCCGGCAATGAGTCTGGCTCGGGATTTTGACTCGGCATGCAAACGCTTGATTTCTTTTAAGGCACCATCTGCTACGGTTTTATCATCAATACCGCCACCGGCCCACTGGTAGCTGATATTTCCGTCTGCCGTTACACTATAGGCAAAGTGGACAATATCCGTAAAAAGGTTAAAGTGAGCCGGGGTAAGGTGAACGGCTTTTTCTGCATTACCCCACCCCTTAACCCAACGCGGGCGGTAATAGGGAACAATGCGGTAAGGGAACGGGTACACGCGGGCAATCACACGCTCTTTTATGCCCTCTGCCAGCACTACTTCGGGGGTAATCACCTTGCCATCTGCCGTTTCTACAGCGGTGCACACAGCGTCAATCTTGGCATTATATTTGGCACTCTTGTCAATATCATAATAAAGCCAAAGGTAGAGCGGTCCATCCCCTAAAACAAACTCCTTTTTAAAATTGATTTTCCCCTTACTAAAACGCCCGGAGGCCTGCTGTTCTACCAACTTGTTGGTATTAACGGTAAAGCCGTTCCACCCACGAGTTGTTCCCAAACGCACGGTTTTGATGGCAGAGACACTCAGCGTTTCTCCCGACGTAAAGCTCAGAGATGTCACCTTTTCCCCGGGTTCACCGGTGAGTTTGAGCTGTAAAACAGGCTGATGGGTCACACCCTTGTAGAATGTACCATGCGTATACCTTGCTTCAACCTCCAGCGCACCAAGCAGGCCAAACTGAAAGAACAGGAGAGGAATAATAAGAAACCACTTCACGCATGAATTATACATCTTTTGCCCTCCTTTGCCAAGACATAAATTGGCATTCTTCATAATAATGAGCGAGGCTTACGTAATCAGCCATCCATGTGAGCTTCGCGAACCCTTAAAATAGGCTCGCTGCGCTCACACTGACTATTCTCTTTCAAAATAAGTTCACTTCGTTCACACAGTAAAAACATCAGCGCAGGAAGAAGCGCAATATTTTTTCTGCAAATTTTGAATACGGATGATAACGGAACGGCAGGTCAAGCCAATTGGCTTTGGAAAGCACGGATTTATAGTGGGTAAAAGTATCAAAACCGGCCTTGCCATGGTAAGAGCCCATACCGCTATCACCAATACCGCCAAAGGGAAGCCCATGCACGGCAAGGTGAATGATGGTATCATTGATGCACCCACCACCAAAGGAAAGATGGTGCGAGAAGCGCTGTTTTGTAGCGGAATCCGTGCTGAAAAGATAAGAAGCCAGCGGGCGGGGGCGACTGAGCACAAACTGCTCTACCTCCTCCCACGTATCCCAGGTGAGGATGGGGAGCACCGGGCCGAAGATTTCCTGCTGCATAGAGGCGGAGGAGGGAGAAACAGCGTCCAACACCGTGGGTTCAATGCGCAGGGAGGCGGGGTCTCCCTTGCCGCCAACCACAGGGGTGGCATCTTGCATAAGCTCCATCAGGCGGTCGAAATGTCGCTTGCAGATAATGTGGGTAAACTCCTCGTTTTTAAGCGGTTCTTCTCCCAACATTTCTTTAACGGCCTTGCGGTACTCCTCCACAAAGGCAGCCTTCACGCTGTGGTGAATAAAGAGGTAATCCGGGGCCACGCAGGTTTGACCGGCATTCAGGATTTTGCCAAACGCAATGCGGCGCGCAGCTACACGCAAATTGGCGGTGGCATCTACAATACAGGGGCTTTTACCCCCAAGCTCCAGCGTAACGGGGGTAAGGTGGCGTGCCGCGGCATCCATGATAATATGCCCCACCGTCGGGCTGCCGGTAAAGAAGATGTAGTCAAACTTTTGCTCCAAGAGCACCCCGGTAGAGTCTCTCCCACCAAGCACCACATGCACATATTCCTTGGGGTACAGGCTGCTCAACATCTCCGCCAACACGGCAGAGGTGGCAGGGGTCATGGAAGAGGGCTTAACCACACAGCAGTTACCGGCAGAAATAGCGGCCACAAGCGGGTCCAGACACAGTAACACGGGGTAATTCCACGGGCTCATGATAAGAGCCACGCCGTAGGGATCCGGCACAACACGGCTCACAGAGGGGAACTGAGCCAAGGGCGTATGGACACGGCGGGGCTTGCTCCAACGGCGTAAGTTGCTGATGGTGTGATTGAGAGAGGATGTCACCATGCCAATCTCCGTCATGAAGGTCTCCATGGCGCATTTACCGAGGTCCCTTTGCAAGGCCTCGCAAATGCGGGGCTCCCACGCCTTGAGGGCGGAGCGCAGCTTTTTGAGGGCCTCGCGGCGGAACTTGACGTTGCGCGTGGCGTGCGTATTAAAAAAACGGCGTTGGATATTGGCTATATTATTCATCATCAGAACGCTGCGTTAAGTATTTCCACAACCTGCTCTACAGTAGCGGCACGGGGGTTTACAATGAGGGCCCCGTCATTCACGGCAAACTCAGCCACCTTGGCAAAAGAGTCTTTGCTCACCCCGGCAGCACTAAGGGTAAGGGGCAAGCCACAAGCGGCATTCAGCTTGGTACCCAAGGCCTCAATCGCCTCAATAGCCGCCTCTGCACGCTTATCGGCAGGGGTAGCCATGGCGGCATCCATACCCACAAGCCACGGCAACAGGGCGGCATAATCCCCTGCACTGTGGCTCAGGTTATAACGCATCACATGCGGCAACAAAATAGTCATGGCAACGGCATGCGGCACCCCGCAAACACCACCCAACGCATGGCCTATGGCATGCACGGCACCCACCATAGAATTGGAGAAAGCAATACCGGCCATGGTGGAGGCCAAGGCCATGTTGAACCTTGCCTCACGGTTTTTGCCGTTCACGGTTGCCGTTTCAAGGTTTTGAGCAATCAAGCGAATGGCAGCCGTGCCGTATGCCGTGCTCAGGGGGTTAGCTTGCAGGCAAGTGCAGGCCTCTACCGCATGGCAAAGAGCATCCATACCCGTGGAGGCGGTTGCCTTGGGTGGCAGCCCCTCTGTCATGCGCGGGTCTATCACGGCAACATCGGGCTCTACAAAGGGAGAAAGGAACTCCATTTTCACCCCGTTTTCATCATTTTTAATAACGGCCACCCCCGTACACTCAGAGCCCGTACCGGCGGTGGTGGGCACCACAACAAAAGGAATATGCCTGCCGTTGGTTACATTCTCTAAACCGCTGATGGAGAAAATATCATCCGTATCTTGAGAGAGCACCAAACGCACCCCCTTTGCGGTATCAATCACAGAGCCACCCCCAATGGCAACAATGGAGTCACAATCTTGCTCCCGATAAAATGCGGCAATTTTATTCACCACAGCCAGCGAGGAATCCACGGGGATATCGGTAAAACAGGCAGCCGGGGTAACGCCCTCTGCCTCCATGGCAGAGGTTACCTGTGCCATGGTGCCGATTTTTGCCAGCACAGCATCAGACAACACCAGCGGGCGTTTGGCATTAAGGTGTTGCAGCTCATTGGGTATGCGCTCCAGAGCAAGCTCCCCGCACAACAATTTTACGGCATTCTGAAATTCAAAGTACGACATAGGTATATATTAGGCAGAAATACGATATTTAAAGGTGAGGAATCCCCATGCTATGCGTGCATAGGTACGCAAAAAGCACAGCTGCGGGGCGGGTATATCCGTCATGATACGGCGATTAATGATGTTGGGGAACAGGTAAGACTCCACAATGTTAACCAAACGCGCCAAGCGCATGACATCCGCAACCTCCCCCGCCATGGTAAAAGCGTGTGCGGCGTATGCCTGAGCCAGGCCCATTTGCCCCGTGAAAAGGCGGAATGAAAGCGGCATGGATTTGATATGCAGGGTACAGCCGGCTTTTTGCAGACTGCGCACACGGCGCAGCTTGCCGCCCTGCCATATTACATGCAAAACGGGGCCGTTATGCCCGGTGTAGATGGAGTAGCTGAGCCCCTCGGGCATGCGAGCAAACTCCTCTGCCACGCGAGTATCCTGCGCTTTCAATTCAACCAGGGCTGCATGCACCACACGCAGCACAATCCCCACGGTAAGCTTTTGAAAAAAACGCTTCATACGCTGCATTTATTCACCACGCTTGGCAGATGCACGGCGCAGGCGGTCCATCATGGCACAACCCAAGCCGGTTTCCGGCAACGCCTCTGCAACAATCACCTGCACCGCCTCATTTTCATCCATAGCGCGCATCACGGCAAAAAGGCGCACGGCAGCCTCTGCCAATCGCCCGCTACCGGGGGAAAGCGGCATGGTCTCCACCCAGCAATCCTGCGCTGCCAAGGGGGAATCCCCCTCATAGGTAATGAGCCCGTAGGCTACGCCCTCCTGCGGGGTAAACTCCTCTTTCGGGTTCCACAAAATCAACGGCTTACATGGTGCATAATGGCTCTTGAGTTGACCGGGTGCATTGGGCAGGGCTTCTTCTGCCGCCGTTTTGCCTTTACCGGGTTTAAGCACACGGCAAATACCACGCAGTTTTTCGCGGGTAATGGGACCCTCTCTCAACAAACGCACGGCAGGCTTACCTTTTTCATCCAAACAGGGCATTAAAATAGTGCTCTCCAAGCCCTCGGAGCATGCTCCGGCATCCAAAATGAGCGGAATTGCCCCACCGAGCTCCTTCATCACAGCCCCGGCACTAGTGGGGGATATATGGCCGAACTTGTTGGCACTGGGGGCAGCTATGGGGCGCCCCAATGCACGCGCCACACCACGCATCACCTCATGGCTCGGCACGCGGCATGCCACCGTAGGCAAGCCACTGGTCACAATATCAGGTATAATCGGTTTGCGCGGCAGCACCAAGGTCATGGGGCCAGGCCAAAATTCTTTGGCCAATTTATCGACCATATCCTGCAGCTCGGCAGGCACATCCGTATAATCCTTAATACCTTTTGCATTGGCAAAATGGCAAATGAGCGGGTCAAAGCTCGGGCGGTCTTTCACGGAGAACACCTCTGCCACAGCTGCCGTATTCAGGGCATCTGCGCCAAGCCCGTACACGGTTTCCGTGGGGATTGCTACCAAGCCACCCTCGGCCAATACTGCGGCGGCTTCCTTGTACACTTTGCGGCAGTCCTCCAGCGGGTCTACCTCCATCACACGCGTTTGCATGCGTGCATGTTAGCGTAAAGTTAGAGAAAAGTCAAGGAAATCCCGATTTGATACGGCAAATCGGGATTTCCCTTTGAACGCTTACAGCTTACGAAACAAGAAAGCACTTATGCAGCACTGCCCTTGCGGGGGCGCAACCCCTTGGGGTAAAGGCTTGCCGGGGCATCCTCCCTGCACTCGTCAAAAGCGCGTGCAGGGTCATTCGGGTAGCGCCGCAGGGCTGCCAGCACTTTTTCTCTGGTGGCAAGAGCCGCCGCCAAAGACTCTTGCTCGCCGCCAAACTGCTTGTCCGAAAAATAGCGGGTAAAATGCATCTGGTTACGGCACAAGGTGACACGCCAGCCTTGGAAGGAGGTGAACTCATAGGTGAATCGGGTGATGTTGCGTATGGTTTTCATGGCAGGGGCATATTACTATAATTTATATACTATTTCTATATGAATTAGAGATATACATCCAACTTTACTTGAAGAAGCGGCACAACATGTTAATCTGGGGGAGCCATGAAGCTTAAATCCATCACATTTCGTTGTTCCGAGGCTCAGATGAGCCGCCTGGAGTCCGCCATGAACACCCTTGAGTGCGACAACCGCACCGCTGTATTATCCGACGCACTGGAGGCGTTTTTGCACTTTACCGAGCAAGAAGACATCGCCGGGCTTAACCTGTTTGAGCTGGTGAACAGAATTGATGCCGAGGGCTCTGCCTTAGAGTTCGCCTCACAAGCATAAGCATTATACCACCAACAAATCCCCCACTGTGCAGAGCAAAAGCCACACACAGTGGGGGAAATGCAACCCCAAAGTTCACCTGTAAGTCGGACAATTACGGTCAATTTACTCCTTATGGCTGTATTGGTAAGTCACTGTTTTCGTTTCACCGGGTTGCACGCAAACTTCCCATACAAACCGGCCATCAGGGTTCTTATAATAATTCGGGGAGCAAGTGGTGGCAGCGGCATCGCTCGCGCTCAGCGGGGTGCCGGACACTTCTTTGGTGATGATGACGTGCATCTCCTTATCGGAGTAATTGGTGAGGCTCAACTTACCCTCCATGGTCAAAACATCACCATTTTCTTTCAGTATCGTTTCAGAGAACTGCACGGGGGCCTGCATAGTTTTATTAAGGCGCACCAGGGTGGAGCCACCATCTGCGGTAAAGGTCATTTCTGTACGGCCTACAAGGCGCCCCTCTGCATAGCAATCCAGCACGCCGCCGGTCCACGGCATTTTCAAGCTGTTGTGAACTTTGACACAATGCCATACTTCATTGGGCGGGGTTATCTCACTGCCGTAATGAGAGCGGCGGCTCTCCTGCCAGCGCTGAATATCGGATTGTGTGGGGATATTCCAAGTATAAACATGACTATAGCCCACCTCTCCACAGAAGAGCTCTCTCGTTACAGTTTGCCCGGTGGCACAACTGAGGTTGGGGATGGAGTAGAAGAAGAGATCCTCAGCCTGCGTTAAGTCGCTTGAATCCGACTTCTTTCCCGTTTGATACCAGCCGCTGATGTTATTAGTGAGGGCAATTTCTCGGCGGCTGCTTTGCGAATCCTCAGAGCTAAGCTCTTTAAGGAAACCGAAGAGGGAATGCTGTTGAGCCACGGGAGACGGCAGCAGGTATTTACCCAAGGCGGGGTAGCCCATCACCAGCTCCAACTGCACATTGTTGAGGTCTGCCAGCTCATTCATGATCATCGCCTTGCATTGAAACAGAGCTTTGCCATCGCTCCCCAAATCCATACGATAACTCGGCAGCCAGCTCAAACCGCGGCATAAGGCACTTACTTGCAGCTCTTTTCCGGTGGCGGGGGCATCCAGCTCAAATACCAGAGTGTTGACTTTTTGCTCGGATGTAGGCAATTGAGGTGTGGGGGTCTTAACCTCCGCATAAAGGATATTTCGCTCTCGCAGTGTAATAAAACCACCGGCTGTACGCAGCTGCACCAAATCAATTTCAGCACGCGCTCTCTGTTTCAGGAGCGATTCAGACACCTCATCCAAGTTGTCATACTCCTGATTTTCCGGAGTCTCCTCCTCATTATGTTTCAAAAATGAGCCCGAGGGGAGAGAGGGTTCGGGGGTATGAATGATACCCTCTATCTTCGCCCCGTTGGTCAGCACAATCTCTGCCTGCTGCCCCGCGTTGGCCAACAAAAAATCCAACGTACTGTAATTTTGTTTGGGCACGTTGCGTGTCACAGTTTCGCTTCTTACCTCCTGCACGTTTGAGCCTTGCGGGGCTTTCCACCAAAAACTGCCCAAAATAGGCACAGGCATACCGGACACCTCCAACTGCGTATCAGCCGTATTAATGTCACCACACAAGCTTACTTGGCTATAGCCATTTTTGAACACGGCAGCTTTAGTCACCCGCATCTGCACCGCCTCCTCTGCCTCAAGCAAAGGCAAGGCACCAACTGCCAACAACATACTGATAATAGAATATTTCATGATAATAAAGGGTATGTGATTCTTGCGTTCTAAACACTATCACAATAACAAACTCGTATCAATCAAAAAAACGCCACATCACTCTTTTTTTACGTCACCGCTGTGTTTTTTCCTTTTCTCTATGGTAGAGATAGTGTATAAAATAAGCGTATTTCCGCCTTATGCAATCATGTAAGCAAGGCGGAGTCAAAACAATCTTCAGCAAATACATAATTATAATCAAAAAGATGAGTACATCCTCTTTTCTTCCGGCTCAGTACGCACACCCGTATGAGATAGACCCCAAGTACAGCAAATCCGTAGCCTACTTCTGCATGGAGTACGCCATTGACAACGTGTTCAAAATTTACTCCGGCGGCCTCGGTTATTTAGCGGGCTCACACATGCGCTCCGCAGGGGCTTTGAAGCAGAACCTTGTCGGCGTGGGTATTCTGTGGTCTTACGGCTACTACAACCAGATTCGCGCAGAAGACGGGTCCATGGCCGTGCAGTACCGCCGCAAAGAGTACAGTTTCCTGGAGGACCACAACATCAAGTTCCTCATTCACATTTGCAACGCCCCGGTATGGGTAAAGGCCTATTACCTGCGCCCGGAGACCTTCGGCACGGCCCCCATGTTCTTCCTGAGCACGGATTTGCCTGAGAACGACGCCGTAAGTCGCTCCATTACACAGCGTTTGTACGACTCCAACCCCATGACCCGAATCTCCCAGTACATCGTGCTGGGCCAGGGTGGTGCCCGCTTGTTCGAAGAGCTGGGTGTAGAACCGGAGATTTACCACATGAATGAGGCACACGCCATCGGCGCAGCCTTTAACATGCTGGCACGCAACGGCGGCAATGTGGAGGAGGTGCGTAAGCGTTTTGTGTTCACCACCCACACCCCGGAGGAAGCCGGCAATGAGAAGATGGACATCAACCTGATGGCCAACTTCTCCTTCTTCGACGGCCTGAGCCTGGACCAAGTACGCGCCATGCTCAAGTTGGACCCCAACGAGCAAACCTTCAACTACACGCTGGCAGCACTGCGACTCTCTCATATTGCCAACGGTGTATCTGAGCTGCATGGCGAGGTATCCCGCCAAATGTGGCAGGGCTACAGCGATATTTGCCCCATCACCCACGTAACCAATGCCCAAAATCTGGAGTACTGGCAAGACCCCGAATTGGCGGAGGCCTTTGCCGCACGAGACAAGCGCGCCTTTGTCAACCGCAAACGAGCCCTCAAGAAGGAGCTGTTCCGTGTAGTGGGTGAGCAAACCGGGCATCTTTTTGACCAGGACACCCTCACCATTGTATGGGCACGCCGCTTTGCAGCCTACAAGCGCCCCGCCCTCATTACGGAGAACCCCGTCATGTTTGAGCGCATGTTGCAGCGCACCAACCGCCCCGTACAGATGATATGGGCAGGCAAGCCCTACCCCACGGACTTTACAGCGGTGGATATCTTTAACAAGCTCAACAAGCTCAGCGATAAATACCCGCGCTGTGCCGTGCTCACCGGCTACGAGCTGGGCCTGAGCCGCATGCTCAAGAACGGCTCCGATATCTGGCTGAACAACCCCGTCGTAACGCGCGAGGCCTCCGGCACCTCCGGCATGTCTGCCGCCATGAACGGGTCTCTCACCATTTCCACCAATGATGGCTGGGTGCGTGAGTTCGCCAAGGATGGTGAAAACTGCTTCATGATCCCCGAGGCTAAAGCCGGGCTCGCCCCCGAGGCCCGCGACCGCTCCGACCGCGACAACTTCTACAGCGTGCTGGAGTCCAAGGTGTTGCCCTTGTACTACGATAACAAGGATGCATGGATTGACCTCGTATTCAACGCCATGGAGGACATCACCCCCGCGTTCAACTCCGACCGCATGGCAGACGAATACTACACCAAGATGTACAACGCCTGAGCCCACGGCAACCATCAATTCTCAGCCCCTCTTGCCACCACGGCCGGAGGGGCTTTTTACAGAGAGCGTATTGTCCCCCCTTATAATCGCCTACGCGTGGGAACAATTAGTAAAATGGCAATTTGGGGACCTCTAAAAACTCCGGGGCCCCCTCAAATTGGTAGTTGTGGGGGAGCCCCCGCGAGCGTTAGCGAGCCGACTTTTTGAGCCCCGTGGGGGCGTCATAGAATAGCCCGGGCGTGGAGCCGCGT
>SUVJ01000025.1 GCA_015062045.1 Akkermansiaceae bacterium
ACGGTTGCCGCCCGCCCAAGGCTCGTCGCGCCTAATAGCAGTTTAATAACCCAGAAGATAGATTACACAAGATTATGGCTCGTTACACAGGTCCTACCGCCAAGATCAGCCGTCGTTTCGGTGTTGAGCTCTTCGGCCCCAGCAAGGCTTTTGCCCGCCGTCCCTTCCCTCCGGGTCAGCACGGTGTGCGCGCCGGCCGTAAGAAGAAGTCCGACTACGGTATCATGCTTGCCGAGAAGCAGAAGCTGCGCTTCATGTACGGCGTGCTCGAAGGTCAGTTCCGCAAGTACTACGAAGAGGCTTCCCGTCGCTCCGGCGTTACCGGTGAGATCCTCCTTCAACTCTTGGAGCTCCGTCTCGATAACCTCGTATATCGCCTCAACTTTGCCAACACCCGCGCCGCTGCTCGTCAGATGGTGTCCCACGGTCACATCACCGTGAACGGCAAGAAGGTGAACATTGCCTCCTACAGCTGCAAGCCCGGCGACGTTATCGCCGTTGCTGCCAAGGCTCGTTCCCAGGCTCTCGTAAACCGCTTCATGGAGCTCTCCGCTTCTGCTGTAACTCCCGATTGGCTTGAGCTCGACGCTGCTAAGCTTTCCGCTAAGCTCGTCCGCATCCCCTCCCAAGAGGAGATTGCTCCCATCGTTAACGTACAGCTCATCGTTGAGTTCTACTCCCGCTAATAAGTACCATTACTTATTACACAAAAAGCCTGCGCTCCTCACCGAGTGCGGGTTTTTTGTTTAGGCGGTGTACCATTATTCTCTTGAGAGCAAAATATGTAGATGCTTGTATTTAGACTTGAGTTGTTGAGGAATTTTGTTAAATTGGAGCAATGACAGGTGATTCGGCAGAGCGGCGAGCGGGTATGTCCCCCCAAGCGCAGTTGCTCTATGCTGCGTGGTGTGGGGATTCTGCCCGTGTGCGTGGGCTGTTGGCGCAGGGGGTGGCGGTGGATGCGAGGGATGGTAAGGGGCGGACGGCGCTGATGCTGGCGGTGGCTCGCGATTCTGCGGAGACCGTGGCATTGTTGCTGGCAGCCGGGGCAGATGCCTGTGCCCGAAACAAGGGTAACCGTTGTTTAATGGATTATGTAAAATCTGCCGCAGTGGCAAGGCTGATTTTGGCGTATCTGCCGGTGGCGGAGCGGGCTGCAGCTGCTACAAGGCTGCTTTTCTGCGCAAGTGCCACCCCGGAGCTGGTGGACTGTGCGTTGGCAGCCGGGGCAAATGTTAATGCCCGTAATAAGCGTGGTGATACGCCGCTCATTTGGCAGTGTTGGTCTGTTAGAAACCATGGGGGCATTCGCCGACTGTTGGCAGCGGGGGCCGTGCCGCATGTGCTCAATTGTCATCAACACTCACCCATGTTAATGGCTTTGTGGTGGGATGACACGGCACTTGTTCAACTGCTGCTGGAGGCCGGAGTAAGCCCAAATGCGCAGCTGAATGATGCGGGGGAGCGTCCACTGCACCATGCTTCTTCTGTGGAGACGGCTCGTGTTCTCTTGGCGGCGGGGGCAGATGTGAATGCTGCGGATGCTGAGGGCTATACCCCGTTGATGATGCGACGAGGCGAGAATGCGGGGCTGATAAGGCTGTTATTGGAGGCCGGGGCAGATGTAAATGCGCGCAATGTTGGCGGAAACGTTTTGGACCATATTCTTTTCCGAAGCGAGGAGGTGGAGCGCCTGTTGATGGAAGCCGGGGCGCGTTACCATGCAAATGATATGAACGATGTGGAGAGCGCTGTAGAGTACCCGGATACGCGCTGGCTGCGGCTGCTGCTGGATGATGGCCCGGATGTAAATTGCGTCAATGAGTCCGGGCAAACCCCGCTGATGCTGGCGGCTTGGAAAGGACGCGCGGAGGCACTTGCTATGCTGCTGGAGGCCGGGGCTGCTGCCACGATTGACCATCGTGATGCGGAGGAAGGAGTGACGGCGCTGCATGCTGCTGTTATTGCTTGTCGCAACACGTCGACAGCGTGCCTGAAAAACGTTGAAATGCTTCTGGCTGCGGGGGCAGATGTGAACGTGGCAGATTGCGATGGGTGGACGCCACTGCACTCTTGCGCCTACTACAATTTGCCACAGTTGGTGCCTATGCTGCTTAGGGCAGGGGCAGACCCCGCCCGCGTTGCTCACAGCGGGCTTACCCCCGCAGAAATGGCGCTGGAGAAAGGGCATGATGCCGTGGCGAGGCTCCTGCGCTGATGGGGGGCTCTGCCGATTAATCTGCCGCAGGAAGATGCACTAACTGCTCTACAACCTCTTGAGCTGAGTGTCGAATAATGCCCGGACGCTGCGGATAGGTTGTAAAAGAGACGGCGTGTCCGCAGTAGGCAGAATCCGCATAATCTGATGCAGCGGTTGAGTGATACTCTGTTGCAGCGGTTAATTTTTCTACGTTGATGATGTTGGCAGGCTTGATCCCGGCGCCGGGCATAATGATAATGCGCCCCGCAGCTTGTTTAATAAGTTCAATAATGAGGGGCGCGCCCCGTTCTGCCGTTTCCTCTTGCCCGGAGGTCAGCAAGCGAGTGCAGCCCAGCTCAATAATCTGCTCTAAGGCTTGATGCGGGTTTGTACATATATCGAACGCGCGGTGAAAGGTAACGGACATATTACCGGCGGCAGTTATCATCTTGCGGCAGGCCTTCATATCAATGTCTCCGGTGGCCGTCAGGGCACCAATAACTACACCATGCACCCCCATGTTGCGGCAAAATTCAATATCTTTGCACATGGTCTCTATCTCTGTTTCGGTGTAGCAAAAACCACCTTCGCGTGCACGAATGAGCACATTAACATCGAGCTTGAGTCCGGCCTCTGCAATACTTTGTATTGTACCATGGCTCGGGGTAACGCCCCCGCAGGAGATAGCGGCACAAAGCTCAATTCTGATGGCTCCGCCCGCTTCTGCTGCCTGCGCTTCTTCCAATGACCCGCAACAAACTTCTATCTTTCTCATCATTACTCCCTGTTTCTTTCCCCTTATTGTTGCACTTTTCAAAAAAACTTGCAATGTTTTTCTTGTTAAGTGACCGCTTTGGGGGTATGATGGGTGCATGATGAAAAAGATTTGTTCTTTACTGTGTGTGTTGCTGAGTGTGATATGCTGCTCATGTGTATCACGCACGTATCGAGTGGTATATGAACACCCGCGCACATATGAAGGGGCATTTTTGACAAATAACAGTGAGCCTGATGATGATAATGAGGCAAATATGAAACTGACGCAGCGTTGGCATGTTTATGAATGTGAGGGTAAATGGTATTTGCCGGTGCAGCGTATGGGATTCCGTAAAAAAGTGCGTAATTTTTCATATTCGGATGAAGTGTGGGATGTTGCGGGGGTGACGCCTGTTGATGATAAAACTTGGTATTTACCTATCACCGCCGAGTTGGCGAACGAGCTCCGCACCCCGAGCAAAGAGTCCATGAAGCATGCATATTTAGCCGAAGGTATATGTACGGCTGAGTTGGTAGCCTCTCTGCCCTCGCAGGCTCGTGCGCATGCTATACGCCAACCTATATATTCTTATTCAAAGTATGCAAAGATCCCGTATTTGTTGGCACAAACCGATTCTCACACGGGGGCATCAGCTTGGCTCTGTTGGCCACTATCTGCCATTTTATTTGCGGTGGAGATACCTGCAACAGTTGTTTTTAACGCTATTGCATATACTGGGTATGGTGTGGCTGTATTGATTTGCCCGGAATGTGTGATTGTTTGCTAAGGAGGATTCCCGCATACCCGGTATCTATAGATGAAAACAGGGGCGGAAAATTAACCGCTGTAGCGCCTTGCCGACCACATTTAAACAAAAAAGAGCAATAATCTATGCAACAAAAAGCTCGGCAAGTGATTCACTTACCGAGCTTTTCATCCTCCGGCGGTTGGGGTCGAACCAACGACCTAATGATTAACAGTCATCCGCTCTGCCACTGAGCTACGCCGGATTTGCATCTTCCCGTTGTCGGGGCGCGGGGGGAGTTTATCACTTTCTTGCCATCGATGCAAGCTTTTTTTTGTAAAAATGATGATTTTTTTGAAATTTTGTTGAAAAAGGGGCAAAAATCGGGTAAAAAGAGGGCATGAACAACGAGAATCAGAGCAGAGGAAGTTTGCATTTTCAATTATTCGGCATACCGATAGAGATTCAACCATTCAGTTGGTTGATATTGGCGATATTGGGTTTATCCATGTTCTCTCACATGGCCTCCCCCTTGCAACCGGCGTTGATATTTGTGGTGGTGGGTATGTTGACATTATTAGCACACGAGCTGGGGCATGCATTGACAGCCAAGGCGTTTACGCGGTCTACACCCATTGTTATCATTGGTAACCTCGGGGGAGTAACATACACCCCGGTGAGCATGCCCACGCGTATGGCGCACTTCTTAATGGTATTGGCAGGGCCCATGGCCAGCTATGCTTTGGGTATGGTTGCGGCCGTTTTCATGGGAGTGCAAATAGACAGTATAAGCTCTGCTTTGTTGATTTATACACTCGACCCCCTGAGTTTTATAACCGGCATACATGCACCCGAGGAGGCATATATGGCCCTGGCTTATGCAGTGGAATCCGGCGGGATTGGGCATTTTACGCTAATGCTGTACAGCACATTTTTTATGGTGTGTTTTTGGTGGACCCTTTTTAACCTGATGCCCATATTGCCGATGGATGGCGGGCAGCTTTTGCTCACGGCTACGAATAAGCCTAAGTTTGTGGCAATGGTAGGTTTGGGGTTGAGCTCTCTGTTAGCCATTTGGTTTTTGACAGGGGGCAATATATTCATGACTTTGATGTTGGGTTACTTTGCTTGGATTAATTG
Source organism: Akkermansiaceae bacterium (assembly GCA_015062045.1). GTDB lineage: Bacteria > Verrucomicrobiota > Verrucomicrobiia > Verrucomicrobiales > Akkermansiaceae > Akkermansia. The sequence continues at coordinate 4,843 of SUVJ01000025.1, forward strand.
GCAGATACTGAGATGAGAAAAGCAGATGCGGGCTCTTATGTAAATTTACTTGCTTTTACGGGCAGAATGTTGTTAAATGGGGGCGTATGAAAATGATAGCGTTAACAGTATTGGGGGCTTTGACTGCCGTTGTGCTCAACTCATGCGGGCAGGGGTGTTCCTGTAACTCGTATAACAGAGATTATTTGAGAGACGTGCCTACGTCTTCATCTCAGTACTTTGATTAATTTATGTCGTTTGAGATACGCGAGAAGCCGGAGATGGTGGAGCGAGCCCTGCTGGTAGGGCTTGGCATGCCGGGAGACTCCCGCCGTGAGCGCGCTGCTCTGCTGGAGGAGTTGGAGGATTTGGTGAGTAACCTTGGCATTGGTATTGTGGGTACCATGCTGGAGTTTACGCGCGAAATGCAGGCAAAATACTTGTGTGGCATTGGCAAGGCAGAGGAGATTCGCGCCAAAGTGGTAGAGCTGAATGCTGATTGCTTGGTATTTGATAACTTGCTTTCACCCGGGCAGCAACGAGAGTGGGAAAAGTTGACCAATGTGACGGTGATTGACCGTGAGGAGGTTATTCTGGATATCTTCTCCAAGCGCGCGCGCACTCGCGAGGCTGTATTGCAGGTGGATTTAGCCCGCATGCAGTATGCCTTGCCCCGCATGGCGGGTATGTGGAAACATTTGGACCGCCAACGCGGTGGCTCCGGCGGTGGTAAAGGCGGTGGTGCCGCAGCCCGTGGTGAGGGTGAAAAACAGATTGAGGTGGACCGCCGCTTGGCCAGAGACCGCATAGAGGCTATTCGCGATGAGCTTGAGGTGGTGCGCCGCCAACGCGGTACTCAACGCAAGGAGCGTAACCGCCAGGGTATACCTACCGCAGCTATTGTGGGTTACACCAATGCCGGTAAATCTTCTTTGCTTAATTTGGTGACGGGTGCCGGGGTGCTGGCACAAAATATTCTTTTTGCAACGTTGGATACCACCAGCCGCAAGATTGAACTGCCCGATGGGCAGCCCTTGGTGCTGACGGATACGGTGGGCTTTATCCGTAACTTGCCGCACCGTTTGGTGGAGGCGTTCAAATCTACCCTGGAGGAGGCGACTTTGGCGGATTTTCTGATTCAGGTGGTGGATGCAAGCGACCGCGAGGCGTTGAGGCACTATGAAACCACTTGTGAGGTGTTGGCAGAGCTGGGGGCGTCCGATAAACCCATGGTGGTGGTGTGGAACAAGACGGACCTTATACCCGAAGAGCAACGCGCTGACCAGTTAGCCGCCCTGAGTGCTAAGGTGCAATGCCCCTGCATTGCTTGCAGCGTTAAGGAAGAGCTGGGGGTGGAGGCTTTGATGGCGGCGTGTGTGGAGATGCTCTCTCACCGCGTGTCTAAAGAACATTACCGTATACCGCTGGCGGAGAGCAGAATTATTGCCATTATGCACCGCGATGGTAAGGTGCTTTCTACAGAGTATGAAGGTAACGATGCCATTGTGGAGGCTATTTTACCGCGCGAATTCGCGGCACGTTTGGAGTCTTACAAAATCTGAAATCATGAATAAAATAATTTTTGCTTTGTTGCTAATTTGCTTGTTACCCGTTGCTTGTAAAACAACGACAGAGGATTATTACCGCATGGGCGATAAGTGGGATGAAGCCGTTAAGAATAAAAAAGTAAGTTATACGTTTGAGGATTTTATTGCCGGCCCCGGGTACCGAACCTCCCGCGACTACTGGCGTGGGGCCGCGTTGGAGCGCACGGACCCCGCCAACTCTCATGTGGAGATTTTGCTTAAAGAGCAGCGTGGCCGCCTATATATCAACGGTGAAATTGCTATGGATTTTCCCGTGTGTACCGGGCGCGTGGGCGGTAGCGAAACGCCGCGTGGCACGTTCCGCATTACGGAGAAGAAGGTGGAGCACCGTTCCTCTCGCTACGGCTGCTTTGTGGATGATGAGGATAATTTGGTGAAGGCTAATGTAACCTCCTCTCAAAAGCCGCCCAAAGGCACACACTTTAAGGGTAGCAAGATGGATTATTGGATGCGTTTTAACGGTGCAATAGGTATGCATGTGGGCAATATTGTGGAGCGTAACAGCCTCTCTCACGGGTGTGTACGCCTGCCTGTGGAACCCAGCGAAATCCTATACTCTAAGTTGGAGGTAGGTTCTAAGGTTATTGTTAAATAATTGTTGCCACGTATGATTACGCGTTTACACTCTGCCGCTGTAAATGGTATAGACGGCTATGGCGTGGAGGTGGAGGTAGATGTGGTGCCGGTAAAGGATGTTGGCCGTTATATCATTGTAGGCTTGCCGGATGCTGCCGTGAGAGAAAGTGTGCAGCGTGTGACATCTGCCCTCAAAAACAGCCATTTCTTTTGCCCGGGGGAGTTGCAGGTTACGGTAAACCTGGCCCCGGCAGATGTAAAAAAGCAGGGCCCGGGGTTTGATTTGCCCATTGCGGTGGGGCTGGAGATTAATATTCAGCAAACATGCCCTGATTTACCCCTGCCGGAGCGCCGCCGTGCCCCCATTCATTTGGAGGATTGGTGCTTGGTGGGTGAACTTGCCTTGGATGGCGTGGTGCGTGGTGTGCGTGGTATATTGCCGCAGGCCGTGGCTGCCAGGGATTCCGGGCGTAAGTATTTGATGGTATCTGCAGAAAACGCAGCGGAAGCCGCAGTTGTGGAGGGTATAGAGGTATATGCCGTAGAGACCCTTGCAGATGCATGGGCTGTGTTGCTGGAGCGCGAAAAGTTTGAGCCCGTGCGCACGGCGCCTTATGTGCGGGTAGAGTGCAACGGCCCGGATTTTTCAGAGATTAAAGGGCAGCCTTATGCCCGCCGCGCCATGGAAATTGCAGCTGCCGGGGGACATAACTTGCTGATGAGTGGTAGCCCCGGTAGCGGTAAGAGCATGTTGGCAAGCCGCTTGCCCTCCATCTTACCCCCGCTTGCTCATGAGGAGGCGTTGATGACCGGGCGTATTTACTCTGTGTGTGGATTGCTCCCCCGTGGGGGTGGTTTGCTGCACGAGCGCCCGTTCCGTGCTCCTCACCATACGATATCTGATGTGGGGTTGATGGGGGGGGGCTCCAATATCACCCCCGGGGAGATTTCTTTGGCGCACAACGGTGTGCTGTTTTTGGATGAGTTGCCGGAGTTTAGCCGCCGTACGCTTGAAACCCTGCGCCAGCCTTTGGAGAGTGGGGTGGTTACCATCTCCCGCGCCTCGGGGAGTTTTGATTTCCCTTGCTCCTTTATGTTGGTAGCGGCTATGAACCCGTGCCCCTGCGGGTATTTGGGGGACCCGCGCCGCAGGTGCAGGTGCAACCATGCGGAGATTACACGATACCGCCGCAAAATATCCGGCCCGTTGTTGGACCGCTTTGATATGGTGATTGAGGTGCCGCCCGTGGACCCTGCATCCCTGCTGCAAAAGCCGGATGGTGAGCCTAGTGCGGCGATTCGGGCCCGTGTGTTGGCAGCCAGAGAGTTGCAACAAAAACGCTATGCCGGCACAGGCATTAGCTGCAATGCCCGCCTTACCGGGCGCATGCTGCGGCAGTATTGCCCGCTCTCCCCCGTGCAGCAGGAAATGCTCTTGGCGGCTGTGGAGCAGTTCTCCCTCTCTGCGCGTGCGTTCGACCGCATTTTGCGCGTTACCCGCACCATTGCAGATTTGGCCGGGCACCCAGTGCCGACGGATGATGATTTGTTTGAGGCTATCCAGTTCCGCCAATTTGAGTGTCAACTCAGGGATTAACGGATTCCTGTAAGCTGTGCAGAATGGACTCCAGCTCTGCCAGAGAGGCTACGCGAGAGAGCAGGGGGCGCAGCGGCTTGGTGCCGGGTATACCTTTGGCATAGGCGAGCAGGCGTGCCCTCATGGCGCGCATGGTGCTGAGCTCCTCCCCATAATGACCGCTTTCTAATGCCATGCGCGTGTGGCGCAGCATAAAGTTGATGCGTTCTTGCGGGGTGGGTTCATCCGCAATTTCTCCCGTGTTCAAGTAGTGGCGGGCTCGGGCAAAAAGCCAAGGGGCGTTCATGGCTGCACGGCCAATCATAACACCGGCTACAGCTGTGGTTTCTCGGGCTCTCTTGACATCTTGCGGGGTGGTGATATCCCCGTTGCCGATGACGGGTATTTGCACGCAGCGGGCACATTCATCAATAATTTGCCAGTTGGCTTGCCCGCCGTATTGCTGGGAGCGTGTGCGCCCGTGTATGGCAATGCTCTGCACCCCGGCATCTTGCAGGCGTTGGCAGGCCTCCGGGGCGCAAATGTGCTCGGCATCCCACCCGATGCGAATTTTGGTGGTTACGGGGCAGTCGTTACCCAGCTCCTTTACCACGGCGGAGGCAATGTTTTGCAGGAGTGGTAAATCTTTGAGCAGGGATGAGCCCCCATTTTTGCCTACTACTTTGGGCACGGGGCAACCGGCGTTAATATCCAGAAAATCCGGGTGCATGGCATCCACAATAATGCGGGCGGCTGCGGCTGCGTGCTCCGGTACGGAGCCGAATATCTGTATGCCCAGCGGGCGGTGCTCCTGTTCAAACTCCACATAGCGGCGGTTGCGGTGCCATGCCTGCAATACTCCCTCGGCAGATACAAACTCTGTTACCATGACATCTGCCCCCGCCTCTTTGCACAGTGTGCGAAAGATGGGGTCCGTTACTCCGGCCATGGGGGCAAGATACAGCGGAAACTTGTTATCAAACCAAGGTAAACTCATGCGGTTATGTTATCATACCGACGGAAAATGTGCAAGTGAGATAATTTTATTGTCGGTTGCTATGAAATGTAAAATATGATTGCAGGCATGATTTTAGCTGTACAGGTGTGGGAGTATGTGTTAGATTCGGAAATCTCTTTTTTCAGAACTATGAAAATGCGACAATTTTTTTGTGTGGTATCGGTGGCTGCGGTAGTGCTTTCCTCTTGCCACTGGGCTATGATGGAGAGCCGTTTGGCGGACCGTGTGGATGGGAGCTCTGATGAATATAAAATTACCGGGTCTGAGAGCCTGTTGGGCGGTATTGTGGAGTACACAGCTGCTAATGGTAAAAAGTTTTATGTACACCGTTGCAGGGTAAGCTCTGAGCGCAAACCGGGGCCTCTCTTTGTATTTGGCGAGATAGATAAACAGCATTTTACCGTGGGTAATCATGCAGCCATGGCGCAAGCCTTGCCGCCTGTAGAGCGTTTTGTGGTGGTGGGGTATGATGATTTGGTGTTCAGTGGTATAACCCCGCCGGCAGCAGCATACCGCCACCCGCTTGGGGAAAAGACCATGCTGTGGCGAGACTGGGAAACTCAGGTGGAGCTCGCTCAAGAACCCGGCTTGCAGCTTGTGAATAGCCAAGTATTGCCTATTGCCCCCGGTAGCGATAATGACCATGCCGCGTGGGCTGTGTACCAAGATGCCAAGGAGGAAGTTACCCCGACCAAGCGCTATCTGTTGACTCCCTTGGCTGCCGTGGCAGATGTGCCACTGACAATTCTGGGAACTTTGGGTTATTTGCCGTATTACAATATCAAGCATTGGATTCAGAGTATTGAAGAATAACCGCAGTGTATGCCATGCTTTTTTCTTGCAAATGACAAAAAGGGTGGTATTTTAGGCTCGTGCATTCCTTTGTGTGTGCAAAAAGATTTTAACTCTAAACATATAAATACAATGGAGATACTTCATGATAAGGACGCCGATGTAAGCGTTCTCAATGGTAAGACCGTGGCCGTTATCGGTTACGGTGCACAAGGTCGTGCTCAGGCTCTTTGCATGCGCGATAGCGGCGTGCACGTTATTATCGGTATTCGCCCCGGTAAGAGCTGGGACGCTGCCGTGCAGGATGGCTTTGAGGTGATGAGCGTGGCAGATGCTGCCAAGACTGCCGACATCATCCACATTTTGTTGCCCGATGAGATGCACGGCTCTGTGTACACGGAGCAGATTAAGCCCGGCTTGAGCGCCGGTAAGACTCTGTGCTGCTCTCACGGTTTTGCCTATGTGTTCAAAACCATTGAGCCCCCGGCAGATGTAGATGTCATTATGGTTGCCCCCAAGGGTCCGGGTACGGAGGTGCGCCGCGTGTTTGAGGAGGGCTTTGGTTGCCCCGGTCTTATCGCTGTGTTCCAAAACCCCACCGGTAATGCCAAGAACGTGGCTTTGGCCATGGCCAAGGCAGAGGGCCTTACCCGTGGTGGCGTGCTGGAGTGCACCATGCAGCAAGAGACTTACGAGGACCTTTTCGGTGAGCAAAACGTGCTTTGCGGTGGTTTGGTAGACCTTATGAAGTACGGCTTTGAGACGCTCATTGAGGCCGGTTACCCTGCCGAGATGGCTTACTTTGAGTGCGTGCACGAGGCCAAGCTTATTGTAGACATCATTTACAACAAGGGTATTCAGGCCATGAATGGTGTTATCTCTAACACTGCTGAGTTCGGTGAGTACTACAATGGCCCGCAGATTCTCGGCCCGGAGGTGAAGGAGAAGATGAAGGAGAGCCTTAAGCGCATTGAGAGCGGCGAATTTGCCCGTGTATGGTTGGCGGAGGCCGCTGCCGGTGCTCCCAACCTGCTTGCTAAGCGTGCAGCTCTTGCTGAGCACCCTGTTGAGGTGGTGGGTAGCAAGATTCGTGCTCTCTTTGAGCGCAATTGATTTGCCTGCACCAAGTGATTTTATCGGCGGCTCTCACCTCCCCGTGGGAGCCGCTTTTGAATAAAGAACATAATAGACAGTGCCATGAATGCGGTTAATATTGAAAATGCCAAGGTCTTTTTGTCCGGTAGGGAAATTCTGCACAATATCAATTGGCAGGTGAAGCGCGGGGAGCGTTGCTTTATTCTCGGGGCTAACGGCGCCGGTAAAACCACCTTGGTTCGCATGCTCATGGGTTATGCATGGCCTGTATACGGTGCCACTGTAGAGGTGCTGGGGCATCGGTTTGGTACTGTTAACCTGCAGGAGCTGCGTAAACGCATTGCTTGGGTAAGCCCGTTGATGCACCAATGGCTGGGCGACCGAGAATGGACCGGTAGAGAAATGGTGCTCTCCGGGCCCGATGCCACTATAGGCTTGTACCGTGATGCCACCCCGGAGGAGGAAGCGCGAGCTGCGGCACTTATGGAATCTTTGCGTGCTACACACCTGATGCAGCGAAAAGTGCATACCATGAGCAGTGGTGAACAGGTGAAAGTGCTCATCGCGCGGGCTCTCATGACTAACCCCGAGCTCATGATTCTTGATGAACCCAGCGTTTATCTTGATATTGCCGGACGTGAGTTTTTACTGCATACCATTGATGAACTTGCCGCCTCTCACCCACTGCTCACCATTATCTTTATTACTCAACGTATCGAAGATATATTGCCTACGTTTAATCGCGGCATGATCTTGCGCCAAGGTGATATTTTAGCCTATGGTACTCGTGATGAAGTACTCACAGAGACAAACCTGCGCTGTGCCTTTGACCTTGATATACGCCTCATTCATGCGCGAAATGGTCGACTTTGGACCGTAATAGAATAAAATGTAAACTTTATTCGTAAACAAAGCATAAAAATGTTGACTTTGTTTGCTGATTGCCGTATAATTTGTGCAAACAAAGAAGAAAGGAGCACAATATGGCAATCAAAGTATTCATAAGCAGCGTTCAATCTGAATTTTCATCAGAGAGAAAAAAACTCTTTGACTATATTCGAGAAGACGCACTACTGGGCGGATTCTTTGAACCATACATATTCGAGGAAACTCCTGCAATGGGCGTGTCTCCCAGCCATGCGTACCTGAATGAAGTCAGAAATTGCGATATTTACGTAGGCTTATACGGATTACGCTATGGCTATGAAGATGAAGATGGTATATCCCCCACAGAGAGAGAGTTTGACCTTGCGACACAATGCAATAAACTGCGTCTCGTCTTTATTACCACCCCCGATCCTACCAAAAAACGCCATCCCAAGCAACAAGCTCTCATTACCAAAGCCGAACAAAGTGTTATACGCAGATGCTTTAGTAATTATGATGAATTACAAGATGCTGTATACTCTGCCCTTGTTCGTTTCCTTATAGAAAAGAACTATATTCGCAAAACTTCGTTCGATGACGCCATTTGTCACGGTGCTACATTAGAGAACATAGATAGCAGCAAAGTTGCTCATTTCGTTATGCTGGCCAAGGCTTACCGTGGTTTTCCCATACCTATGAGTGTCGGGGTTGAAAGTATATTGAGGCATTTGGGGTTGTTGTCTCAAGGGGGGGCTCTAACCAATGCAGCGGTATTGCTTTTCGGTAAGAATCCGCAAGATTTTTTCCCGTCTGCTACGGTTAAGTGTGCTCATTTTTATGGGCCTGCAATCTGCAAACCGATACCTTCTCACCATATATTCAGTGGTTCTGTCTTTGAAGTTATAGACAAAGCCGTAGATTTTGTGATGTCTCGTATAGACAACTATGTTGGTACAAGAGAACACAGTGTAGTGGTGCCCGTAAAAGCAGAAATACCCAGAGAAGCCGTAACAGAAGCAATTGTCAATGCCGTTGTTCATAGAGATTATACTAGTAATGCCTCTGTTCAGGTTATGGTGTTCAGTAATCGCGTAGAAGTGTGGAACCCGGGGCAACTACCCTATGGCCTTAGCCCCGCCAGATTACTTGGGCCACACTACTCTGTGCCTTATAATCAGAAAATTGCATACGGTGCATATCTGGCGGGATATATCGAACAAATGGGTACGGGTACAACGGATATTGTTGATAAATGTTTGGATTGGGGCTTGCGTGAACCTTTTTTTGCGCAGGAGGAATGCTTTAAAGTAACCCTGTGGAGAAATGAGGAAGAGGAGGAGGAGCCCGGGTTGCTGTACGGGGCAGAAGCGGTAGAAGACCTCTATTATACCTGGAACAAAAAGCAAAAACAAATAAAGATAGAAGAAACAAATAAAGAACGCAAATCGAATCAAGTGCGCAGAGTAAGCAAACAAAGTAAGCAAACCGTGATTGCCAAACAAGATGCCGTAGTGGCCTATTGTTCACAACCACGCTCCAGTGTGGAAATTATGCAACATATTGGTGTGACCCGGCAAACGAGAACTGTTAACCTTTATATCGGCACACTTATTGAGCAGGGGCGTTTACGCGCTTTAATTCCCGGTAAGCCTAATAGCCCTAAACAACGCTATATTGCCGTGTCTCAGGAAACAGACCTGTAATAATCTATGTTTACAAATTGCGAACAAAGATAAAATTTATTGCGAATAAAGGAAAGTGCCATGTATTGCACAACAAAACATGGCACTTTGAGATATGAATGTTTAGCCGGGCAACAGATTAGGCCATTGCGATTTCGCCACGGAGAGCAGTGTTGATTTTAGCCATAATCTCCACTATATGCTCGTTAATATTGTTGCGGCACATGCTGTCTGCCATGCGGCAGGCATTGAGGATAGCTGTACCATTGGCAGATCCGTGAGCAATAATGGAAACACCGCGCACGCCCATCAGCGGGCAACCACCAATGGTGTCTGCGCTCATGCGTTTACCCATTTTCTTAAATACGGGTTTCATGAGCAGTGCACCAAGCTTAGCCATGAAGCTTTCCATGATACCGGCTTTAAGCCAGTGCCCGAACGCCTTGGCCGTGGCCTCTACGCTCTTGAGCAGAATGTTGCCGGTAAAGCCATCCGTCACGGCTACGTCTAAATCTGTCTCGAACAAATCATGCCCTTCGCAGTTGCCTATAAAGTTGAACGGGAGCAGCCCTTTATCGGAGAGAGCTTTGAGAATCCGATAGGCCTCCAGTGAAAAGGCACTGCCTTTGCAGTCTTCTGTGCCGTTGCTCATTACGCCTACATTGGGAACGGGGCGGGCATATACGTATTTTGCCATCAGGGCACTCATTACTGCGTAGCCTGCCAAGTGGCTGGGCTTGGCGTCCGGGTTGGCACCTGTGTCACTCACCAGTACATAACCGTGTTGGCTGGGCAGGGGGGATATGATGCCGGCGCGTTCTACACCCTCCAAAAGCCGCAGTTTAATAGTGCTGGCTGCAACGGCAGCGCCCGTATTGCCGGCAGATAATACGGCATCGCAGGTGCCGTCTTTCACCATATCCACAGATATGCTCATGGAGGACTTTTTCTTTTGCCTTACGGCTACAAGCCCGCTTTCTTCCATGCTGACAACCTCTGCGGCATGCACGATTTCCAGTTTCGGATTACTGCCTATGCCTGTAGCATCTACGGCGGCTTTGAGGGTGTCCTCATCGCCGACGAGGTAAAGTTTTTCGAGAGTATTAATCTTCTCCAGTGCCAATTTGGCACCGTCTATATTGATTTGGGGCGCATTATCACCGCCCATGGCATCGAGAGCTAGCTTCATGGATGCTGTTATGTTGATGTTCGCGTATACTCTAGCACATTATTTGAGCACCTGTCAACAAAAAACCGCCCTGCAGTCAAATCTGCGGACGGTTGAAGTATTTTTACAGGGGGTTTTGTTATCCGGCAGAATCAGTCTACCAGTTTTACAACTACCTCAGCACCACTCTGGGTCTTGTAGGTGCCGCACTGCATGCATGCAGTGTGACCGGGAACAGCGGCGCCGCACTTGGGGCACTTGCCGAGTTTGGGGGCTTTCCAAGCCTGGGCTGCCAGGCGGGAGCGCTGCTTCATCTTGGACGTTCTGCGTTTCGGAGCTGCCATAGTATTGTGTGTTTGTTAAGATGTTACTGTGATGTTGAGTGGTGCCACGGTGCCTACTTACGCGGAAACTGATCCAAGGCATCCCAGACGCTTTGTCCACTCGGGGCAGGGGATTCTACACCCGATTGGGGGTCTTTGTCCAGCCTAAAATCACCAATTATGTCATTTATTTTGCATTTCAGCCCCGAAAACTCACATTTTGGGTATCCCGGCAGCTCCAAAAGTACTTCTTCACGCAGGTCTTGCGTTAAATCTATCTCAAATTTTCCTTTCGTGTCGTAAGAGAGAGCCAAGTCATCTATGGCTACCTCATAGTCAAATTCCTGTAAGCAACGGTCGCAGCGCAGGCTAAATGTTGCATATACACTGCCGGTTACCAGTAGCTCTGTATCATACAGTCTGGCTTCTAACTCGTAGCCCAGGGGGCTTACGCTTTTTGCCCCTGTGTTGTCTATGTCGAAAAGCGCACCATCTGCTTCTCCGGTCAGGCTCAATCCATCCTCGGGGAATTCCTCCAGCGGTACTGTTACACGTGTTTGCATGGGTGTATTATAATAGTGCTTGTTTCATTTTGCAAGAGCAAAGAAAATGTGTTTTATACACGGCTTTTTTGAGGTGCCGGGGGTGTTAGCCTCATTTCTCCAACAGTTTATGGTGGGCAGCGGCACGGGTGCGTATTTTTTCTACTACAGGGGCACAAATGGAGCACAGGCAATCGTCTTCAAAGTAATACAGTGTGCGCCCGTTTTCTGTTTTCTTGCTGATCAGCCCGTTTTCTACCATTAATTTGATGTGGCGGGATACCACACTTTGGCATAATCCTAATCGCTCTGTCAATTCCCCTATGCTGGCGGCTCCTTCGCTGCATATGGAGCCCAGCAGGTGCAGCCGCACCGGCTCCGATAGCATCTTGAAATATGCTGCTACCTCCTCTGTCATTTGTGGGGAAAATTTGATTGATTCTAATTTTTTCATCGCAGATGAAAATTTATCATTGACAAGTGGGGATGTCAAGTGTATTTTGTGCATATCGCAATATACGCATATAGATATGAAAGCAACAACATTAAAAGAGAAAATACAGGCCGGGAGCGTACACGTTATAGATGTGCGCACGGGGGCAGAATGGCGGGGCGGGCATATAGTCGGGGCTGAGTTTTTGCCGTTAGATGCTCTGGAGCAAGGGCAAATGCCGTCTGTTGCATCGGGGGAGAAAGACTTGGTAATAGTGTGCCAAAGCGGGGTTCGCGCGGCAAAGGCGCAAGCCATGTTGCGCGGCAGGGGGGTAGAAGCCGCGGTGCTGGAAGGCGGGATGAATGCATGGGCGGAAGCCGGCATGCCACAGCAGCGGGAGCCCGGTGGGCATACGGTATCCGTAATGCGGCAGGTTCAGCTTTGTATTGGCAGTTTGAATTTGATAGGGCTGGCTTTAGGTATATGGGTAGCACCGCTGTGGTTGATGATACCCGCATTTACAAGTATGGGGTTGATGGTAGCCGGTGCAACAGGTACTTGCGGGTTGGCATTGGTATTGGCTCGTATGCCGTGGAACAAGTAAAAACTTTGTAAATATCATGAATAAAAAAAGAACCATTATAGTAGGCGGTGTAGCCGGCGGGGCAACTGCGGCTGCTCGTTTGAGCAGATTGTCTGCCGAGCGAGAAATTATTATTTTTGAGAGAGGGGCTCATGTATCTTTTGCTAACTGCGGGTTACCGTATTATATAGGTGGTGTCATTGAACATGAGGATTCTCTATTGCTGGCTAACCCCCACATGTTTAAAAGTCGGTATGGTATAGAGGTATATGTTCGGCATGAGGTTGTTGCCATACATGCAGAGGAAAAATATGTAAGCGTCAAAAATACGGATACCGGCGAGGTGCACCAATGGGGATACGATGAGTTGGTGCTTTCCCCGGGGGCAGCCCCATTGCGCCCGCCCATGCCGGGGGTAGATTTGCCCGGTGTGTTGACGTTGCGCACCGTGCCGGATGCCAATGCCATTCGCTCATTTATTGCAGAGCACGGCGTAAAGAGAGCCCTGGTTATCGGGGCCGGGTTCATTGGGCTGGAGGTAGCAGAAAACCTGCACCATGCCGGTATTCAAGTAAATGTGGTAGAGGGTGGTAGCCATGTGTTGCCGCCGTTGGATGCTCATATGGCCGGTTATGTTGCAGATTTGCTCTTGTCTCATGGTATTGGTATAGAAACCGGGCGTATTGCCACCGGCATACGCCATACGGCAAGCGGGGCTTTGCAGGCTTATAACGATGAATGGCAGAGCCCGGAGGCAGACCTCATTATCCTTGCCATCGGGGTGCGCCCGGAGACCTCTCTGGCGCGCGCCGCCGGTATTGAAATAGGTGAAACCGGGGCTATTTTGACAGATGAATACATGCGTACCTCTATGCCGGGAATTTGGGCTGTAGGGGACGCCGTTCAAGTCGTAAACCGCCTTACCGGCAAACCCATGCGCTTGGCATTGGCCGGTGTGGCTCAAAAACAGGCTCGTGTGGCGGCAGATAATATTGCCGGGCGCAGCTCTCGCTTTAAAGGTGTGCTTGGTACAAGCGTTTTACGCCTGTTTGGCACAACCATTGCGATAACCGGTCAAAATGCGGATACTCTTGCTTACAGTGCAGATGCTGAATTTGAGTATGTTGATGGGCATCATCCTCAGCATGTGGCATATTATCCCGGTGCAACGCCCATACATTCTCGCTTGGTTTATCGGCGCAAGGATGGTTTGCTGCTGGGGTATACAGCTATTGGGCAACATGGGGTTGCTCGTAGGGTGGATGTCGTTGCGTCTCTCATGGGTAAAGGCGGCACTGTATATGACCTTGCAGAGGCAGAGCTGTGCTACTCCCCGCAAGAGGGGGCGGCTAAAGATGCTGTTAATCAGCTCGCGCTGGCCGCGGTCAATAATTTGGAGGGCCTACACCCCGTTGCTCATTTTGAAGATATTACGGATGATTCATTCTTGTTGGATGTTAGGGAAACTGCAGAGGTGCGTCAATCGCCTTTCAAACATGCCGTGAATATACCGCTCTCACAACTGCGAAATAGATTTGAGGAATTGCCTCAAAATCGCGAGATATTCGTATTTTGCCAAAGCGGGGTTCGCGGGCATTCTGCCACGGCCTTTCTTAATCAACGCGGTCTCCGTGCCCGGCATCTCAGTGGCGGGTATCTCACATTGAAGCGTTATGTTTGATGTATTATTCTGTTGTTGCTGAAAAAACAGCTTGCATACCCCAAGTATGCAAGCTGTGTGAAAAAAAAGCCTGTTTTTCGAGCTGTATTAGTTTGCTTCGTTGGTCGGTTCTGTCGGGAGTGTGGTCTGTTCACTCTCTTCGGCAGGGGCCTGCGGCGTATCTGCAGGTTCTGTCTGCTCGGCAGATTTTTGGTAATCTTCCTGTTCGGGGCGTTCGCTGGCCGCACTAACCATGAGCTCTCTGCCCATGAACGGTTGGCCGTGCAGCACTTCGGCGGCTTTGCGGGCATCCTCCAGCTTTTGCATTTCAACAAACGCGTAACCTTTGCTCTTGTAGGTGCGCGGGTTGTAAATAACTTCCACACTCTTGACGTTCCCGAATCCCTTGAAGAGATCTTCGAGCTCGGCTTCCGTAGCTTCGTATGAGAGGTTGCCTACATACAGGCGCCCATTGCGGGTGGGCGGGGTAGAGGTAGCACGGCGGCGGCGGGGTGCTCCGGGGTTGCCTCCCTTGTTGTTGGCTTTTGCAACACGTACTTTTTGCGGCGGTGTGTTTTTTTGCCCCTTATCGTATTTTTTATAATTTTTCTCTTGCTTGTTTTTCTTGCCGAAGCCAAAGAAGCTCAGGATGCGAGCCAAGAGAGAGGGCTTTTTCTTGGGTGTTTCAGTGGGGCGCGGCATGCGCTGCCTGTAGTGGCGCCCTTGGTAACGGCGTCGGCGGGCACCCTGTCCCTGCCGGCCTTGCGTGTAATGTTCGGACATGCGTTTATCTAATATTGTTATTGATGGCTCAAACAGCGTGAAAAATAATCACATTTGTCTCTCGCCTGTGGCTCATCATCATGTATATATTGGTATTAAATGCTCACCGCCGACGCCACGCTCCTTTGCGAGGCACCCGTGCGACGGCTGCACCTGCTTTGAGTATACTCTCGCTATAACATACTTCAAGAAAAAAATGTGCCATAACGGTATTTTTTTCTTGACGTGTTAAATAACTTGCTCATGGGGCATTTTTGGGCTTGCAACTGTGAGAAGGGTAGGGTAATGTAAAACCTGCCATGTATATAGAAGACCAGTTAGCCGAAATTCGTGAAAAAATAGCCGCTGCAGAGAAAAAAGCCGGTCGCCCGGCGGGGTGTGTTTCCTTGTTGGCGGTGAGTAAAACGTTTCCGGTGAGTGATATCATGCATGCGTATAATGATGGGCAGCGCTTGTTCGGGGAGAACCGCCTGCAAGAAGCTATGGAAAAAATGCCTGCCATGCCGCCAGATTGTGAGTGGCATCTCATAGGCCCCTTGCAGCGTAATAAGGTGCGTAAAGCATTGGAGCATGGCTTTGCTTTGATAGAGGCTGTGGATTCCCGTAAATTGGCCGAGGCTATTTCGCGTATCGCCGGTGAGCTTGGCGTAACAGCCCGTATTCTTATAGAGGTGAATGTGGATGGAGAGGAAAGCAAACACGGCTTTACCCCGGATGCCTTGTCGGCGGAGTGGGAGGCTCTGGTTGCTTTGCCCCATGTGGAGATTCGTGGGCTTATGTGTATACCCGCCCCCACGGCTGATCCGGAGGCCGCTCGCCCGGCTTTTGCAACATTGCGTCGCCTGGCAGAAGAATTGCGAGCCCGCGGCCCCTTGCCTCTGCCGGAGCTCTCAATGGGCATGAGCCATGATTATGCCGTTGCCGTGGAGGAAGGCGCTACCATTGTTCGCGTCGGCTCTGCCATATTCGGTAAAAGAACGTATGCATAAACACTTTTGCCTCATCCGGGCATTGTTAATCGCATTTCAGTCACAAAGCGTGGCAGGGGGGCGGCCTCCCTGTCGCTGATGTTGTTGCTATGTTATTTGCCCATATATTAGGTTTCCCTAATAGAGACAGGAACATTCCAATTGCCAACATACAAAGAAATATCCAATGCGCAATTAATATGATGTTTCCCCAAATTTTTATTACGGTAAATGCAAACAGAAGGTACTATAACGTATAACAAAACACAGCCAAAAAGATTAAAGTCATTCCTTCATCTATCATCATGCCTTTGCCCTGATGTGACTCATAACGAAAACGAAGCTTTACCCCGGGCGGCTCGCAGCAATTTTGCACTTTCCGGGTGTCCGTTTTCTTCTGCGAGCTCGAGGGGGGATTTACCGTTATTATCCCGTAGTGAGGGGTCGGCACCATGCTCCAAAAGTAATCGTACGCCTTCAGCAAATCCGTATTGGGCACATTGCAACAATGGGGTGTCGCCGTGGCAATCCTTAACATTAACAGAGGCGCCGTGCTCCAGCAGCAGACGCATGACCGCTAGGGCGGCAGTCTTGTCTTCCTCCGTATCGGGCAGCGCGGCGTTGTGCAGAGCAGTACAGCCGTTGTTGTCGGCCCGATTAGTATCCGCCCCCGCCTGCAGAAGCATACTGACAATCTCGGTAGAATTGCCAGACTGGGTCGTCTGATACAGTGGTGTATAGCCTAGCTCATTTGACGCGTTCACGTTCGCCCCTGCCAGCAGCAAGAGCCGGATTATTTCAGCATTATTCTCAATACAAGCGGATAGCAGGGCGGTATCCCCACCCGGTCGGCGAACATGGGGATTGGCCCCGGCATCGAGCAGAGCTTTGACAACGGCTGTTTGGTTGCGGGCCGTGGCATGAATAAGGGGGTAAAAATTGTATAATTCGCCATCGTTATCATTAGGAGCAATAAGGGGCATATTGACATTAACACCTTGGCGCAGGCATTGCTGCACTTTCGGCATATCGCCCTCCTCTATAGCCGCTATCAGAGCCTCTGTCAGTTCAAGGCGACTACACTCTTGCTGTTGAGCGTAGAGATATAAGTGAGCGCCCCCGATGTGTACGGCTATGGCAACGGCAGCTGTGCAGAGGGTGCGTCCCCACGACTGCCGCAAAACGCAGCGCAGGTTGGCAGCATAGATTAGCGTAAGTAACAACAGCGGTATGTATACAATAAGCTGTATCAGGCTCTCCGGTGGCAGGAGCCCGTAAGTGGTATTATGCATTAACAGCCACTGCGGCAGACCGGCCATGATCACCCCGGTCAGCGTATTGCAAGCGGTCAATACAGTAGCTGCAGCTAAGAGCCGCTCTGTTCTGCAGATGCGGCCATCCTTGCGGGTACAGAGGTAAATAAAGAACCAAGCCCAGATGAGTTCAAGATAGAAGCTGAAAGAAATGGGAAAAATATGACCTCCCTGAGCCATGCGGGCAAATACACTCAGCTCCGATACCAAGGCATACACCCCCAATGATAGGAACGCGCGCCGCCAGGGGCAGCCCAGCATGTACTTGCCCAGCAGAAAAACAAACAGCACGATAGCATGAGGCAGATAGCGTAACACGCAGAATCCATATTCCCCCGGGTTTTGGTACAATATGGCACATAGCCCCGCAAACGACAGCACGATAACAGCATAGCGGATTCTCTGCTGCTTGCCCCGCCGTAACCACAGCAACGCTGCAAATGCCCCCAAAAGAGCAAATGCCAAATTGATGATATGAGGGGCGCCCAATCCCATAGTCTGTCGAATAGTACGTGGTGTGTGTCGAGCTATACCTATGCACAGGATACTGTATTAGCCCCTATGTGTCAATCCGAAACTCTTTGTTACAGAAGGCATCCCCCGATTAACAAAATTACGGCAGAGAACATTGATATGGTTGGGGGCTGTGTTGTTAATAAACGACGTGTGTGACTCATTGGGCTTTCATTGAGCGGAGCTCAACTCCTTGCGCGATGCAACTGCACCGCAATACACTATCCAACGCAAAATGGACAAGAGACTCTTAAGTTTATTCAAACGGTATTTTGGAAGCAGCTAGCACACTTTCAAAGTGAACAGCCAGCGTTTCTGCAAGATGTTGCGCGACGATATTTTCGCCTGCCTAAACGCCTGAAACGTGCGGTGCGGGCAATTGATTCGACGGCGATTGAGTTGATAGCCAAATGTATGGAATGGGGAAAACATCGCAAAAGAAAAGCAG
The DNA here is from genome assembly GCA_015062045.1 of Akkermansiaceae bacterium. Classification (GTDB taxonomy): domain Bacteria; phylum Verrucomicrobiota; class Verrucomicrobiia; order Verrucomicrobiales; family Akkermansiaceae; genus Akkermansia. Next base: position 22,769 of record SUVJ01000025.1, read on the forward strand.
CCTCCAAACTGCACATGGCGATAGATGTAGTGCTGGTGGAGCGTGAGGCTGCCATTGACCGTCACTTTCATGAAGCTACGGCGGCCCATGCTGTCGTAGTCGCATTCGACCACGGTGTTGTTCTCATTATTCGTGAAGCTCACGGGGCGATTTTCTGTGTTGTAAACAGCTGTCCAAATGCCCATATCTGTCTTGATGGAGGTTTGTTACCGAGACACAAAAAACGCAGCGTAGTGCTGCGTTTTTTATAAGTAGAAATGTTTTTTTAACGGCGGCGCTTTTTGCTGCGGGTTGCTACCTTTTTGCGTGATTTGGATTTCTTTTTGGATTTGGAAGCCACGGCGCGGCCCTTGCGTGTAGCTTTGGCTTTGCCGCGGCGGGCAGCTAAGCCACGTTTGCGAGCTTTCTTTTTAGTGGCGCGGAATCTGATGTCATCTTTGGGGAGCCCGGCTACCACGTTTTCCGGAATGGTGATACGCTTTACGTCCGTTTTCTGCTCCGTTTTAAGGTACATGTCCTGAGAGCAACGTTCAATCACCACGGGCATACCACGGTATACGCGCGGGTAGAGGTCCAGCACATCATTACTGCGCATGCGGATACAGCCGTATGATGCGGGGCGCCCGATTTTTCTTTCCTCGGGCGTGCCGTGTATATAGATGCGGCGGCTGTGGGAGTTTTTGTTGAACTGCTCAAGCCCTGCAATTTGGATAACGCGTGTAACGATGGGGTCTCTGCCGGCGGCATCAACGGGCACAACTTCTCCGGTGGGGCGGCAGCCTTTAAACACCATGCCTTTGGGTTGTCCATCCCCCACTTTTTTTGTTACGGCATGAATGCCGGTGGGTGTGTAGTGGCTACCTGTTTTGCCGCCGATGCCGAATTTGGAGGAGCTGATATCGTAATCCTTAACCTTTTGACCATTGCGGATAACGGTGAGTTTTTGGTCACGCAGAGTGATGGCAACGCCATCTCTGATAACGGCGCGGGGCGGGGTATCCGGCCCGGCAGTGTATGCCTGGTTTTGGCAGGCTGCCATGAACAGGGAGCCTACCGCTGGCAAGAGAAAAAGCAGACGTAACTTATTGAACATTTATGGGGATGAAACGAAAGGGGTGTGAACGGTTACGGGGAAATCAGGAGGCTGCTGCTGCACGCTTGCGCTGGCGCACGCCGTCTATCAGGCGGGCAAAGGAGCACAAGCTGGTGTAGAAGAAGCCCAAGAAGGGGCTCATGAGCACAAAGTTAACCAGTGCAGCAATATCCCACGAGTAGAAGAAGTGAGACAGGTTGATAACCTCTACGCTCGCAAAGAATAAGCCGAACATGAGCTCCAGCACAGGTACCAATACAGACTTGAGTGCCTTATAGTTGGAGGCTCGCTTCTCAATAGATTTGCTGCCCTCTTGAGACTCACCGAACTTGGGCGTGCGCACAAACTCACTGGGCTTGCCGAACACGGCTTCAAGCACGGCCTTGGCATTGTTGACGGCCATGCCCACACCCAGTGCCAACAGCGGGATGATGAAGAAGAACACGCGCCACCAGCGGTTGGGGCGTACGATCATCTCTGCCGTGATATAGAAGATGCACACGGATACCGTTGCAAAGAAGAAGAGGAATGCCGTGAGGAAGATCATGGGCAGACCATCCCAAGACATCACGCCCCAAGGGCTGATGTATTGCAGGCAAATGGGCATTACCAACAGGCAAAGTAATATCAGTGCCAGGTAAGAGTAATTGCAGGTAAGGTGTGTGGTGGCCTCCATCTTGGCCTTAAACGGAATCTTGGCGCGCCAAATATCAAAGAGCATCTTTTGGCAAACTTGGATACAGCCTTTGGTCCAACGGTGCTGCTGGGCTTTGAAGCCGTCCATGTCCTCCGGCAGCTCAGCGGGGGTTACATAGTCGTTAAGGTAGATGAAGTTCCAGCCTTTCATCTGCACGCGGTAAGAGAGGTCCATGTCCTCCGTAATGGTGTCATGCTCCCAGCCACCGCCATCCACAATGGCGCATTTACGCCATACACCGGCGGTGCCGTTAAAGGTGAAGAAACGGCCGGAGCGGTTGCGCACGGTTTGCTCCAGGGCAAAGTGGCCATCCAAGAAGATGGATTGGAGCTTGGTGAGCATGTTTTTCTCTCGGTTGATGTGCCCCCAACGCGTTTGAACCAAGCCCACCTTGGGGTCTGTAAAGTAGGGCATGGTTGTTTTGAGGATATCGGGCTCGGGGCGGAAATCGGCATCCAGTATCAGCAGGTACTCGCCCTTGGCAACGGCATCTGCCGCTTCCAAAGCCCCGGCTTTGTAACCGGTGCGGTCCACACGGTGCAGGCAAACAATATCAAACCCTTGAGCTTTGTAGTACTCTACCTGTTGTTTGCAAAGGTCCCAAGTGTCGTCTGTGGAGTCGTCCAGAATCTGGATTTCAAGCTTGTCTTTGGGGTAATCAATGGCGGTAACGCTGCGCAGCAGACCCTCTACCACGTATTTTTCATTGAACATGGGCAACTGAATGGTCACCAGCGGCCATTCATCCCATTGACCGGCAGGCTTGGGGATGTCTTTGCGGTGCTTGATGTAAAGAATCACCATCATCAGGCGGTGGAAACCATACCCCGCCATGCCGAAAAGCACGAGGAAGTAAGCCAGCAGCCAGAAGAAATTGAACCAATATTCTGCGGTTGTCATTGCGATAGAAGTCATAGCAAGTCTAGGTCTGTTCGCGCGCGCGGGCAATTTGAGTCTGTTTTCTATGTCAGTACTCAAGATTAGCTTGACGCACAACGATAGTAATGTATATTCAAAGAGGTGTCAAGCCAAAATAACTATAACGGCAATAAACAAGATGCATCTGATGATGAAAATGAGATTTAATCGACTGTTCATAGCATATACCATGGCCTGTGTATGCCCGCTTGCTGCGCAGGAAACCGCAGATGAGGAGTTTGTTACGGATGGCTTGCCCGGCTACCTGAGTGGGGCGGAGGAGGAGGTGCAGCCCGCGGTGCCGGAGCTGTTCAGGGATGATGCCTTGCTGGATGAGTCTCACGCTAACCGTGAGCTGGGGGTAAATGTGTATACATCCCCCTCTATAGCCAAAATCTTTGCTCAGTTGGAGGATTTGCCGCCCGTGCCGGAGGAGTATGTGCTGCGCAATCGCCCGACTCGCCTCTCCACGGCCTCCGGTAAGGTGGCGTTGGAGATGGGTTTTTTGTTGGCAGACGGTTTTATAGCCGTATGCAGTGGGCATATGAATGATGTTAAACCCATTGCGTTGGAGCTGACGCGCTATGGGCGTGCCTTGGGCGTGGGGGATAAGATGGAGGCTCACTCTGCCGCACTGTTAGAGCAGGCGGAAAAAGGGAACCGCCGCGAGTTCAAGAAAATTCTTACCGGCACGCAGAGCGATGTGAATGCCGAGCTCTCCGGCCTGGGGGATCCCGATTTATCACACCTGATTGCTTTGGGCGGGTGGGTGAGAGCCTATGAGGCATCTACCGCGGCCCTGTGCGATGAATTTTCTGCAGAGGATGCCGCCATTGTCTTTTACCCCGATGCGCCGGACTATTTCAGCGCGATTTTGCGTGGCATAGACCCGGCCACGGCGCGCAAGCTCGACATTGAGCCCATGTGCATGCTGCTTGATGAATTGACGGGGTTGATGACCTTGGCAGACGGCGAGCAACCCACCGCGCAAAAGGTGGAGCAATTGCGCAAGGTTGCAGGCAAATTGGCGGCGCTCATTGCCGGTGAGGAGTATGCCCATTGATGCCAACAAACGCTTGCCCGAGCTAGCCGCCGTGCGCATGCGTGCGGCATTGGTTGGCTTGCAATTAGTGCGGGAGCCGTTGCCGCGTTACAAGGTTTTTTTCCGTATCAACATACTCAACGAGGGGCAGGGCAGTGTACGCCTTTTGGGGCGCAAGTGGCAGCTTGAGGATGCCTGCGGTAACTTGCAGATTATTGAGGCTGCGCAAGTTTTTAATGATGAGCCGGTGCTTACGCCGGGGGCGGTGTTCAGCTTCAGTGGGGGCCATTATTTTGATAAGCCCCCGGCATACATGGCCTTGCGCTTATTCGGGCAAGAGCACAATGGGCACCCCTTCATCACGCCTGCGTTGGTGCTGCCTCTTGCGGGGGCGCGCTAGTATAATGCCGGACAAATTAATAGACTGTTTTGTTTCCGTAAGCAATCCGAATATCATAGCCCGCTGCGCGGGCTTGCGGTTTCGGCGGGCATTCGCCCGCGGCGCATATTTTATCCTGTTTGGGTGTGGAAATCGAGCCACAGGCGAATCTCGAAGCCTCAGCCCGCGCAAGCGGGCGGCAGTTCAAGTAGCGAGCAAGTAACAGAAGGGAACCCGAGAAACGGGTGACAGTTAAGTTCGGTTTCAATTTGCCGGTGACTCATTACCTGACGTTATACCGGCCGCGCTTTCTGCGGGGGGCGTTAACCGCGCTTCTGCCGTTTTGTACAGTTGCTTTATTTCGTTTTCCAACTCATTTTTCTCATACACCCAGTTGTTGTATGGGCTACCGGCCAGTAGGGCTTCTTGAGCGGGGAACTCATCTTCCAGCTCTTCCGTTACGGTAACGGGGTAGCCCACCTCAACAATGTCAAAGATTTTGGCTGCAATGAAATCCGGCATGCGTATACAGCCGTGGGACAAGCAGGTGCCGGCCTGTACGGCTCCGGTATGCATGCCCATGCCGTAGTCCGTAAGGCGCATCCAATTAGGCATGGCGGCCCCCTCCCACACGGCCCCGGCGGGTAGCTTGTGTTTGCGGGAGTCTGCATCTGCCACCAGTGTATCACCCGCAGCATTTTTGATACTGCCGAACCTTCGGGAGGCGTGGTCCTTCTTTTTCTCCAGCACTTTGTATTGGCCCGGTGTTGTGGCGCGGCCTTCAATGCCGGTGGACACAGGCCAGTCTGCCACCACCTTATCATCTACATACAAACGCCCGCGTTGTTGGTAGAGGCTGATGACCACGTGTGAGTTTTCGGGCGTGGCGGTTTGCATCAACTTATCATCGTGGAAGATCACCATGCAGCGGGGGTAGCCATGGTGGCTTAAAAAATGCTCATAGGTATTTTTTTCATACTCTGTTACTTCATCGGGGGCGGCAGCCTCTATGGCATCCAGTCTTTCCTCCAATTGGGCAAGCTGCATTTCTTCCTCCGGCAATAAAACAACCTGTGTTTGTTGGCAGGCGGTTATCAGCAGCGTGGCAATGGTATGCAAAAAATAACGTTTCATGGTGATGCTAAAAGTGCTACAGTAAACATACTGTAGCACCTATGTTATGAGTTGTCAAATATTTTCAACTAACTTGCCCTGTCATGGGTATACCTCAGCGAGGAAGCGGCATGTGAATATAGCTGTTTGCCTTTTTACTGCGGGGCATCACAGGCTGTATACGGCCAATGTTGCTGACAGGCGTGGGGGTAGCCTTAACCACTGTGGGCTGTTCGGCAACGGGGGCTTCTTTCTTAGCCGGGGCTGCCTTGGTTACCTTTTTGCCGGCAGCCTTTTGCTCTGCTGCCAGTTTAGCGGCAATCTCTTCTTCTGCCTGTTTGCGTAAGGCTGCCAGTTTGGCTTCGGCCTCCTCACGGCGGCGCACAGAGTCTTGGTAACCAACACCGTTTACCAGTGCATCTCTGGCAGGGTAGCAGCTCTCCAGTTGGTCCACAATGTGAACTTTGGTGCGGAAGGTGGTAATGTCAAACAGGTCCTTAGCCATTTCTCTGGGGGTGCGGATACAGCCGTGGGATAAGCGCTTGCCGGCTTTAACCTTGCCCACGTGCATGCCGAGGCCATCCCAGGTGAGGCGTTGCCAATAGGGCATGGGGGAGCCATCGAAACGCCCGCCATCCGGTATGGTATCCTTGGTCATATCGGCATTGTAGTTCACGGTTTTACCGTTAGCATCCTTAATTTTGCCGTACAGGTTGGAGGCGTAATCGGGCTTTTTCTCCAGCACGCGGTAAGAGCCGGTGGGGGTGGGGCGCCCTGCCACACCGGTGGAAACCGGCCAGTCTGCCGCCACGCGGTCTCCCACATAAATGCGGCCACGCTGCTGCTCTAAACAAATGTAAACGGGGCTGCTGCCACCGGCGTGTGCCAGCAGCTGCTCGTCCTTGTAAATCTTCATGGTAGTAGGGTAACCATGGTGCGTCACAAAGTGCTCGTATGTACCCGGCAGGTGCGGGGGCTCCTCCAGCAGGCGAGCACGGTCCAACTCATCTTCTGCGGCATCTATTTTTGCCGCCAGCTCGGGGGAAATCTGAGGCCCCATGCAAGAGGTGGTGCTCAGCACAACCATGCCGAGGAAGAGAACGCAGAGTATGTGGAAAGGGGTGTGTTTCATGATAAGGTTTTAGCTATGCGGGGGCGAGAATTTGCCCCGCGCCACAGGCCTTGTAAGCATATTTCGGATTTTTGTCAATCCAAAACCGATAATTTTTGCAAAAATTTTAAGGAAACGCTGATTTAATAAAAAAATGCCATAGTTAAGGCTTTTATTCCCTCTTAAATGCGATATAATAGACTTGTTCTTAAAAGTTAAGATGAAAATAAAGCAGCT
>SUVJ01000026.1 GCA_015062045.1 Akkermansiaceae bacterium
CGACCGCAAGTGCGCTGCCGTGATTAACGGTGAGGTCGTGTACTCTGAGGAGGTTGTGTGGGACCCCTACCACCAGACGGACCCCAACTACCAGGTAGAGGGTGTGCATGACTCTTTGGAGCGTGCTGCTAAGCACCTTCCGCAGGTGGACGCCATTGGTGGTTCTGCCGCCGGTGTGTACGTGAACAGCGAGCCCCGTGTAGGCTCCCTCTTCCGTGGTATTGCTCAGGATGATTTCGTGAATGTCATTCGCCCCATGTTCAAGAACCTCAAGGACCGCTGGAGCAAGATTCAGGGTAAGGAGGTTCCATTTGAGGTGGTAAATGATGGTGAGGTTACCGCACTTGCCGGTGCAATGGGTATGAATGATGATGCCGTGCTGGGTATCGCCATGGGTACTTCTCTGGCTGCCGGTTACGTTGACCCCGAGGGTCACATTATGCCTTGGCTCAATGAGCTTGCCTTCGTTCCCGTTGACTATCAGGAGGACGGCGGTGTGGACGAGTGGTCCCGCGATAAGGGTGTTGGTGCCATGTACTTCTCCCAGCAGGCTGTTGCCCGCTTGGCTCCCCGTGCCGGGTTCGAGTTCGGTGCCATGCCTTATCCCGAGCAGCTCAAGAAAGTGCAGGCCGCTATGGCAGAGGGCGATGAGCGTGCCCGCAAGATTTATGAGACAATCGGCGTAGAGTTCGGTTACACCATTGCCTATTTCTCCAAGTTCTATGCTCTGCGCAACTTGCTGTTCTTGGGTCGTGTAGCAACGGGTGACGGTGGTCAGCTCATCATCGACAAGGCCAACGAGGTGCTTGCCTCAGAGTTCCCCGAGCTCGCCATTACTCTTTGCGTGCCCGATGAGAAGACGAAGCGCCACGGCCAGGCCGTTGCCGCCGCGTCTCTTCCCAAGATTGGGTAAGATGTCATTCTTTAAGGGGGCCGACGGAGTTTTCCGTTGGCCCCTTTTATATCCTGATTCATCAGTTTAAGGCTATAGCGTATGTCTCAACGAGCAGAGATTTGGCAATGCCCGGTATGTGCCGCGAGGTTGGATGTTACCGACCTTGGGTTCTATGCGGAAATTGTGTGCCAACAATGCGGGCATACGGACCACGTGCATACCCTACTGGCCAATTTCCGTTTAGAGGGTGTGCTGGGGGTAGGCGGCATGAGCATTGTGCTGCGCGGCAAAGATGTTGTGCTGGGGCGCCCCGTGGCTATTAAATTGTTGAATGAGACCTACCGCAACCAGCCGGAGCGCATTGCTCGCTTTGAGAATGAGTGCTCCATGATGGCAAAGGTGCGCCATGAAAACGTGGTGGCCGTTTATTCTGCCGGGTGGGCAAAAGATCAATTTTATATTGCGATGGAGTTGCTGGAGGGGCGCAACCTCGAAACCATCGTAACGGAGAAAGGTCCGCTCCCCCCTCTGCGCGCCATTGAGGTGATAACACATGTTGTCAAAGGGCTTGAGGCCGCCCATATTGCCGGGCTGTTGCACCGCGATATGAAGCCGGGCAATGTCATTATCACCGATGCCGGCATACCCAAGGTGCTTGACTTCGGCTTGGCGCAAGGCCGCAGTGAGGATGAGGACTCCGAGGAGGTTATCTGGGCCACTCCCTATTATGTAGCCCCGGAGACCCTGCAACGCAATGCGGAAGATGCCCGCACGGACATCTACTCCGTGGGTATGACCCTGCGCTACCTGTTAACCGGCACGGATTCCTTGCCCGGTAATCCTGCCTCTGTATCCGCCTTGTTGGACGCCAAATACAATTTGGAGCCCTTCAACCGCCAAATGCCCAAGGCAGAGGAGTGCTTGTGCGAGCTGATAGACCACATGACAGCTTTTGCCCCCGAGGAGCGTCATGATAACTATGCGGACGTATTGGCGGAGCTCAAAGAGGTTCAGGATGTGCTGAACGAGAAACATTTGGATAAGGTTTCTCCCAGAAAACGCCTGATACGCCAAAGAAACAGAGCCCTTATCGGCGCAGGCATTGCCGTGGCTGCGGCCGGGGCTTTTGCCATTGGGTACTTTGCCGGTACCCCCGCTGCAGAGCGTTATGTTATCCCCGAGCCTGCCAACACAGAGCTTTTCAGTGTGAACCGTAAATCTGAGGTGTCCGCCCTTTTGGCGCATCTCAAAAAATCACGTTTTGACCAAGCCTTAAAAAGCGCCAAAGAGCTGGATAACGATAAGACGGAACCCACCATGGCGGCATGGGGCCTGTTGCATGGTGCCGGTGTTGCCTATTTGACTCAAAAAGGGGCAGATGAGGTGGATGCCTATTTAGATGCTTTTAAGCGGGTTATCTCAAAAAAACAATATAACCCTGCCGGGGCGGAGCTTCATTTACAGCTGGAAGCCGCATTGCGGGCGTTGATTGATACATCTGCCGTTGCAGAGATATCGGACCGCCGGGTTCTTGCCTTGGTATATTGTTTGCAGGTACGCAAATTATTGGCTGAGAGTAAAGTGGATGAGGCTAAACAGGCTATTCACTCTGCAAAGACAGAGTTCCGACTCTCCAAAACGGAGCCTTACTCCGGTGTAATGCTGGATTTGGCGGAAAACTTGGAGACCGGCTATGCTGCCGTTTTTGCCTTGGCCTCTTATCAGCAAGCGGCGGATTTGTTGGCAAGTCATCAATTTGATGATGCGGAGCAAATGTTGGAGAACAGGTTGAAGGTTAACCCGGATAATGCGGAAGAAATCAAGGTGCTGTTGGAGCTGTGCACCTGTGGCTCCACCTTGTGTGATACGTTGGAGCGCCTGATGGGAGATGCCTATGAGAAAGGGATGTCTCCCCAACGATTCCGAGAGCTCAACAAAGAGAAGAAGTTTGTTAATAATCTGCGCGAGATGGAGTTTTGCGCCTTGTTGCACCTTTTGCGCCGTGACTATAAGGCTGCATTTGTGGAAAATCCCTACGCCTCTAAACCGGACAGCAATGAGCCCTTTGCCGTGATGATGCGTGATTGGAAAACGCGGTTGGCGCCTTACATAAAGGAATAAGCATCAATATCCAGGGTGAAGATAACGTCCTCTCCGCTGTTGAGTTCTCTTATCTCTTTGGAAACAATATCTGCCACTTGTCTGGCACTGCGTGATTTGAGGGTACATTGGTACCTGAATTGCCCGTACGCTTTAGCAATGGGCGCAGGCAGCGGGTCACTGATGACCACCCCTTCTGGCAGTATGCGTTTGAGCTTCTTATACAAGCTGTTGATGGAAAAATCCGCCAAGTCTTCTTTGGGTGAGCGCACCGTTAAGACGGACATGTGCGTGTAGGGCGGAAAATCCAGCTCTTGCCGCAGGGCAAGCTCCGTTTCGGCAAAGCCATCCGTATCATGCCTGCGCGCATATTGAATCGCCGGGGCATGTGGGGTAAAAGTCTGGATGATAACCTCCCCGTCAATATCGCCGCGTCCGGCTCTGCCTGCCACTTGCGTGAGTAATTGAAAGGTGCGCTCTGCTGCGCGCGGGTCCGGCATGCTTAGCCCTATATCGGCATTCAATACCCCCACCAGTGTTACCCCGGGAAAATCCAAGCCTTTGGATATCATTTGAGTACCCAGCAAAATATCTATTCGGTGGGCGCGAAAATCTGCCAAAATATCCCGCAGTGCGTTTTTGCGTGCCGCCACATCGGCATCCACCCGTTGTATGCGGGCAGTGGGGAAACAGTTACGCAGCAGTTTCTCCACCTTTTGGGTGCCGTAGCCCTCCAGCAGAATGTTGGCGGACCCGCACTCCGGGCATTTACGGGGCACTGCTGCTCTGTAGCCGCAAATGTGGCAAATGAGCCTGTTCTCCGTAGCGTGGTATGTAAGGGGCAGGGAGCAATGCTCACAGCTTACGATATGCCCGCAATCCGGGCATTGTAAAGACCTGGCAAACCCGCGTCTGTTCAGTAGCAAGATTGTTTGCTCCCCCTTTTTCAGCCTGTCTTCCATGGCCATGCGCAAACGCTCGGATAGAATCCCCAAGTATCGTTTGTTTTTGGCCTCGGTGCGCATATCTAACACGCGGGTAAGGGGCAGGCGTTGGCCGTCTGCGCGTTTATCCATACGCAGCATGCTGTATTTACCGCTTGCCACATTGTATAGCGACTCCAGAGAGGGGGTGGCAGAGCCCAATACCACGGTTGCGCCCTCTAAGTGTGCCCTCAGCACTGCTAAATCTCTGCCGTGGTAGCGTGGGCTGTTTTCCTGTTTGTAGGAGGCGTCGTGCTCCTCATCCACAATAATGAGCCCCAGATTTTGAACCGGTGCAAACAGTGCGGAGCGCGGGCCAATGGCAATGCGGGCTTTTCCGCGGTGGATGGCGTGCCATTCGTCAAATCGCTCACCGTCGCTCATGGCACTGTGTAAAATAGCCACCTTTGTGTCAGACTCTGCAAACCTGCTTTTGAAACGAGCCATGGTTTGCGGGGTCAGGGAAATCTCCGGCACCAGTATGAGTACACCTTTGCCGTGTTGCAACACGTGGGCAGCTGCCTGTAGGTAAACCTCCGTCTTGCCGGACCCCGTAACGCCTTGCAGAACAATGGGCTTTGTGCTTTGGGTGTCTGAAGCTTGTGTAATGATGTCAAGCGCGTGTTGTTGTTCTTCATTCAACTTCAGCGGGCAAGAGGGGGCAAAGTTTTCCTGCGCTGCGGGGTCGCGGTGTACAACCTCTTCTTCTATGCGTACAAAACCGCGTTTCTCCAACGCGCGGCATGGCGTAAGTGCCGGGCTGCCCCCCAAATCTGCCAGGGGTTCTCGCTTGCTCTCGCTTTGGTGCAGGTAGCGTAAAATGCCCGCTTGCCGGGGGGCTTTGGCGTTGATCTTGTTCATCTCTTCATCCCCCGGCCACTGCACCAACACCACCATTTTACGGGTCTTTTCCTCATGGTGTTCTCGTCGCACGGGTTCCGGCACAATGCAGCGTATCAATTGCTCCACCGGCACGGCGTAGTATCGGGCAGCCCATTCTGCCAGGTCCATAAGCTTGGCACCCACGGCGGGGGTATCATCAATGAGTCTGGTAATGAGTTTAAGCCTGTTGCCCCATTCTGCGTCGGGCGGGGTCAGTTTAATTACCGTGCCGGTGGTGGTGCGGTTGCGCAGCGGCACCTCTACACGGCTGCCGCGTGTCACTTTGCTCATGCCGGGGGGTATGGCGTAATCCAACACCATATCATTAAAGCCGTCCAACAAAACGCAGGCAGCGGTTTGTTCCGGCTCATCTTGGAATAATCCTTGCATGGGCTCAGGCCTCGGCTTCCTGCTGTAATTCTTCTTTTGAGAGTATGTGTACCACTACGCGTATGCCCGCTTTCTCCCCGGCAGCTTTGGCCATAGAGCGTATGGCTGAGGCCGTCATGCCGTTGCGCCCGATGACGCGTGCCACATCTGCCTGCTCCAATACCAGGCGGAATCTTACCAAATCCCCCGCCTCGGAGGTAGCAACGCGCAGCTGTGCGGCCTCTGCGTTCTTAATCAGAGGCGTAACAATGGTCATGAGATATTTGCTGACGGATTGGACAAGTTGCTGCATGGTGAGAATATTCGTTGCTCTCGGCATCATACAGTACACCTGCGCATGTGTCAAGTGCTGAGTCCGTTACACACGCAAAATGCGGTGCTGCCGCGGTTACGGTTGCTCCACAATGCCCATGAAAAGCGGGGTGCTGTTGGCGGAGAGGCTGCCGATAACCCAAATGAAGGGGCGGTCAAGCACCACGGTGCGGATGTGGGGTATGGAGCGGTAGTTTGCAATGGCGGCGGTAGCTGCAGCGGCCTCGGTGCCTTGCTCCTCTACCTTAACATAGCACTTTTGCAGTACGGCAGAGAGGTAAAGGTCTGTCTGGCTTGTGGTGAGGCGAGAGAAATCTGCGTATGAAAAGATTTTTTTGAGTCCGGCAGCCTTGAGGGCATTGTTCAGGTTGAGGGTAGAGCCATCTACGGTGAAGGAGGGCATGATAACTTTTGTTTTCTCACCTGTATAGGCAATGCGGTTGATGATGGCGCTGTACTTTTTATCCGTAAGGGTGGTGGCAAATTGGCGTATATCTTCAGTGGGGGAAATGGCAATAAAATAGCAAGTTTCTCCCTTGGGTGCGGTAGCGGCATAGGGCAGGGCGATAGCCACCCAATCCTCCCCCTTGGCAGCGGGGAACTTGGCCGTGCAGCTCATCATGTTAGCCGGCACGGTTTTGCCGTTTGCCGTGGTGAACTCACCGGGGAAACTATCATTGGGGTCAAAGGGGAACTGCCATTTCTCTTTCATGTAAATGGCGTTAGTGGCTACAAATGCTGTAAGTTCGGAAAAATCATCGGCTTGCACCAGTTTTTTAATCAATCCGTTGGTGTGGGTGCTGCACCAGTCATTGATGGTTTGTGCGGCTTTCTCAGACTGCCCGAAGTTGACGCTCACGGCATCTTTTACCCCCGGCACCAGCGGTAAGTTGTTTGCCACAAACAGGGCATCCGCCTGCTTTACATTGATGTTGAATGCTGGGGCTTTACCCATGGGCAGGGCCTTCAGCTCTGCCGCTGTGTCCCCCGCGCTGTATTTTTTGAGGGTCCGGAGCACGTTTTCCACCCCTTGCGGAGAAAAGGCCATGTTGCCCTCTGTCTCTTTAGCCAAAGTGCGGAAGAGTTGTATGGAAAGGGAATCTGCTGCGGTGCAAAGACCGCAGCCCATCACAAGTGCAGCTGCTATGGTTTTAATGGTCATGGTGAGTCCTTATTGGTGGCATTATACACCATAGTTAATGCCCTGAAAAGAGGAATCCGCGAAACAGTTGGAACTTTTTTCTGAAAATTATTTGCCTTGAGCCAAAACGGGTATTATGCTATACTGGCGGGCATGAAGATAGGTGCATTTTCTCTTGTTGCCGTTGCTATACTGGTGTGTGGGTGTCAACCTGCGCCCTCGCCTCAAATGCCGGGTCTGCAAGCTCCCGTTGTCTACATGCCGGCAGAGATGTGTTATCTGGATGAAGTGGCCCCGCTGGTGAGGGTGGACCTCAAATACTGCGGGAGCGATAATTTTGTTGGCCGCCCCATAGATGGTTATACCGGCGGGCGGCGCGCCATTTTACGCAAGGATACGGCTTTGGCATTGAAAAAAGCCTCTGATCTGCTGGCAAAGGAGGGGCTGGGCTTGCTGGTGTGGGATGCCTACCGCCCCGCCCGCGCTCTGAAAGATTTTTACGCATGGTCCAAAACGAGTGATGACAGCACTAAAGCCACATTTTACCCCAATATCTCTAAGCGAGAGATTTATGAGAATCGCTACATCGGGCTTGTCTCTGAGCACAGCTGGGGCGTGGCTGTAGACCTCACCATTATTCATCTTAACACCGGTAAGGAGCTGGATATGGGCGGACGCCACGACTTGTTGGATGTCAGCTCCGCCACGCGCTCCCCCCTGATAACAGAGCAACAGCGTGCCAACCGCCTTAAACTGCGGGATGTTATGGATGCCGCGGGCCTGCGTAATTATAGCAAAGAGTGGTGGCATTACTTCTTGAAAGAGAAGGGTACCTGTTATAGCTATGACTTCCCGCTGAATGACACCATGCAGAAACGTTGACCAAAAACAACAAAATAAATTTTGATACAGACATACATACTGCTTGAATGCCGCTGGGGGATGCGTTAGAATCCCGCCCGAACATAACGCGTGCTATGATAATCTCAGACATGAACATGATACTTGCCGAGACAGCCCAGAACTTTGGGTTGATAGATATTTTTGAGAAGGGTGGCCCCCTTATGTGGGGCTTGTTAGTGCTTTCTGTTGTGGCTTTTATGGCCATATTCATTTGCTCTTGGACCACTCGCGCCTCTGCCGTGTTGCCCAAAGATATGGTCTTGACGGTGGAAACCTACATACGCCGTAAGGATTACGCCGGCTTGTTGGCTTTGTGTGAGCGAGACGGCTCCAGCTTTGCCCGCACGGTTAACGTGATTATTCTTTTCATTCAGCGTAACTTACGTGCCAATATGGATGCCATTCGTGAGGTTGCCGCTGCAGAGGGTACCCGCCAATCCAACATCCTGACCCGCCAAATCAGCTGGTTGGCAGATATTGGCGCCATTGCTCCCATGGTGGGTTTGCTGGGTACGGTGCTGGGTATGATGGACACCTTCTGGCAGATGTCTCAAGGTAACTTTGAGGGTGTTAAGCAGATGCAGATGGCCGGTGGTATCTCCGAGGCAATGATTACCACGGCAGGTGGCCTTATCCTGGCTATTCCCTGTATGCTGGCTTATGTGATTTTCCGTAACTATATTCAGAAACATATATCCGATATGGAGGTAGCGGTTACTCACGTTTTGTCCGTAATCTCCGTACAGAGCGACCGCGACTCTCGCTTGGGCAGCATCTCTCACGTAGGCGTGCGCCCCGAGATGATGGATAATATGGAGCCCTGATAACCACCCGACCATGAAACTGAATGCAAAAGTACCAGAGCCATTGGGTTTCCAGCTCACACCGATGCTGGACGTAGTGTTCATTTTGCTCATTTTCTTTGTGGTAACGCAAAAGTTTATTCTCAACGAGCAGGATTTGGCGGTAGAGGTGCCCACCGCTGCCGGTGATGAAAAGGATGCCGCCCGCGCGATTGAGGAGATTATTCTGAATGCCCGAGAGGTGATTGAAGATGAACCCGATGCCGAGCTCAAAGCGCGAGACCTTGCGCAGGGCCGCAAGGTGGGGGATCTCGTTATCACCATTAACCGCCAAGAGTACAGAATTGAGGAGCTGGACCGCCCGCTGCGCGAACAGGTGAAAAACCAGCCGGACTTACCCGTCTGTATTCGAGCAGATAAGGATATGCGCTGGGAAAAAGTGGTGCGTGTGGTAGAGGCCTGCACCACGGCCGGTGTGTATAATATCCGCTTCAAAAAAGTGATGCCCGGTGAAAGTGCTGCTGCTCAAAAAGGTGCGGTGCCTGCCACGGCTCAATAATCAATTTTACAGCATTGTGATAAGGAAGGGGGTGGTTTCACCGTTCCCTTCCTTAGCTGCTGACAGGAACCATAAATTTTTTTACCGAACAATATGAATAACAAGACTATTTTAAGTAGCCTGCTGCTCATCGGGGCCGGGGTCGTGTGTGCCGCCCCCGCTGCCAAAAAAACAACTGTCGCCAAAAATAACACCCCTGCGGCAGATGTGTTAAAATCCGACAAAGAGCGAGACTCCTTTGCCATTGCAGAGCAATTGTACCGCCAGGGCAATGTGGAGGGGCTTGATGACACCGCCCGCAGAAATATTCTTGGCCGTGTGTCTGAGTTGCTCAAAAAGTTTGCGGATGAGTTCCCCGAGTCTGCCAACAGAACAAAGGCTCTTTACATGTGTGCCACCTGTGAGGAAAAACTGGGGCGCAAAGATGCCGTACAAGCAGTGCTTAAGCAATTAGCCGCATCCGAGAAAAAAGGGGTAAAAGATGAGTATGTGGCCGCAGCTGCGTACAAATTGGGCATTGCTGCATTTTCCAACGGCCTTAATAATGTTGCCGCAGATGATGCCTTAACGAGTGCCGCCGCATATTTCGGCACGGTAGAGCGTTGCAGTAAAAACACACAGCTGGTGTATGACTCCCTGTATCGCCACGCAAGAGCCCTCACGGTGGATGGTCAACGCAAAAACGGCAAAGAGGCAGCGGAGTCTTTTGCTGCTGCCGTGCGTTTGTATGATGCCCACTTTAAGGCGGATAACGCGGCGATTCCTGCCCATATTCAAGGGGCGGCCCACTATGCTTACGCTCAATTGCTGGTAGAGTTGGGGGCAGATGAGCATCTGGAAACGGCTTTGGCTCAATTCAAATTATTCTTAGCCGGGAAAAATGAAAATGAAAACCAGCGCAGTATCGCCATCCTGCAATCTGCGCGTATTGCTACCAAGCTCGGTAAAACGGATGAAGCTGCCAAGTATTATGAGGAGCTCACCAAGCTCTCTAACATGAAAGACTATGCGGGCGAGGCCAATATGGAGATTATTCTGGCCCTGTATCGTGCAGACCGCTTGGAGGATATCCGTAAAAAGTTCCCGCAGGATGTAAAGGATGCCACTTTCCTCAAGGAGATCAGAACCCCGTCCCTGCGCGCCCAGTGTGCCGGCATTTTGGGCCATGTATACATGCAGGATAAAAAGTATGCCAAAGCTGCCGGGTATTTCCTGTTTGCCGAGAGCGAGATGCTGCGCACCCCCGTGGGGGCAGATGCCGGCTACCGCCTCATTGTCTGTTTGCAGCAGTTGCATAACGCCCGCTCAGAGGATGGCGATAACGCCACGAACCTGCCGGATTTGCTGGCCTACGGCAGAACCTACCTGAGCATGTATGACACCCCCGATAACCCCGAGACGCAGGCCTTGCAATGCACGGATATTGCACGCGTTATCTACGCAGACCATGTCATGAAAGTTACCAAGGAGCTGCCTTGGGAGCATTATCTGGCGGTAGATATGGATAAATTGCCGGAGTATATCTTGGAGGACACGGCTTATAAGAAGGCTTGGTGCTTGTTCCGTGCCTGGTCAGAAAACCACTCTGCGGACCGCTCCCCGGAGGCTGCATTGAACTACTATATCGATAAGCTCAAGAATCATCGTCGTTTGCCGGATGTACTGTGCATGCGTGGTAATTACCTGTATGAGTCCAAGTTCTATGAGGATGCTATCAACGACTTTGTTAAGGTGATAGAGCAATACAAGGACTCCCCCGCCTATGCCGCCTGCTTACAGCGTGCAGCCCATGCCTGCCTGAATTGCCAGCCCCCGCGTAATGATGCTGCCAAGAAGTATTTTTCTGCACTGCTGGCTTACGCTAAGGAGATAGAGGAGAGTGGACAGCAGGATGCCGACTCTCAGAACATCAGCGTGTATGCTGCTGCCGAGGCTAATTTCAATTTGGGCCGCTTGTGCTATCAAAATGAGCCTGAAAAATCCATTCAGTATTTCAAGACGGCTAAGGAGCTCAACGGTAAAGACTACGCCGCCTCTGCCTCTGCTTGCTTGATTCAGTGTTACTTTAAGCTCAAGAACACCGAGAAGAAAACCCTGCTGGAGGAGCTGCCCAAGCTCAAAAAGAATTACAATGCCCAGTACAAGAGCCTTTCAAAGGCGATCCCCCGTTGGTGTGGCTGGTGCTGGTATCAGGAGGCGGAAAATAATCTCGAAAACTACAAATTGTCCGTAGAGTATATCAATGACTCCATAGACCGCAATAAGACGGAAACCTACACGGCTGCCGACGGTACGGAAAAAGAACGCCCCGTTGCGGAATCCGTTGTGTGGCTTACCCTGGCTCGTGCCTGCCTGGAGATTGAGCAGTACCGCTCCACGGAGTCCGTTATCGGCGGGTTGGAGGCCATTGAGCATTATTTGTCCATGGAGCAAGACCCGCACCGCCGTGCGGACGGCCTCAAGACTAAGGCCATGTTGCTTAACGGCTGTGGTGAACCTGCCAAGGCTATGGAGCTTTGCACAGAGGCACTCAACCTGGGTGTCAACGGCCCGGTGCTTTCCTCCATTCGCTTGGTGGCCGGTGACTCTGCCTATTTGGCAGGGGACTATGAAAAGGCCTCTCAGCTGTATGGGTTGGTGGCTAACTTTGACCGCAATAATGACCTGAACCGAGAGGCCCTCTACAAGGCTGCTTGCGCATTGCGCAAGAACGGCAAAGAGGCAGAGGCCGCCAACTATGAGGAGCGCTTGGATGCCAAGCTCAAGGAGATGAAAATTGACAGCTCAACCCCGCTCCGTGGGCTTCCCCCCAGTGTGAGCCGGCACGTGGGCCTTGTCAAATAACGTTATCAGACAACATTTTCTATGGCGTATTCCGGGTCAGCTAACCGCCGCAAGCATTGGTGGCGTGTTTTAAGTGTGGGGCAGCGTAAACTGCTGTTCTTGGGCGTGTTGTTGTTACTTTGCTTGTTGCCTGTGGTGGGTTTGTTGATTTCATACTCCTACCGTGCTGCTCAGTATGATGTAGAGACCGTCGTATCCGGTGACCCGATTACCGCTCTGTACGATTACGACAGCAACTATATAGCCGCCTTGCCCAATGTGCGCTATATTGCCGTAAAGTGGGAGGACCTGCCTCAAAACCTTATCAATGCATTTGTCGCCCGTGAGGATGAGGACTTCTTTGAACACAGCGGTATTGTGTATTCTGCCGTGGTGCGCTCCATTATCAAGAATATCTCCAGCATGAGTTATGAGCAGGGGGCATCCACCATTACCATGCAGCTTACTCGCAATGTGTTTGAAATGCAAGGTAAAACGCTGGACCGCAAATTGGTGGAGGCGTTCGTTGCCCGCAGAATCGAGTCTCGGTTCGATAAGCAAACCATTTTACACCAATACCTCAGCCGCATATACTTCGGGCAGAATTGCTACGGTATCGGTGCGGCAGCTGCACATTATTTCGGCAAGCATGTCAAAGACCTCTCGCTGTCGGAGTGCGCCGTTTTAGCCGGCTTGGTACGCGGGCCGTCCATCTTTAATCCTCGCCGTAGTATGGAGAGCGCCAAGGTGGTGAAACGGGAAACCCTTAACCGCATGCGCGAGCTTAATTTTATTACCGATGCGGAATTAAATGCCGCCCTGGCGGAGCCCATTACCTTGGCGGATGAACCGGCAACGGATTACAGCGTGCAGACCTATATGACCCAATGGGTGAACGGTGAGTTGCAACACCTTGAAAAAGAGCTGGATGAACGCTCCGTCGGCATGGGTATTGTTACTTCTTTTGATTTGAGCTTGCAACAATATGTTGAAGAAGCCGCAGAGCGTGCCATGGTGGTGGTAGAAAACCGCCTCTCCCCATACCCGGAGGCTTGGGCATCCCTCAGTGAAACGCCCGAGCAACTGGCCGCTAATCAGCAATTCTTCTCCAAGCAAAAACGCCCCGCTGAGTTCAAAGTGCGTGGGGATTCCAATGATTTTAACGGCTTGTTGCAATGCTGTGTCCTGGTGGTGGATGGTCGCCCCAACCATGCCGGTGAGCTCTTGGCCATTACCTCCGGCCGCAGTGTGGCAGATGGCGTTAACCGTTGGCGCATGCCCATTCAACCCGGTCGCAATGCTGCCCCCATTCTCTTTTGTGCCACCGGTTCTTTGCAAGAGGAAGATGCTTACATCCTGACCAAGGATGTCATCACCACGGGCACCAAAACAGGGTATGAAAAGGTAACGGCTTTTTATCGCTCCCTGTTGCCGGATATTGTTTTGCCGCCGGAAGATAAGGCGGAGGATTTGTACATGGGGCAATTCCCGATGTCTCGTGCAGATTTGGCGCGTATTCTGTTCTCCGTTCAAAATGGTGGGCGTGGGTATGATTTTTATGCCATCAAGTCTGTGTGGAGCCGTGCGCGGCATCAATTGCACGCTCACGTGCGCAATGTAAACCCGGAGTGGATTCAACGCCAAAGTGCAGATACCGCCGCCGCTATTTCACCGTTTGTTCGTAAAAATGAAAAGCTCAACATTTTGTGTGAGCCCACGCTGCAAGACGGCGGATGCTGGACCATGGTGTCCAACCGAAATGGGGTGGCTGTTTTTGTATGGATGGGCTTTGATTCCGCTGAATGCTCGGGGGCAAAATCCGCCGTTGTGAAGAGACTGGTGCAACGCGCATCCCTTCTCTTGGCCAGAGAATTGCATCGTGAGGCTCGCAACAGCCTCATTAAACGCTCAGCCGATAAATAACCATGGACTATTCTGCTCAACTGATAGCTGCCGAAACTGCAGCCCGCAAGGCAGGTGCCTTTTTGCGGGCGCGTTTTCATGAGGTGCATCAGGTGGATGAAGAGTTGGCGCATGACATCAAGTTGCGCTTAGATAAAGAAACGCAGGCGCTGATTGTGGAGTCGCTTGCGGCGCAATACCCCGATTACTCCGTGCTGGGTGAAGAAGGATGCGGTGCAGGGGCCTCTGCTGATTCTCCCCAATGGATTATTGACCCCATAGACGGTACGGTCAATTATTTTTACGGAATCCCCATTTTTTGTGTGAGCATCGCCTTGCGTGTGGGGGCTCAAACCGTGCTCGGTTGCGTGTATGACCCCATGCAGGATGAATGTTTTACCGTGTGTAATGGTGGGGCCCCGTGTTTGAACGGGCGGCCCATTCAGGTATCAGCCCGCACACAAATGGCACAAGCCGTCGTGTTTATCGGCCATGGTACGCATGATGGCTCGGGCACTGCCGGCATTGCCCGCTTTGCTCATGTATCTGCGCAGGTGCGTAAAATACGTATTCTTGGCTCCGCGGCGCTTACCTTGTGCTATATAGCCGCCGGGCGTTTCGATGCATATATAGAAAACCGCATCAACCTGTGGGATTTTGCCGCAGCCCGTGCTATATTGGAGGCCGCCGGCGGCGCCTGTGAGTACACCCCCGGCTCTGCAGATTTGTTGAGCGGCTCCGTTATTGCGTGGAATGGTAAATTGCCCATACACGCCGCCCTCCGTACCTCCTGATATCCTTTTCACCATATGAGTGCCCCCCGTAAAGTAAATGCCCCTTCATCATCCCCCCGCGCCATTGCCTGCCAATGCCTGATACGCTGGGCAAAAGGCGGCGTTTTTGCGGAGACCCTCATCTCTCGCCATGCAAACGCTTTGCCCGCGCATGACCGCGCCATGGTGCAAGCCATTGTGTTGGGTACCTTGCGCAACATGCGTTGGCTGGAGCACATCTGCCGTACCTTGCGCTCTGCTTATTTAGAGGATACGGCAAAATGGACCATCCTTGCCGGGCTTTGTCAGCTTTTTGTTCTTAAACAGGCAGATTACGCTGTCGTCGCAGAAACCGTATCCGCCGCACCCGCCAAATTACGCGGCTTGGTTAACGGTATTTTGCGCAATGCCATACGCCGCCGTGCTGAGTTTGAGGCAGAGCTGCCCACCTTACCCCTCGGCGTGCGCTACTCTACCCCCGATTGGCTGGTGAAACGTTGGTTGACCGAGTTCGGGGCAGAGGATACACAGCAAATGCTGGCATGGAATACGCAAACTCCCCCCGTTTATGTGCGCCTTAACCCGCTCAACCCCATGCAGGTACCGGCGGACTGGGTGGCTCTTGAACATGCTGTGGGGTGGTATAAGCTGCCCTCCGGCTTACCCTTGGCCGCCCTTAAAGCGGGGCAAGTGTACGTGGCAGACCCCTCCACCCGTTATTGCATAGAGCTGCTCTCCCCGAAAAAAGGTGAGCGTATTCTGGATGCCTGCGCTGCCCCCGGTGGTAAATCCGCCGCTATGATTGCCGCCACGGCGGGGGATATCCACTTGCTTGCTACGGATTCTGCCCCTCACCGCTTGGAGCAACTCAAAGAGAACCTCCTGCGTGCCGGTGGGCAAGATGTACAGGTAGCCTGCCATGACTGGACCACCCCGTGCCCGCAAACCCTGCAAGCTGCATTCGATGCCGTGTTGCTGGATGTGCCGTGCAGCAACTCCGGCGTGCTCCAGCGCCGTGTGGATGCCCGATGGCGCATGCAACCCTCAGAGTTTGAGCGCTTGGCAACGCTGCAAGCCTCCATCTTAGAGCAAGCCTCTGCCGCCGTGCGCCCCGGGGGCCGCTTGGTCTACTCCACTTGTTCCATAGACTCTCAAGAAGACCGCTGCGTGGTAGATTCCTTCCTCTCCCGCCACCCCGAGTTCTCCCTCGTGCGTGACTACCTTGCCCTCCCTCACCGTGAACATGCAGACGGCGCCTACGCCGCACTTTTAATAAAATCGTCAGACCTGTGAAAAATGGGGGTATGCCTTTATAATAAGTTTTGGACTTGGGGCTTACGCCCCTGCCTATAGTCTGTCGACTTACGGGCTGACTCTACTATTATTCGCCTTCTCGCACGAGGTTCCCCCTCATGTTCGCCCACAGGGGCGAACTATCATGCCTTGCTATCACGAAAAACTATCATGCGAGCCCCGCGAGCTATCATGCAAGGAGCGCAGCGACGCGCAGTAAAAATTATTGCCCTCGCGGGCGAATGCCTGCCTATTGGCTGTTCGCCCTTACGGGCTCAGCAAGAACCTTGTAAATGTATATACGATGGATATAATGAGGATAGGTTATAAGGTTCGCTTACCCGTAAAATTACAAAGAGAGCACGAAGAGTCAAGTCGCTTTTTTGAATAAATGAAAATCCCCTGCACAGAATGTTCCTGCGCAGGGGATGAGTAGGGTTGGCGGGCTCCCGCGTTATCTGTGAAAATGACCGTGTGCTTTATACACCGGTTTGTGGTATACGGCATGGTGCTTAACGACCGGTGCCGCATGATACCCACGGTGGTGGTGGACTTTGTGGTGGTGGCAGTGGCAGGCGCTCAAGGCTACGAGGCTGACGACGGCTAGGCTGACTTTGACGAGCTTGTTCATTTTCTTGGTTCTTTTTATTGTTAATGTTTATATAAAAGTTAGCGAACAATTAAAAATTACCATAAATAAAGTTAATATCAAGATAAAAGTTATAAAACTTTAACAAAATGCTAAATTTTTTTACAAGACGCAGATAAAACTTCACAAAAAGGGCGGCATATATTAGAATAATTCCATGCAAGAGCGAGAGGGAGCAGAGATACGCATACGCGGGGCGCGAGAGCACAACCTGAAGAACGTGGATGTGCAGATACCGCTTGGGGGAATCACCGTGGTAACGGGACCCAGTGGCAGCGGTAAGACCTCCTTGGCCATGAGCACCTTGTATGCAGAGGGGCAGCGGCGCTATGTGGAGACCTTCTCGCCCTATGTGCGCCAATTTATGGACCGCATGGACCGGCCGGATGTGGATGCCGTGGAGAACGTGCCGCCTGCCATTGCCTTGGGGCAGCGCAACTCCGTAAAAAACTCCCGCTCCACCGTGGGCACCATGACGGGCATGAATGAGTACCTTAAGCTCATCTACTCTCGCTTGGCAGAGGGGCGGGATGCCGCGGGGCGCGTGGTAAAACCCGCCACCCCACAGGGCGTCGCAGACCGTTTGTTGGCAGAATCCGCAGAGGGGGATGTTTTGGTGTGCTTTGCCGTGGTGCCGGTGGGTAGCTTTGAGGAAATGGTGCAGGCCTTGCAGGGGCAGGGGTATTTGCGGGTATATGCCGGTGGTGAGATTATTCGCTTGGACGCCGCAACTCAAGCGCAGTTGGGTATGGAGCGCTGGTTGGTGGTGCAAGACCGCGTGAAACTGCGTGCAGAGAGCCGCATGCGCTTGATTGAGGCATTGGAGACCGCCCTGCGCTTGGGGCAGGATGTGGTATACACCGCCCTCAAAACCGATTCTGCATGGGGTGAGTTGCAGGAACACCGCAGCGATTGGCACCCGCTGATGGAACCCCGGCCCGAGCTCTTCAGCGGTAACTCCCCATTGGGGGCTTGCCCCGCCTGCAAGGGCTATGGCCGCGCCATTACGTATGATTACAATTTAGGTGTAATCCCCGATAAAAGCATAGAAGACGGCGCGCTCAAGATGATATCCTCTCAAACGCTGTCTGCTTGTTATGGTGATTTTGTGCGGGCCAATAAGCGCGCTAAAGCGGTGCGTATGAATGTGCCGTGGTCTCAACTCTCTCAAAAAGAGAAAGATTGGGTGTTTTATGGCAATGCGGGGGATGTAGACCCCTGGACCGCCTCCGACCACTACCTGTGGTATGGCTATAAAGGCATATTTGATGATATGGAGAAGCACGCCCATAAAATGACGGTGCGTGTCTTTTTGGCGTATTACCGTGTGTACAGCATTTGCCCGGACTGCGGCGGCGGCCGCCTGCGCCCCGAGGCTTTGGCCTTTACCATAGGCGGGTTAAATGTTCCGCAGGTGCAGGCCTTGCCCATGGAGGAGCTCTTGCCATGGCTGGATACGCACGTGTTGCCCCACACGGGGGCGGACCGCTCCTTGCTGCAGGCGGTGCGTGAGTTTCGCAGCCGTGTGGCCTATTTGTGTGAGGTTGGGCTGGGGTATATCGCCGCCAACCGCCTCACGCGCTCCTTGTCCGGCGGTGAAATAGAGCGTGTAAGCCTTACCGCATGCTTGGGTGCTGCCCTTACGGAAACCCTCTTTGTGCTGGATGAACCCACCGTGGGCCTGCATGCCCGTGATACTGCCAGATTAATTGCTGCCATGCGCCGCTTGGCGGACCGCGGTAATACCCTGGTGGTGGTAGAGCATGAGGAGGCCGTGATGCGCGCTGCGGATTACTTGGTGGATATGGGCCCCGGTGGTGGTGCTGCGGGTGGGCGGCTTATCTATGCAGGCAACCCCGGCGGTATAGAGGCTGCTCCGGGCTCGCTCACCGGGGCGTATCTCAGCCGCGCAAAGTCTATTCCCGTTCCCCGTAAACGCCGTAAAGGTAAGGGTAAAATCAGTATCCGCGGGGCAGAGTGCCACAACCTGCATGATTTTGATGTGGATATACCGCTTGGGGTGTTCAACTGCCTCACCGGGGTGTCCGGCAGTGGTAAAAGTACGCTGGCCTGCCGTGTGTTATATGGGTATGTGCATGCAGATTCCCTTGATGATGAGGATGAAATGCAGGTAAAGAGCATTAGCGGGCTGGATAAGGTGCAAGATGTCGTATTGGTGGACCAAAGCCCCATTGTGCGCACCCCGCGCTCTACCCCCGCTGTGTATATGGGCGTGTTTGAGGATATTCGCGCTCTTTTTGTGGCAGAGCCCGCGGCACAGGCCAAGGGGCTTAAGCCGGGGTATTTCTCCTTTAACAGCGGAGAGGGGCGTTGCCCGCGCTGTGCCGGCCTGGGGCAAGAGAAGGTGGAGATGCAGTTCTTATCAGACATTTTTGTACCCTGTGCTCTTTGCCACGGCACACGCTATACCCCGCAGGCGCTCACCATCACTTTGATGGGGTACAACATGGCAGAGCTATTGGCTATGGATGTGCAGAGCGTGCAAAAGCTCTTTGCGCATGAAAAAAATGCCCGCGCCCGTCGCATTGCAGAGCGTTTGCAGATATTGGTGGATGTAGGCTTGGGGCATTTGGGGCTGGGGCAACCGCTCAATACCTTATCCGGTGGTGAGAACCAGCGCCTCAAGCTGGCTCATATTCTGGCAGATACCCTTACGGCGGCTGCCCCTCAAAAGGGAAATCTGCTCATTTTGGATGAACCCGGCACGGGCCTGCATTTCTGTGACTTAGCCGTGTTGTTGCGCGTGTTCGACCGCCTCACGGAGCAGGGGAATACCCTGTTGGTTATTGAGCATAATACGGAGATTATCAAGTGTGCCGACCATGTGATAGATTTGGGGCCGGAGGGCGGCACCGGCGGCGGCCATATTGTGGTGCAGGGCACGCCGGAGCATGTGGCGGCCTGCACCGCCGGGTACACCGGTGGTTTCTTGGCGCAGGCCTTGTATGGGGAGGCTGCTGCCGTGTCTGCCCCCGTGGTGGAGCATGCAGAGGCTGCCATACCCGCCGGGGTCATTGCGCTGCGTGGGGCCAGGCATCATCAGCTCAAAAATATAGATGTAGACATACCCCGCAACAAAATGACCGTGGTTACGGGGCTTTCCGGCAGTGGTAAAAGCACCCTGGCGTTCGATATTATTTTTGCAGAGGGCCAAAAGCGTTTCATGGATGTGATGAGCCCGTATGCCCGCCAATTTACCGAGCAAATGGAAACGCCCGATATTGACCGCCTGACGGGCCTGCCGCCTACGGTGGCCATTGAGCAGAATCGCTCTCGCGGCGGTAGTAAATCTACCGTGGGTACCGTTACGGAGATTTGGCAATTCCTGCGCCTGTTGTATGCCAAGTTGGGGCAGGCGCATTGCCCGGAGTGCGGCGTGCCTGTGGGCAGGCGCTCTGCAGAGGAGATTCGTGCCCTGGTGATGGCGGAGCTGGAGACCCGCCCCGAGTCTCTCATGCTGGCTGCCCCCGTGGTACGTAACCGCAAGGGGCATTATGCGGATTTAGCACGCTGGGCCGCCAAAAAAAAGTACCCTTATTTGTTGGCGGACGGCGTTTTGTGCCGCCCCGATGCGTTCACCCCGTTGGACCGCTACTCTAACCATGATGTCGATATCGTGCTGGCCGATATCTCCGTGCAGGGCAACCGCATTACCATGAACGGTAAAGAATGTGATTTTGCTACCTTGCATGATACTGTGAACCGTGCCATGGAAATGGGGGATGGCTTTTTGCGCCTGCTCAAAGGCAAGGAGCACCGTCTGCTGGGCACGCGCCTTACCTGCCCACAGTGCGGGCAAAGTTATGCGGACCCCGAGCCCTCCACTTTCTCCTTTAACTCCCCGCATGGGTGGTGCCCCGCGTGCATGGGGCACGGCTTTGTGGCCGCGCCTTCCTCTAAAAAGGAGGATGAGCGCATGAGCGAGCTTGAAAAAGAGCTGCGCTTTGACAGAGAGCTTGAAAAAAATACCGCTAAGGATGCCCCCCGTTGCACCTGCAAGGCGTGCCGCGGCCTGCGCTTAAATCCCTTTGCTTTGGCGGTTAAATTGTTCGGCCATAATATCGCGGAGGTCGGTAAGCTTGATGCCGTGAGCGCCATGAACTTGGTGCAGAGCTGGCAGTTCAGCGGCAGAGATGCAGATATTGCGCGTAACGTGGTGGCAGAAATTGTGCCGCGCTTGCGGTTCCTGCAACGCGTGGGGTTGGGGTATTTGTCTATGGATCGTGCCGCCACCACGCTCTCCGGCGGTGAAACGCAGCGCATACGCCTGGCTGCCCAGCTGGGCTCAGAGCTGCGGGGCGTGCTCTACGTGCTGGATGAACCCACCATCGGCCTGCACCCCTGTGATAATGAACGCTTGCTCAGCACCTTAGATACCCTGCGCAAGCGTGGCAATACCCTGCTGGTGGTTGAGCATGATGAAGATACCATGCGCCGTGCCGACAATATTATAGACCTTGGCCCCGGTGCCGGTGTGCGCGGCGGGCAATTGGTGGCACAAGGTGCTTTTGAGCAAGTGGTGCAGAACCCGCAATCCGTCACGGGGCAGGCACTTGCCCACCACCGCAAACACCCCTATTGCGGTAAGTGGCTGCCGCTTAAGGATGTTCAGTGGCTGGTGGTTGCGGGCTGCCGCCTCCATAACCTGAAAAATGTGGATTTGCGTATTCCCCGTGCCCGTTTCACGGTGGTAACGGGGGTGTCCGGTGCCGGTAAAACGTCCCTCATCACCGGTACATTATCCACCGCCGTTAAACATGCACTGGGTGGTGCCGTTAGTAGGGAGGAGCGTGCCCTGTGGTCAACGGATCAAGGCCTGGACTCCGTGCGTGCCCTGTATCAGGTGGATCAATCCCCCCTCGGCAAAACGCCGCGCTCCACTCCCGCCACCTATATCGGCATTTTTGATGAAATCCGCAAGCTCTTTGCTCAAAGTGCGGATGCCCGTCGCCTCGGTTTCGATGCCGGTAGATTCTCGTTCAATACCGCTGCCGGGCATTGTGAATCTTGCAAAGGCACCGGCTACCGCAAGCAGGAGATGGATTTTCTGCCCCCCTGTACCGTGCCTTGCGAAACCTGCCGCGGTGCGCGTTACAACTCCCGCACCCTGCAAGTGCGCTACAAAGGCAAAACCATTGCAGAGGTGTTGGATATGAACATGGAGGACGCCGCCGTCTTCTTCGAAAATCAGCCCCGCCTGGCGGATCCTCTGCGCTTGCTCTGTGAAACTGGCCTGGGCTATTTAACCCTGGGGCAGGCCAGTAACACGCTCTCCGGCGGTGAGGCACAGCGCATTAAACTGGTGGCAGAGCTCATCAAAGGTCGCCGTGCCGCGCTGACGGCTATTCGCAAAGGTAAAGCCCTGCCGCAGGATTTGTACCTGATTGAGGAACCCACCATCGGCCTGCACCCGCAAGATGTGCGCCTCTTGGTCGGTGTACTGCGCCGTTTGGTAGAAATGGGTAACACCGTCGTTGTCATTGAGCATAACCCGGAGCTTATCTGTGAGGCAGATTACGTAATAGATGTCGGCCCCGGTGCAGGGGCAGATGGTGGGCTCATTGTCGCCCAAGGCTCCGTTAAACAAGTCGCCAAGGCCAAAAACAGCACCACTGCCCCCTTTATTTTGGCAGAGCTTTCCCGTTGAATTTCATAGCCCCGCAGAGGCTAAGGAAGTCAAGTACGAGTATGAATTGGGCATCTCTAAAAACTCGATAAATGGTAATTTGTAGGGGATACCCTGCGGGCGAATGCCCGCCGAAATCAGAGCCCCGGCGAGGGGCGATATATGGTAGCCCGGCGGTGTAGCCGCGTCAGCGGCGGAACCCCGGGGAAACGGACAAACAAATAGGAACCCCGGTTGAGGGGTGACATAATGCGTGGCTTAAATATGGGGGTAAATACATATAATGCCTTAATTCAAAGCGCAACATTATGCCACCCCTTGCGGGGTTCGCATCTATTTTTTTGCATATTTCCCGGGGTTTCCGGCTTCGGCAAGCCTACGCCGTGACAAGCCGCCGCAGACGCGGCTCCACGCCCGGGCTATTCTATGGCGCCCCTCACCGGGGCTCAAAAAGTCGGCTCGCTAACGCTTGCGGGGTCTCCCCCACAACTACCAATTTGAGGGGGCCCCGGAGTTTTTCGAGGTCCCCAAGGTACAATTTACAAAGTAAGCAAAGCTACTGCAAAGGCTTAAGATGCAAACAGTTACACAGCAAACGAGTGCACGCCGAATTTGATAGCCCCCTTGTGGGGCGAAATAACATAGGCAGGGGCGTTCCGTCTTCGGGCTGAGCCCTACGCCGTGACAAAGAAGCCCCTGCACGTGAAAAAAACACCCCCGAGCCCGAGGCGTCGGCGCGTTAGCGTTGACGACGAGGCCGACAGATGTATATAGCGCAGGGCGTAAGCCCGGAGCGGGGAGTGACTCGGGGTTAACACCCCTCGTGAGGATTGTGTCGGCCTCCTCGCGTAGCTCGTCGGGCTCTATATTTTTGATAATCAGCAGGGGTCGCGCGCGCACTGCGTGCACGCTTGACCGCCTGCCTATGTTATTTCGCCCCACAAGGGGGCTTGGAAGTACGAAATGTGAAATACGAAATACGAAGTCAATATAGTTCGGCTCACAGCTACGGGAAGTCTCCCTTGCTGTTCGCAAAATAAGCATTGCTATCTCAACGCTTACTGCCGTAATTACACCAGTAACTCATGCAAGGCTTTGCAACATTGCGCCGCAGGCGCCTAACTCTGAAAATTCGTATTTCGTATATCGTAATTCGTATTTACAAATTGCCATTTGGCGAGTTTTTCGAGGTCCCCATTATACGATTACTTCTGATGCTCGTTGCGTTTAAAAGGCACAATATTATTGAGTCTGTAATGTTACAATCCCCAATTTTTTTAAATCCTCACGAGAGGTACAACTTTTCAAATGTAATACGCCTGTTAAGAAAATAATACTTAACATACGCAAAAAACGATTAGTCGGAAAAAATTGTGAGTTCAGAGTTATAACTGTTATCTCATTCGGTTTCGCATCAAAAGAAACGGGTGATATGTTTTGAACGGCGGAGCAAAAAACTGTGTGGTGACCGGGATTGATAATTTTCCATGTTTTCAATGTGTGAGATTGTTCATCAATACACATATATTTTGCTAAATATTTGAGGAAGTTTGATTCGTAAATAACCAAATGCATTCCATCCGGTACATTTATAATTGTTCTTTTATACAAAACTTTCATGGTGGGATAATGATGTCTGATAGTGATAGTATCGGATACGATGTAAACTTAACGAAAACAACAGAGGCCTTCTAATTAGGTGTTAATTTTTCTTTCAGCGAGAATAACACTCATTTTTAAGCTGTTTCATATTTTAGAATATAAAAGCCGGTGAGTTTTTGTTTTACAACCGAAAAAACTATCACTAATGATTCTAACGCGTAATGTTTTATGATTATTTAAGGGCCTTGAGGGCGCGCAGGGTTTCCTCAACAATGAGGTGGGCTTCTTTTACATCTGCGGTGTGTTGGCGGCCTTTGCTTCTTTGCACGGTAAAGAGCGAGGCGAGGCGCGCATTCATGCTGTCTATAATGGCGGCAGCCTCGGGGGATTCCTTGGCTCGTTCCCTCAACAGATTGATTTTCTCATACTCCTCAATACCGTCGCGCAGGCGTTCAAAGCGAATGGAGCTGCGGTTGCCGGGGTATACCAGGAAACAGTCACCCGTGGGCCAGGTGCCAAAGTCTGTAGACTCCAGCGGGTTGCGATTCCAGGCATTGTATGCCCAGCGCAGGAAACCGTCCAAGTGATTAGCGGCGGCAAATAGCCCCAGCCACTCAGCCTCTGCCGGGGCAGATGTGGTGAAGGTGTTAGGCACTACGGGGTGCAGGCACACATAGAAGGTTGTAATTTTGCCGGCATTTTTACGCTCTTTGAGCAGGCTGCCCAAAGTGGTACCGGCATGGGTGATAACGGGGGAGATGTTATAGACATCGCGCGTGAGGGTGGAGGGCTTATCCACCGCAGAGGCAATGCGGAAGCTTGGGGCGTTTTCCTTGATTAAGCGCATGGCTTCTTTCACCATGTGGTCCGGGCGCTCATCTATGGCAATGCAGGTTTTATCTGCCCAGCCTTTGTCTTGCATGTGGTGGTAAAAATCTTTAAGGAACGGGCCCCATACAGCCTCAAACTCAGGCTTACCGGGTTCTGCGCTCAGGTAGGCATCTGTGCCGGTGGTTTCATCAAAGTAACGCACTTTGAGGTGCCATGGCAGCATGGAGTAGCAGCTGATGTGCCCCTGTATGCCGATTTCGTCGTGCATGAAATGAATCCAGGCATCCAGTACGCTGTAATCATAGCGCATCACACCATCTTTACCACGCACCCAACGCACCATGGAGGGGTACCAATCGTAGGTTTGGGCGTTCCACGCTTCATCTAACAGGGTGCAGGTTATGTATTTTTGCCCGGCTTGTGCCAAACGTTTCATGATGGGGCGCAAAATGGCAAAGTGCGCCTCGGACCACGGCTCTACATCATGCCAACGGGCTACGGAGTACGGGTACTGCCACAGGTCCAGGTGTATTTTCCAGTTCTCGGGGGTGGGCAGGCAGGCATCCTGCACCTCCAGCTCAACTTCCATCGTGGCCGGTTCTACCCCGGGGGTGCTTACGGTGATGTGCCCTTTGTAAATACCGGGCCGGGCATTCTGTGGTATATTAACCTCATACCACACAGCACGGTGTACCCCGGCGGGGTGGTCGCAGTGGTTGGCATTGTCAATAATGTCTGCCACCACTTTACCGCCGCCTTCCGTGTAGCGTATCATGCTGACGGTGGGAGAAATACCATGCCCGTTTTGGTTGAGCAGGGAGCAGCTTACCTGCAATGGGGCAGCGTGGCCACCGGTGGATATTGCCAACTGCGCGCTGCAACGCTCGCCTCGCCAGCCCTTGAGTTGAAGCGGGCTTTCTTTTGCTTTATCTGTAAAGGGGTAGGCATCTCCGGCCACAAGGCGTTTATCTACAGCCGGGGCAATTTTAAGCTCTGTGGGTGTACCGGGCAGGGTATAGATGCGGGGGGCTACAACATCGTACACCGGGTGACGGTCTGCGGGGTCTTGAGCTATTGTTGTTAATGCGGTTGCCACGGCCAGGCAGGCCACGAGCGGAGTGCGTAATGGATAAAACATGGTTACACCTATACCATATTTTGCCTGCCATGTGAATCTGAAAATGCGTTTATGCCCGGTTTTTGCTTGCAAGGAAGTGTGGTTGTTTTTATAATGGCGGGTATGGTTTACAAACATATTTTACCCATGCTTGCGTGTGGCTTGGCCTGTGCGACGGAAAGTTTTGAATCTGCCCAGGCGGGGGAGACCGGGGAGCTGAGTACCATGTATGGCTGTCTGAGCGGGGATGCCCTTATCTCTACCGGCGCTGCCCGCAGCGGTAAACAGTTTTTGCGCATTAAAGGTGCAAAAAACAGGTGCGTAAAACTTACCTTTACCGAGCCCTTGGCAGATGTAGCAGTGCTCAACTTTTGGGTACAACGGTGGACAGCCCAAGGGGCATTTCACCTGCAAGTTGTTGCAGAAACACCGGGTGGGAATGTTGTGGTGCAAAAAAACATTGCTGCCGTTGTTAAAGAGTACAAACAAGCACAGGCTGTGTTGCCTGCCGGTACCACGGGTGTAAAGTTGATATGCTCCTCTGTAGAGGGTGGGGGTGCTTTGGTGGATGATGTGGAGCTGTTACCCGAACTCCGACCCTAAGCTGCGCAACCACATGATGGTGCATGCCTCTACGGATGACGGCCTTACATGGAACAAAGGCTTGGTGTATGATGTGCGAGAGTGCCGGGGATACTCCTGCATTGCACCCATAGATGACGAGCACATCGGCATTATCTATGAGCCCGCCCACGTGAGCGAGACCAACGATTACCACGGCATGGGTTTCCTGCGTATCCCGCTCAGCGAGATTCTTACCCCGGCCCCGTAATTCAACCCATTACAGCTATACAAAATCCCCCGCACGCGCTGATACAACGTGCGGGGGATTTTATTGATGAAGCCGCAGCCCTTATTTAAGGCCGGCAAAGAAGTTTTTGAGAGAGGCGAAATCTGCCTCCGTGGGTTGGTCTGCGCGGGCAATGGCCTCTTTTTGTGCCTTGGTGATGGCGGCAATACCTTGGGATGCCAGAGAGAGCATCTGCGCCATCTCCTCCGCGGTGAATACGGCCTCCTCACCGCTGCCTTGTACCTCCACATACTGCCCGCCCTCGGTCATCACAATGTTCATGTCCACCTCGGCATCGCGGTCCTCAACATAACAAAGGTCCAGCAAAGGTGTGCCCTTGAGCTTGCCCACGGATACGGCAGACACCAGCTGGCGCATGGGGTTGGCGGGTATAAGCCCCTTGGCCATAATACGGTTAAGAGCAATGGCCAGTGCCACCGCAGCACCGGTGATGGAGGCCGTGCGCGTGCCGCCGTCTGCCTGCAACACATCGCAGTCAATCCACACCGTGCGGGCCCCCAAGGCCTCCAAATCCATCACAGCGCGCAGGGAGCGCCCAATGAGGCGTTGAATCTCCACAGAGCGGCCATCTTGCTTGCCGGCAGCACTGTCTCGCTTCTTGCGGTCCAGGGTAGAGTAGGGCAGCATGGCGTACTCTGCCGTAAGCCAACCACCGGGTACGCCCTGCATCTTCATCCAGCGCGGTACATCCTCCTCAATGGTAACAGCACAAATCACACGCGTGTTACCAAAGCATGACAACACGGATGCCGTGGCATGCGGGGCGACATCCAACACAAATTCCAGCGGGCGCATCTCATTGAGTGCGCGGTTGTTCAAACGTTCCATACCCACACTTTACCACACCCGCCCCCCGCTGGCAATCTTCATTTTGCTGATTCTGCCGCAAACATCGTCATTCTTGTGCCCCCAATTTACCATTCTTTGCATATTTTATACAAAGAAACTACCAAAACTTTTAAGAATTTGTGTAAAGACTCTGTATATTCTTTTCAGATTTTAGGTAAAGAATGGAGATTTTTCTTGTCAAAGAGCCAATGATTTGTTAATCTATACGCATGGATAGCAAGGAATCACAGCGATATTTACAAGAAATTATTACCACCGGGCAAGAGCCGTGTGTTGGTAACATTGTGGAGCGTGATTTGCAAATACGCGTATTACCGCAAAAAGTAAGCGTGTGCATGGGGGTGAGGCGTTGCGGAAAATCCACGCTGATGCAGGGTATGATGCAATCTCTCATAGAGCAGGGTT
Organism: Akkermansiaceae bacterium; assembly: GCA_015062045.1. Classification (GTDB taxonomy): domain Bacteria; phylum Verrucomicrobiota; class Verrucomicrobiia; order Verrucomicrobiales; family Akkermansiaceae; genus Akkermansia. Next base: position 27,731 of record SUVJ01000026.1, read on the forward strand.
TGCCTAAAGAAAACTTGGTACACCTTAATTTCATGGATGAACGCTTGCCTGACCTCTTGCAGGGGGAGTGGAACCGCATTTACGAAGCCTATTACGGCATGTACCCGCATAAACGGCGTGCGGAGAAAGTAGTGTTCTTGTTTGATGAGATGCAAGATTACCCCAACTGGGAGCTGTTCATAGAGCGCATGCGGCGTGATGAAAATTGTGATATCTATTTAACAGGGTCGTCATCTCGCCTGCTTTCTCATGAGATTGCAAGTTGTCTGCGTGGGCGTACCCTTAGTTGGGAGCTTTTCCCTTTTTCTTACGGTGAATATTTGACCCGCTGCGGTGTTAGCCGCAAGCGTGCGCGTACCACGGCAGAGCGCCTTAAACAACAAAAAGCCTGGGAAGATTATGAGCAGGAAGGAGGTTTCCCCGAGGTGTACGGGCTACCGGGCACAGATCGTCGCAATGTGTTGCAAGAGTATTTTGCCTCCATCTTATACCGGGATGTTGTAGACCGCAACAAAGTACAGCACCCCGTAGCCTTGCGTCATTTGTCGCGCAGGGTTATCAACCAAGTGGGTGCTTTGTTCTCCATTAACAAAAATCTCAATGAGTTTAAGTCCCTTGGCATCTCCATGACCCGCGCAGAGATGGAAAATTACCTGCAATGGCTGGAGGATGCCTACTTCCTCATCAGTGTGCCCTGTGCATCTGCCTCTTTAGGGGAGCAGCAGCGGCGCATGAAAAAACTCTATTGTATAGACCATGCATTGGCCGCTGCGTGTGGGTTACGCTTTACGGAGAATGCCGGTTCTCGCTTGGAAAATATCGTGGCTGTAGCGCTCAGGCGCTGCTCGCGAGACCTGTATTACTACAACACCCGCAACGGGCATGAGGTGGATTTCTTGGTGCATTTGCCCGATGGCCGGGTGCACATAGTGCAGGTAAGTACAGATATTGCCGGCACCACCACCCGTAACCGCGAGGTACGTGCCCTTACAGAGGCCATGGCCGAGCTTTCCTTACGGCATGCATACCTCATTACTCAAAACCATGAAGAGGAAATCCCTACCGCGCAAGGTACTATTCATGTTGTGCCGGCTTATCTCTTTCTCATGGGCCGAGACCCGCTGTGGGTTGAGCCGTAATTGTAAAAGTTGGGAACCTCGAAAAACTCGGTTTAATCCATTTATTTTGAATTTTGCGAGCGTAAGCGAGCCAAACTATTGAGCCCCGGTGAGGGGCGATATATGGTAGCCCGGTGGTGGAGCCGCGGTAGCGGCGGAACCCCGGGGAA
>SUVJ01000027.1 GCA_015062045.1 Akkermansiaceae bacterium
TGGTCAAACCCTGGTCAATGCGGGCATTCGCCCGCAGGGTATCCCCTACACATTGCCATTTTCCCAATTATTCCCACGCATAAGTAAATTTACTTGCAAGAAGATGCCGAAGTGTTATACTTTGCGCATGAAGATTCAACACCTGGCAGCCGCTGCTCTTTTCATAGCCCCGTTATGCCCTGCAACGGAAGCCGCCCCCGTAACCGTATCTGAGGATTTACAACCGGTACTCAATGATTATGTGAGGGTAATGAAATCCATTTGCAAATTGATTGAGGGCATACACGATAAAGAGAGTGCAGATGCAGCCATGCCCAAGCTCAGCTCCCGTATACGCCTGATGCAGGAGATGCTGTTCGGGATTCATTATCTGCCGGAGGAGGTTACTGTACAAGCTCTGGCTGAGGCAGGGGTTACGGAGGATCGCTTGGAAAAATCCAACCAACAGCTCATCCAAAACAAGTTTTACGGGTCGGTAGAGCTGGCACGTGTGCTCGGGTTTCCGGCCATGGCGGCATTAGAGCCCGGGGAGGTTACCCCGGAGCTGCTGCAAACTGTGGGTGCTGAGCTTATGGCTGCCCTGCAAGGTAAGTTGGGCAACATCGGCGGTGGCCCGGGCCTCACAGAGCAAACGGCTTGGAAATTGGGCAAGGATGAGGAGAATCTGGAGTACATCCGCACGGTGATGAGTGCCCTGCCCGATGCTGAAAAAGAGGACCAAACCCTGGTGCGCACCGAGGAGGGCCCCATCTATGGCCGCATGACCTACCTGCTGCCGAGAGACGGCAAGGTGTACCGCATGCAAATGTGGTTTGAGATTACGGATATCATCCTGGCTCAGGAGGCAGAGGAAGCCGCTGCCCAAGCTCAGGCAGAAGAGGAAGAGAAAATGCCGGTGCGGGTGATACACGATTTGGAAACTGTTCAGGAAAACGAGCCTGAGGAGCTGACGGAACCGCAGTATATGCCCTTGCCCGAGAGCTCCGTACGCATTTACACCGCAGAGGAAAAAGCCGCTGCCGTAAAGCAGTTTGTGCAATTATTCAAGGAATCCGTTGAGGTGGCAAACTCCATCACAGACCGCGCCTCTGCAGATGCTGCAGCCCTTAAAATTGACAACATTGGCAAAAAAGCAGAGCAGATTCAGGTGGATAGAACCCAAATCTCTGAGATGGATATTTTGGAAGAAATGGAGCGCAACAACATTGACATGTTTATTATGCAAAAGCATATAGAGCGCATACGCGAGGCCAATTTCTACGGCTCCGAAGCCTTAAAGCGCGCCATGATGAACAATTAACCATTGACACTGCAAGAAACCATACCTTTTTATACCATTTTTAGCCATAACAACTATTGCACAGGAGGCAGAGCCCGCCCCTACACCGTCTTTTGGCTTGCCTGCCTATAGCCGAGAAGAAATTACCTATGCTCAGGGGGAAACGGCAGATGCCGCGGCGGATGCCATCCGTAAGGCAGAATCAGAAATCAAAGAGCCGGAGCCCAAAAGAAGTTTCTTGGACCAAGAGAATTTCCTGCGCCTGATGTCAGAAAAAGGCTACCCCCCTGAAAAGGTGGACTCCATTGCCGAGCACCTGCGCAGTAAGGATTATTATGGGTCGGACAAGCTGCGCAGCACCCGGCTCTGAGTCCGGTATCCATGCACCTTGCCTATGGTTCTTTTACGCCGCATCATTAATAGCCCCAGAGCAATGAGAGAAAGGGAGGCCGTGCCGGGCTCCGGTACAACGCCGGAGAGATAAACGAGCCCTCTCTCACGGTCTAAAACGATATGCTCCTCGGTATAGATGTTACCATGGTATGCCAAAACAGCATCGGTTGCCGAGCATTCATTTACACCACAAAATAAGAGGAGTACCTGCTCGCCGTCGATTGTAACCGGCATACTGCTACCGGCTATGGTGATGATGCCTGCGGAATCCAGGCAAAGGGCAGATTCACCTAAGTCCAAAATACCGCCATTCAGGCTATAAATACTACCGGCAGATAAAGTAAGCTGCCCACACTGTAATGTGCCGGCTACAAAAATGTTTCTCACCAAATCATCCATACCGGTGGAAACCACGGCTACATCCTCTAACTGCAAGGCAGCGGCATCTGCCACAAGGGCAGTACCTTGCCCTATAAGGAGCGGCTGCTCCGTTTTCAAAACACCGCCCGAAGCCAATGTAACAACAGCCCCTTTTTTACTTTCCACTATAACTTGCTTTGCCTGCAACACGGCCCCATGCTCCACAGTAAGTTTGCCTGCATGCAATGTAAGAGTACCACTTACCGTACTGAGTCGGGAGTTTTCTTTATCTACATTATTATCAGGATACTCAAGTGCATAAGCATCTGTATACCGTCCGGTGAAGATAACATCTCCATGCTGAGCTTTGCCATTGCTGTTTGCATTTACATGGAGCTCTGACTGCACGGAAACAGCATCTCTCAACTCAACACTATCAGCGGCAGCAGCAGAAAAATAAGCTTTATCGGCACTGATGCTCTTTAATACCACTGTGTTTGTACTGTCATCATAAATTTGGTTATTACCAAAAATAACTTTTCCGGCATTATTGCAAATATATAGAGTGCCGGCGGTATGAATAGTTGAGCTGCTGCCGCCGGTAACAGCGTTACCTGTTATGTACACATTTGCCTGATTATTGCAAATACTTATTTGACTATCTGCATGGTCCGCACATATAATACCCAACCCATTACTGACAAAATTGTTATCAATTTGAATATCCCCCTGATTACCGGAGAGAGAAAAGGCAGCTCCGGAGCCTTTTAAATGTATAAAACCGTTATTTGATAAAAGTGCACTGTTATCTTTAATGAGCACCCCGGCCGTGTTATTATTAATGTTGATAATGCCACTACTTTGAATCGCAGCGTTTTTTATCGTTTCACACTCATGGATAATAACCTGCTCATTACCGCACATATTCAACTGTGTGGATTCAGCGGCATATACGGTGAAAGTGTGCGTATCCGCTTTAATATGAAACTCAACCTTACCATTATTGCTTAAATTGAATATTACATTATCATTCAGGTAAATTGAGTTTCCCTTTGCAAGGTCGGATGCGAAGCTGACACTACTGTTATTCAAAATGGATACCTGAGCCCCGGCCTCCGCATAGATGGCACTTCCCAGTTTGGCCACATTATCCGTAAAGACAACATCCCCATTTCGGCACAATTCCACCGTACCGGCAGCATAAATAGCCCCACCTTGCTCTGTAGCTCTATTTTGCGAAAACTGCACCCCACCTGTATTATCTGAGATGGAGAGGCTCGACTTTTCTTTTACATAAACAGCCCCGCCTATTTCTGCCGTGTTACCACTGAATGACACATTACCGCCGTTGCCCTGCACGGTAAAAGTGCTACCTGATTCCATGTAACCAACCCCGCCTATTTCTGCCGTGTTATCGCCAAATATCACATTACCGCTGTTGCCCTGCACGGTAAAAGTGCTACCTGATTCCATATAAACAACCCCGCCGTATGCTTTACCGGCATTTGTACCTTTTGTGGATACACTGTTACCGCTAAACTCTACATCACCATAGGGGGCACCTTTACCATTGTGACTTATACTCATTTTAGCATACTGCGCCAAATATACCGCACCCCCCAATGCTACAGCCGCATCATCCATGTGCTCATTACCCTCGCCCTGAGAAGTTACAACGCTATAATCCGCCACGGCCTTGTTATGATTAATCCTTATATTGCCCACGTTGTTTTCTATGCAGAATTCGGCATTATCCATCACAAAAACAGCCCCACCATAAGCATAGCAATCTGCATCTGCACTATCTTCCAGGAGGCCGTACTTTTTATCAGGAGCCGATTCTACATAATTACCGCTTATTTGTACATGCAAACCATTGTTATTAATTTCACCACTTTGTGTAATATAAAGAGCCCCGCCTTGAGAATTATTTGCTGTATGAATATAATTTCCGCCCAAATTAACATTACCGCCGTTATCACTTATTTGCAAGTGGTGAGCATAAACAGCCCCGCCTTTACCCTCGCCCTCTGCATCCGTACAAACACCTTGTAAAATATAACAATTAAATATATCTACATCATTTTTCGTGCCTTTTATCAACAAATCTTCCGCATGCACAGCCCCGCCATATCCGTAAAAATCTTTGTAACTATAATTTGTATCGTGGCTACTGAGGCTGCCTATGTTTTTCAGAGACACATAACCATTACCGGAGAACAATACATCATCCCCGTTCTTTGCATAGATGGCACCCCCGTAAATGGCTGAAAGGGATGCGTTTTGCCCCCACTCTGAGGCATCATACACTACGTTATTTATGTATACGGATTCGTTTTCAATAAAATACACGCCATCCTCCTCACCCTCAACCTTTGAGGCAAACATACCTCCATACCCATAACCGTTAATATCCTTATCGCCTCCACCTATATCTGACCACGCGTTTACGGAATCCGTTATATAGAGATTGCCTAAATGACGGAATTCTGCCTTACCATTATTAATAAACTTACCGGTGCCGTGGTCACCGGTCAATGCGCCGGTCCCCTTCACCGTCAAATTGCTTTTGTTTTCTGACTCAATAGTATAATCCCCGTTATGCCATTCGCTTTTGTTGGTGGGTAATTCATATACCGTATCTTGACTCAAGACAACAGTATCCGCGCATGCCATTGCAGCTGCATACACTTGCAATACACTCAACCATAATACTCTGTTACTGCTTATTCTCATCCCTATACATGAGCTGTATTTATATTATATAATTTTTATAGGATTTATCAAGTATTTTGTATAAAAAACTCTGACAGTCACAGCCGTATGCTACAAATTGTTTGAGCAGTTGTCCCCTCAAATCATAGAGATAGGGTAAGAGTAATGCCCCCTGCCCAGCGGCAGAATCTCTGTACCGGTATACAGCACAATACCGGGTTGCACCTGCACACCCGGTGCTGTGGGTATGGTAGCAGCACCACTCAGGTCTCCCAATCTCGGGGAGCTGCTGCGCTTAACCTCCATGGGGAAAATCTTACCGTCTTTTTCTAACAAAAAATCAACCTCAGCACCATTGTTATTGCGGTAATAAGTAAGGCGAGCGCGTATTCCGCGGTTAGTGAAACTACGGCGTAATTGACCATATACCCAGGTTTCAAGCATGGGGCCTGCCATAGCGCCTTGTTGCAATACACGGGCACTGCTCCACCCACCCAACCATGAGCAAAAACCCGTATCATTGAAATATACCTTGGGGCTTTTCACCAACCGCTTACTCGTGTTGATGTAATAGGGTTGTAAAATGTCAATGATACCCGATGTTTCTAAGACGGAGAGCCATTTTTTTGCGGTATTGGGGGATACATCGGCATCCTTTGCTACATCCGCATACACCAACTGCTGAGCTGTACGTGAAGCAACAGACTGCATGAAACGCATAAAGGCTGAAGTGTCTCCCACTTGAGTCAATGCCCGCACATCCCTGGCAATATAGGTGTTGAGGTAGGCGCTGAAGTAGTCCTCATGGCTTGTACCCTCGTACTTAAACAAACGGGGATATCCACCTTTCCAAATACGGTTGTACAAGGCAGAAATATCGCACACCGGTGCCCCGATGTGATTTTTAAAAAACTCCGGATCAAACGGATCTGCCGAGCTGCCCTTACCTTCTATTTCGCTTTGAGATAGACTGTGTAACTCTACAATACCCACACGCCCGGCCAAACTCTCTGATACCCCTTGCATTAAGTGAAAACGCTGTGAGCCCGTCAGCCAGTATTGTCCGGATTCTCCGCTTTCATCTACTTTCATTTTAATGGCGCGCAGAAGTCGTGGCTCATACTGTACCTCATCTATGCACAATGGGCTACCCATTTCTTCCAAAAAACCCATGGGATCCTCTTTGGCCCTGAGCAACATTAACTCATGATCCAAAGTTACATATCGCATACCCTCCGGCAATAATTGACGCAACAGTGTAGACTTACCTACCTGCCGTGCACCTGTTACCATGACACAAGGAAATACTCGGTGTAACTCCTTTACCTTAGCTGCTAATGTGCGTTCTATTTCCATTCCCTTTTTATCCCTTTGCTGTATCCTGCCTGTATTGCAGCCTATTGTCAAGCTTAAATAAATAAAAACCATGAAATTCTGCACTCATACTGCGGATTTTCATGGTTTTTATAGAAAAATAATCAAGAATACCATGAAAATCTGCAATATTAGTGCAGATTTTCATGGTTTTTCTCAATTTAAAGCCGGGCAAACCATCAAGGAAAATCAAATTCTTCTACAACTGTGGGCAAGCGCGAAACGGTGCGCATACATATAAACAAAAAAGTATTGCCAGTGAGGGGCTGAGGTGGTATAATCCGCGCGCTCGCAGGCGCGTGACGCATGAATAAGGCTTATCTCAGTGCATTTTTGGCAGCAACCATGGCATCCGTGTTAATGGGTACGCTTTGCGTATTTGTGAGAGAGTCTGTCTGCACGGCGCAGTTATGCTCACTGTCCCGATTCGGGATAGGGCTGGTGCTCATCGGGCTATACGGAGCATGGAGGGTATGGAGGCGTGGGGAAAGCATGCACTTTAATACCGGGGCTTTTATATCGGGCATTGGTATCAGCCTGTGCATTTTGTTTTACTTTTTGGCAATAAAAGAGACCTCTGCGGGCATAGCGGCATTATTACCCGCCACAGGCCCCTTATTTGCAGCGGTGTGGGAGGCCTTGCTGGACCACCACTTACCCCCCAAGCGAGATGCCTTGCTGATTCTGACTGCGGGCTTGGGCATTGTGCTGGTATCTTTATTATCCGGCTCAAGCAGCGGCGGACAAAATGATGCCTTGGGTATATTGTACGGCTTGCTCAGCGGGTTGTTCTACTCTCTGTATATTGTGCTCAATCGTTTTATGCGGGAGGACGTCAGCCTGTTGCAGCGCACGTTCTGGCAATCTGCCGCGGGCACATTGGTATTGCTGGTGCCTTTGTTCTGCACGGCAGCCCCCCTGCTGAACATGGGCACAGGCTGGCCGTATTTGCTGGGAATCGGCTTATGCCAAGGGGTGGGTGTGTTAGTGTTGGTGGCATTTGCCATGCAGCGGCTCAGCTCACTGGAGTTCGGCATTGTCTCATGCATAGAGCCCATGGAGGCCGCACTCATCGGCTTTATGTTCTATGCGGAGGTCATACAGGCGGGGCAATGGTGTGGCTTTGCTTTGGTATTATCTGCCATATTGGCCAAATCCGTCATGACTCGACAAACGGCTATTGCCCCCCTGCAACAGGCAGAACCGGCAGACGAGTACGAAGAAGATTACAACAAAAACCTCATATCCTGATGTACACAGAACTCATCCAAGCAATACATACCCACGAGAATTTCGTGGTGATATCACATTTTCGGCCGGATGGTGATGCCATCGGCTCCACGCTTGCTTTAGGCCTCGCCCTGCAGTCCATGGGTAAAAAAGTGCAATTATGGAACCAAGACCCCTGCCCCGCACGCTATGCTTTTTTACAGGGCAGCGATTTGTTACAGCCCATCCCCCCTGCCCTGCCGCAAGAGGTGGACTGCTTTATTTGTGTGGATACGGGGGATATTAAGCGCATCGGCAATGCCGGTATGGAGCGCTTTGCCGAGGCACCCTTCACGGTAAATATAGACCACCACCAAACCAACACACGTTACGCAAAGCTCAATGTAGTGAAAGGCGGGGAGGCTGCCTGCGGATGCATGATTGCAGAGCTGATATCCGCCTTGGGTATACCTTTAACCAAACCCGTGGCAGAGGCACTGTATGCCGCTATCAGCACAGATACGGGCTCCTTCCAATACAACAGCACAACCCCCCAGGTAATGCGCACAGCTGCACAACTTATCGAGGCCGGGGTGGATGTAGGGGATATCAACCGCCGCATTTGGCAAGAGTCCCCACTCACAGTTTTCACTATGCAGAGGGAGGTGCTCAACAACATGGTGCTTGAGCAGGGCGGCATGCTCTCTCACTACTCCATGCCCGCCGGTAAAAAAGCCGAGCTGGGTGTGGGTATGGAGGATTGCAAGGACCTGGTGGATTACATACGCGTTTGGGAGGGCGTGAGGGCTGCGGTCATTTTCGAAGATATGGAGGATGGTCTTATACGCGTCTCCCTGCGCTCCAAAGACCCCGCAATAGATGTATCTGCCATTGCAGCAGAGCACGGCGGCGGCGGGCATGCCATGGCCTCCGGTATACGTATGCGCGGCAGCCTCGAGGAATGCCGTGAGAAGGTGCTCAACTCCATCCGCCGCGAGCTGCGTAAATAATCATGAATACTCCCCTGCCCTGCCCCGAGCCTCCCAATGGTGTATTGCTGGTGGATAAGGACCCCGGCTTTACATCCCACAACGCCGTGGCACTGTGCCGGCGTATACTGGGTACCAAAAAAGTGGGCCACTGCGGCACGCTGGATCCCATGGCCACCGGCATGCTTATAGTTGTTATCGGCAAAGCCACCAAGATGCAGGATTTGCTGATGTGTGAAGATAAGGTATACACCGCCACCATGAAACTGGGTATCGAAACAAACAGCCAGGATGCCGATGGTGAGGTGGTAGCCGTTAAACCGACGGATGCTGTTACAGAGGATGCTATACGCGCCGCTTTTGAACATTTTAACGGCGAGTTTGACCAAGTGCCCCCCATGTTCTCAGCCGTTAAAATTAACGGCGTTCCCTGCTATAAGCTCGCCCGTAAAGGTAAGGAGGTAGAGCGCAAGGCACGCCATGTTCAAGTGCTGGACTACACCATTACACGCATTGACCTTGCCTCCGCAGAGGTGGACTTTACCGTGCATTGCAGCAAGGGCTTTTATGTGAGAACCTACGCTCACGACCTCGGGCAATTCCTGGGCTGTGGTGCCCACCTTACTGCACTGCGCCGTATTCGCTCCGGCCATTTCGATATATCTGAGGCCATTGATGTACCCACCCTCAAAGCCGCCGGTAGAGAGGAGCTGCTGGCACGCCTGCTCCCCACGGATAAAGTGCTCAAAGACCGCAATTTATCAGCTTAACCATTGATAATGAAAGTATATCACGATTTTTCAGAACTCATTGAGTGTCAATCGCCTATACATTGGGCTGCGGGCTTCTTTGATGGTGTGCATTTGGGGCACCAACGCGTGATACTTTCTGCTCATACACCCGGTGCCTTGCGCGGTGTGCTCACCTTTATACCCCACCCCCTGGCTGTGGTGAAACCGCAACTTGCCCCCCTGCTCCTTACCCCACATACCGACCAAAAACACCGCTACTTACAAGAGTTGGGCGTAGATGTCTTGCTGGAATTGCCCTTTACCAAAGAGCTGGCAGCCATGTCTGCAAAAGACTTTTTGGATTCCCTTTGCAAGGCATCTCGGGTGGCCGGAATCTCCGTGGGTGACAACTGGCACTTCGGTAAAGGGGGCTCGGGCAATGCGGATTTTTTACGGGTAGAAGCCGCCCGCCGCGGGTTCCGCGCATGCATCAATGACATGCTGGTACAGGACCGGGAAACCGTGTGCTCCAGCGCTATCAGGGCTCATTTGAAGGCCGGTAATGCCCGTAAAGCAACGGCTATGCTGGGGCGCCCATTCTCCGTTTTCGGCCCGGTTGAACATGGTCAAAAACTCGCCCGTCAACTCGGTTTCCCCACAGCAAATATCGCCCTGCCTGCCTCTGCCGCCCTGCCCCGCCCCGGTGTTTATGCTGTTTCTACCATCATCGGCAGTGCCACATACAGGGGTATTGCTAACCTGGGCTTTCGTCCCACTATCGACGAAAAAATCAAAATTCCCCGCCTCGAAACTCACCTCATCAACTATAGCGGACCCGATTTCTACGGGGAAAAAATTGAAGTTTTTCTTCATGATTTTATACGCGATGAACAAAAATTTGAGTCCGTCCAAGAACTCAAAAACCAAATTAAAACAGATATTGCAAGCCTCCCAAACGGTTATTGATTAAGCAGGATAAAGATGATATAATAGGCAAAATAAATGAAATCTGAATTTTTGCAGTTTCGAGAACCCAAGCTGACTGATGCCCCAAAAGTACGCAGTTGCACGGTTCATGCCCTCCAAAGTGACCTCTCTTTTACCAATATATACCTGCTGAAAAAGAAGTATGGAACAGAGTTATTGTTCCACATGGAACATTTAATCAGACGTTTCACAGGGGATGGACGACTGCAAGGATACAGCTTTCCTGTGGGTGGAAACAGTGCTGATACCCCGGCATGTATTCAAACCATAGAGGCAGATGCCGCAGCCCGTGGAATACCGCTGAAATATTGCTTATTAACCGAGCAACAGGCACAGTTGTTGGCAGAATTGTATGCCGGAAGAATCGAAATAAAGTGTGATACCGGAGATGCCGATTACCTCTACAAACGTACGGATTTGGCTGAATTACCGGGCACGGCATTTCACAAAAAACGCACACATGTTTCCAAATTCTTACGCAATAACCCGAGTGCTGAGTTCCGCATGCTAAATGCAGACAATACGGCGGACGTGTTACACGTGGCAAAATTATGGCTTGAAGGGCAAGAGGAATCCCCTGCCCTGCTACATGAATACCGTGCAATAGAGCATGCGTTATCATGCCGCAATGAATTAGAAATGACGGGTGGTATTGTTTACGTGGAACAACAAGCGGTTGCCATGGCACTGGTATCCCTCATCAATGACCAAGTGGCAGATATTCACTACGAAAAATGTATACCCGAATTCAGGGATGCCTACGCTTACATCAATCGTGAACTGGCCGCAGCACTAAGCACGGAATATATCAACCGTGAAGAAGATTTAAATATACCGGGCTTACGCACTGCTAAGCTTTCATATCATCCTGCTCACATTCTTCGTAAGTTTACTGCTACCATTTATGTTGACTGATATTTTTACTCCTGCTGATTGTGCAGCCTGCAAACTTTGTTGCAACTTTCACCGCAGTTCCGCATGGGAAACACCTGCGCTGGAATCCGAGCTCATCTATTTGTTGCAGGAGGAATGCGTCCCCCTCGAAAAAAGACAAGATGGCAGCACGAGCTTCTTTCTCCATTTTTGCACGGAGTCAGAAAATGAAGTTGCCAATTGTCCTATGCTCGATTTGAAACAAGGCTGTACCTTGCCGCGAGAGTTGCGTCCGTTTGAATGCCGCATCTGGCCACTGCGTCTCATGAAAGATGCATCCACTCTTGTCATCGGTCTTTATCAAAATTGTCCGGCCTTGAAGAATGATTCAACTCTACAAAAATTGACAGACTTTGCAACAGGACAACTTTTGCCCATGCTCTTGGATCATGCAAAAAAGCATCCTCATGCCGTGCGTGTGATGAATCCTGCCTATTCCATTATTTGGAGGGAAAAATAATTTGTTCCACGTGGAACAAATTTTCATTTCAAAATTTCTCTTCAATCTGTACTTTGATACGGAATTTTAAAATGAAGTGCTGAATTTAAAGAATAGGCTACAAAGCCGCTAATAATATAAATTTACTTTTTACGCCGGGAGCGGCAAGATTGATTTTGACTTTTTACCGGAGCTTTAGGAGTAAGCTGAGGTGGTGGCTCCGGACCAAACTGTATGGGAAGCGGCGGCGGCATCAATAAATTAACAGGTTGCTTGACAGACTCAGCAACTTTTTTCCAGAACTCATCCGGGTCCGGAAAAACATCTGAGTTTGCAACCAGCATGGCAATCTTGCAAGCTTCCTGTGCACGATACCAGGGTGTGATATAATGGCTACCGCGTTTGAAGACATCCTCCTGCGTGGCTTCAAACTTTTCAAAAGCTTCTTTAGCCAGCTTGAGAGACTTTTGCGCGCTATCCATATCATTTTGTTTCACACGCGCGCGCGCGTACAAGGCTGCACGTAAACAATCACGCACATGCAAAACAGCATCCTCACCATCCAAAGCAGGTTTAGGCGTAGCAGCGGCAGCGGCTGCTCGAATATCGCCAACATCCGGCGGGGTGACTCTTAACACCAAGATACGCAAGGGCAGGGTAGCAGCCTCCCATCTTTGCAGAACCACAGCAGCTTCATCAAGGGCTTGACGATTCAACGGTTCCGCATTCATAGCGCGCCTCATGGCCAAGGCCTCTTTTGTTTTACGGGCACTCCACAACGCCGTGGATTCATATAAACGGGCTATCATTTGCAGGCGTTGGTGCTCCGGTTTAATCTCCGAATTTTCAGATAACTCTACCGCCTTATGTAGGTGTAAAATTGCCTCTTCCACACGCTCTGAACGGTACAGAAGGTGCCCGTAAAGCAGGTGCGGCATAGGATGCCCGGCTAAACCTTCAACGGCCTTATGGGCGGCTTCTAAGGCTTCTTGCGATACCTTGGGTGCCCCCTCTTCTATATAGGCACGCACATAGCAAACCAAGGCATCTTGCGGATACTGAGCATAGAGGGCAGATGCCATTTGCAATGTTTTTGCCTGGCAAGGATTCGCCTCACCCAACACATTATACCCTATCTCTGAGCAGTGGTAGAGCATGCATGCCCACAGGGCAGAGAAGGTGTCTCTCTTATACCGATTTGCCCTTTCCTCAAAATCAGCAGCAGCACCTTTGATATCTCCACCAATCAATTTAAGAAAGGTATTCAAATAAAAAATCTCAACCGGAGTTCCGGGAATCTTCTCCAGATTTTCCAATAAGATAAGTCGGTTGGCATCTTTTTCACCCATCTTATCCACGGCAAGCATCATGCCACAATACGCCATTAAACTCATGTTCTCCGTGGCAGCCCCCTTTGATATGGCGTGTGTAAATTGTACACGGGCGTGTTCCTCCCACCCCAATAATAAATCCAGCATGCCGGATTCTATATAGGCTTTTACCTCGGCATCATTGATAGCAAGTGGTAGGTTTAGGGCAGGGCAGGGCAGGGGGGTGGATGCCTTTTGAGCAGGTGGTAACTCCACAATTTCTGCTTCTGCACCATCAATAAAATACCCCGATAAATCCTCTTGAGGGGCGGCAATAACGGCTGCCGCAGTACCCACCACGGCAGCCGTTGTTCTGAGATAATAATGTTCCATGTGGAACAAAATCGGGATATTTACATACGCTCCGGCATCTCGATACCGAAGAGGCCCATACCTTGTTTAAGCACACGAGCTGTCAGCTCACACAGGGCCAAACGTGTTTCCTTAACGGCACCCTCGCTCTTGAGAACAGGGCATGCCTCATAGAAACTATGGAAGGCGCGAGCCAGATCATACAAGTATGCAGCCAGCAAGTTGGGGCGGCAATCATCCAAGGTGCTCGGTACTACTTCCGCATAGCGCACCAGCATGCGAGCCAGATGAATCTCCGCATCCTCATTTATCATAAGTCTTTGAGGAGCAACGAATTCACCATCAATCTTACGGAAAATGGAGCGTACGCGCACGTAGGAGTTTTGGAGGTAGGGTGCAGTATCACCGGAGAGGGAAAGCATCTTATCCCAATCGAAGATATAGTCGCTCATGCGGTTTTGGGACAGCTCCGCAAACTTGATGGCACCCACACCCACAATGCGGGCAACGCGCTCTTTTTCCTCTTGCGGCATGTCGGGGCTTTTCTCATCCACCACCTTGGCGGCGCGGGTTACAGCCTCATCAATGACATCCTGCAAGCTCACGGTATCACCACTGCGCGTCTTGAACGGGCGGCGATCTTTACCCAAGATAGAGCCGAAAGCAACATGGCGGAAATCACCCGTTACACCGCGCATACGCTCGATGTCAAAAATCTGTTTAAAGTGTTTTTCCTGCGGGGCACCCACCACATACCAAATGGAATCCGCATTGAAGTTTTGCGTGCGGTAGTCCAGGGTGGCAAGGTCTGTCGTAGCGTACAGGAAGCCGCCATCTGCCTTGCGAATGATGGCAGGCACGGGCACCCACTCACCATTTTTCTGCACCAGGAAGGGGTCATTCTTGGGTTCATTGAAACCATCTGAGAACACGCACACGGCACCATCGCTCTCGCGGGCAATCCCCTTAGCCAGCAAATCCTCCACCAAGGGAGCCAAGGCATCATTGTAGGCAGACTCACCCAACCAGTAGTCAAAGCTGATGTTGAGCTGAGAGTATATCTTCTCCAACCCGGTCTTGGTTACCTCGATGCACTGTTTCCAGATACCGAGGTTTTCTTCATCACCACTCTGCAACTTAACAAGCTCTACCTTGCAAACGGGCAACAAGTTTTCATCCTCTTTGCACATGGTGTTTACCTTCTTGTAAACATCGAGCAAAGCCTCAATGGGGTCCTTAGCCAAATCCTCTTGTTTAAGGATATTTTTCCAGCCCCACAAAATCATACCGAACTGCGTACCCCAGTCGCCGATATGGTTATCGGTAATCACCTTGTGGCCCAAGAATCTTGCCAGGCGTGCCAGAGTATCACCAATGATGGTGGAGCGAATATGCCCCACGTGCATGGGTTTAGCCACATTCGGGGCAGAGAAGTCAATCACCAGGCTCTTGGGGTTATCCGTAACAGCCACACCCAAGCGATCATCGCTCAACATAGCCTCCGCCTTAGCAGCAAAAAACTCCGGCTTAATACGGAAATTGATAAAACCCGGGCCTGCAATTTCAAGCGTTGCCATTTCACAACCGCTCATGGCCTCCACCACTTGTGTGGCAAGAGCACGCGGATTGGTCTTTACCTGTTTGGCAAGCACCATGGCAGCATTGCTCTGGTAATCACCGAAACGCAAATCCTGAGACGGTGTAACAGCCGGTACAAAGCCATCCGGCAATTCAACACCTGCCACGCTCTTCAACGCGGCTGTCAATTGTTCTGAAAGTTGTTGAGGTATCGTCATGTGCGCGCTCATTGTACACCTTTAATTGCCTGATGTCAATACTTCTATGTGTTCCACGTAGAACAATTGTTTTTGTAATTTACATGATTTTTTCTTGCAGGCAGCGCTGAATTATGATATATACATCATCAGCTGCTGTGCACGTGACGCGTGGACTCATAGGCCCGAACCGTTGTTATATAATAAGGGGCACAAAAGCCAAAGGAGGCAATGTTCCGTCCTATAGGGATACCTCAGATACCTCCGGCTCCGCACCCACCTGAATTGAGGGATCGTGGCTCTCAATACCACTGACGGCACAGCGGCTTTTTCTCCTTTTTACCATATACGCCTATGAGTGCACTATACAAAGTACGTAAAGCAAAACAAAAAGAAAGTGAACTCAGCCTTACATTCAAACAGATTTGTGAAGGCTTAAATGACGGTAGTTTAACGTATGATGACATGTTTTGTTCTGTGTATGATACTGAGTGGAAACAACTGCGTTATTTAGGTGGTATACAGACGGATAATAATATCAGAAATAATGCATCATGTCACCCTATAAGAAATAAACCATACAATTATTTGGCATGGAGTATTATATTAACTATGTTTTGCTTTCCACCTATCGGCATATTTGCCGTTTTTTCGGCAGCTTCCGTAGACTCATTATGGATTGAGAAGAAATATAAGGAGGCTGACATAGCTTCTAAAAATGCCGAACGATACTGTACGATTACCTTTATAACAGGATTAGTAGTGTGGATGATATATCTTTCAATTTAAAATGAAGCCCCCGCCCATACCACAAGATACGCAGAGGCCCATCCGCAAGCGAGCCCGCATCCTGTTTGCCGTGATAACGGTATTACTGGCAGTAGTGGGTGGGTATATTTATCTTAACCCGGCTTGGGCATCATACGTATTCGGGGAGGTATCCCCGGGCTGCATATTCCGCAAGCATACAGGGTTGGCTTGTCCCGGCTGCGGGGGCACGCGGGCCATCCGTGCCATGATGGAGGGGCATTTCATGACCGCCGCTCGCTATAATATCATGTTACCGTTATTGGCAATAGGGTTACTGATAGAATACCTGCGTTTGCCGTTAATAGGCTTTACGGGGGCAAAAGATTTTCACCAAAGCAAATGGTATATGCGCAGTATTATTATTTTTGCTTGGGTGGTGATAGCTTGGTTTATTGTACGGAACCTGATTGGGGTTTGATGCGGAGCAAGAGCAGCTCCGGCCGGCAACAAAAGCGGATGGGCAGAGAACTGGTACCAATACCGCGGCACACATAGCAATTTCTCCCATGCACCTGCACGGCACCTTGTGCCCAATCGGCAGGTGTTTTACCATCCGCCATCCAAACAGGGGCCCCCGTAGGCCAACACACCTGGCCACCGTGGGAGTGTCCGCTCACAGTCAACAGAGTTTGCGGGTGGGCATGCTGAGCCCCCACAGGTGTATGAGACAACAACAGCAGTGGCACCCCGGGGCGGGGCTCAGGCACCTTACCCGGGGTATCGAAAGTAAAACGGCAACGTATACCACCAATATCCACCACCCCACCGGCAGCGGCCAGTTCCACACGTTGCCCCTCTACACAGGGAATCCCCAGGCGGGAGAACATGCCGCGCACATTTGCCTCACCGTGGTAATAATCATGATTCCCCAACACGGCAAAGCAGGGCAGGGCGGTTAAGGGGCGCAAGTGTTTTTCCAACTCTTCGGGCTGCATGCTTTCATGCGGGTGGTGGTCATTCATATAATCCCCCAACAACAGCACTGCATGCGGGTGCAGTGCCAGTGTCTCTTTGACAACGCGGTCCAAATACTCCCCGTCACCCGGGCGGGCATGCAAATCCGTCAACACGGCAAGGCGCAGCTCATCCCCATGCCAATCCTTGCACTCAACAATATGCTCCGTTTTATCAATCCATTCACGCTCAATTAAATGCGCATAGCTCAGCAACGCTACCGGTATGAGCGCAAACAGAAATAAAATAATTAATCTTTTCAACATCAATGAATAAGACCACGCAATATAATATCCTTACCGCTGGGTATCAGCTCCTCTTGCTCAAAAATACGCTCCTTGGGCATAAAGTAGCCGGGCAACACCAAATCCGGGCCGCCGGTTAACTGCGGGGTAATAATTTGCACCCACTCATTAATAAGGCCCTCTTGCAAGAACGTGCGCAATAGATTACCGCCACACTCCAGCATCAGGTTCACTACCCCCTGCTGCTCATAAAAGGCATGCAACATTGCCTTCAAATCACCCACATTCTCTCTGATAAGAGTACGCTCAGCATCTTTATCAGTAAACACCTTTGCGGTATCGGGCAGGGTGGATGAATCTTTGGTCATCACAATACGCCAAGGCTGCTTTTTAACGGCAGGTACCTCCCTATACGGTTTGCGAATCGTCAACGCGGGGTTATCCAAGCGCAAGGTGTTACCGCCCACCAAAATGGCATCGCTCTCCAAGCGCATTTGGTGAGCAAAACGCACGGACTCCTCGCAACTCAACCACTTGAGGCCGGCACGTGTCATGCGGCCATCCATCGTGCAGGCCACCTTAGCTGTTACCCAGGGGCGTTTAAACTGCGTGGCATACGCCCAAGAGCGCAATAAAAGCTCGCAGGAGCGCGCGCAACACTCACTGCGCACACGTATGCCGTGCGCCTCCAAAATAGCATCCGCTCGCCCGCGGTGGCGTTCATCCGGGTCCACTGCCCCATATACCACACGTTTGATACCTGCCTCTATAATAGCATCCGTACAAGGGGGAGTTTTACCGTGAGAGGAGCAGGGCTCCAGCGTTACATAAATGGTGGCACCGGCCAACTCATCCGCATTGCCTTTGAGGCATGCGTTCATAATGGCACGCTTCTCTGCATGCGGTTCACCTGCTAATTCATGCCACCCCTCACCTATCAGTTTACCGTTTTTGACAATAACGGCACCTACGGGCGGATTCGGGCTGGTTGTGCCAAGCCCGTTGTGTGCTATCTCCAGCGCGCGAGACATCCAGAGCTGATCCTGATTAATTGAGTGCGATGCTTCCATTGCTTGTATTGTACCACTCTCTTGTTGCATGTCAAGCCACGCAAAGCTTGCAAAATGCTTACTTATTTTTCCCCGCTCCCTGAATACTATAGAATTTAAATTTATAAATTCTTCATCATATAGGCTGTGAATAATGTTGATAAGTGTTATATCTCATTACTCATCAACTCTATACAAGTTAGATTTTTTGTGAATGAAACCGGTGATAATTTTCCCGAAAAGTGAACATCGAGTTATCCACACAGTTATTCACCACTTATTCACTAAGTTATTGACAAATTTTGTTAATAAGTATGTATACTGTTGGCTATCAGTTTTCTACACTTAAAAATTCTGAGAAGAACACAAAGGGAGCCATCACAGGTATGGCTACATTGTAAGCAAGTGTGCCGGGAATATCCACAAAAATGAAATCCGCCGTAGCCAAAGCGCGGCGAGCGGTGGATGGCTCATTGACCTGCTTAAAGGTAAGCACCGCCGGTTCCTCCGTATCAGCCTGCTCAATGTGGGCGGCAATGCGGTGGTTAACCCCACCGCGCAGCTCATGTGCATAGCGAATCGGCCTTTCGGGCAAAAGACGGCTGATTTCGTCCTGCAAGTCGATAACATTGGCATAGCCGTTTTCCATTTGCAGCGTGGCAGCCGTGCCGGCAGAGATGGGTAAATAGCAAGCCACGGGCTCTGCATGCCCGCTCTTTTTAAAGTGCGGCGCATTGTTATCCGTCAGCAAAATAGAGTCATGAAAAAGCGGATACCGCTTGCTGTATTGTTGAGCATTTGCCTTAATATACCATTGGGAGCCCTTGTTGTATAAGCCGAGCTCGGGGGCATTTAAACTACAGCCCTCATACTGCACACCGGCCTCCGTAATATTTTTGTTGGATTGCATGTAGGCACAGGAGGAGCAAATGGCCACACTAAGCACAGAAATGAGACAAAGCTTTTTCATGCACTCAGTCTAGCATACAGATGCACTATTGACAAGGCGTAAAAAAGTGATAAACTGCCATTAAACTCATTACTGATTATGAAATACGCCGCTATATTTGCTGCTTTTGTCATGTGCTCTCCCGTTTGCATGGCTCAGGGTATTGTTGACCCTGCCGCTGTTTCCGTTGAAAGCAAGGTAGAAACCGCTATTAACGAGCTTTGCGATATTCAGGTAAAAATTGTTGAACTCCTGGAGTCCGCCAAAGATAAAGAATCTGCTGATGCCGCTGCAGAAGAACTCTTTATGGTTATTGGCCGCGTGCAGGAACTGCAGCCCGATGTTCAACAAATCCGCAGCTGTGATGCTGCTACTCAGCAAAGATTAGTTAAAAAATTGTTGCAGGCTACCATCGCTGTGGGTGCCCGTAAAAAAGCCGTCGGCAAATCTTTGGTTGAGCACCAATTCTATGGCAGTGAGGAACTCAAGGATGCCGTGCGTGCCATGCTCTGATGCTTTTTTTATATTCATTTTATCCTGCGGATGTTGCTAAAATGGCTGCATCCGTATTTTTTATTTAAAAAAATCAATAATTTCAGATACTTATCATTGACAAGGTAACAAAAATCGTGTATTCTCTCGTCGCCGTCGGCGGCTACATAATGTTCCGCTAGGCAATAACCTACAAACAAGATAACATTATGAAGAAAATCGCATTGTTTGCCGCCGCTGCCCTTTGCAGCTCCGTATCTTTCGCTCAGGATGCCCCCGCCGTCGCCCCCGAGGCTCCGGTTGTGGTTCCGGCTTGCTCTCCTGAAGACGCTGAGGCTATGGTAGATGAGGTAGTTGCTGCTCTTACGGAGGTTGTAGAGGTGCTTGAGTCCATTAAGGACAAAGAATCTGCCGATGCCGCAGTGGCTAAGCTTGAGGCTGTGAAGACCCGCATGGAGGAGGCTCAGGTTAAGATGGAAGCCATGGGCGAGCCCGATGAGGCTACACAAGAGAAATTGGCTGCCAAGCTTCTGCCCGCTCTGTTCACCCTTGCTCCCCGCATGGAGGCTGCCGCTCAGAACATCGCTGAGAACGACTGCTACGGCAGCGAGGCTCTCAAGGCTCTCATGTCTGAGATGTAATTGAGCTCTTATTCTCCCTTTTTTCGCGCGGTGTTGATTGCAGCACCGCGCTTTTTCATTAACGGTATGAAAAAAACAGCGGTAATTCTTGGTTTATTATTAACAGCTTATCCGGGTGGGGCAGCTACTTTATGGTCTGCCGGGGTAACAGCAGAGCAGGGATGGTATGATATTGATAAAGCCGGCAATGGCACAGAGGCCGGCTTGTGCTGGGCCATTTGCGCCTCTAACCTGATTGCCTGGTGGCAAAATAATCAACCCGCAAATGAGTTACCGGCCGACGTGCCCATGGGGGGCGAGGTTTGGCAAACATACCGCAACAGCTTTACCAATGAAGGAAGCGACCCGGATGAAGGCCTGCGTTGGTGGTTCACCGGTAAGTATGCGCCCACTGCCCCCTCTACGGGCGAGCAATGTGCCGCCGTTACCACAGATAAAACCGGGGCTTACTATGCCGACAAAGGGGAGTCTTTTTTTAAGAGCATATTGAATCGTGGCCGAGGGGCTCAGGCGGCAGCCCCGTTGTTGCAACAAGCTTTTTACGAGGGATTTTGCCGTGGGGATTCCTTTTGGATCGGCGTGGGGTACTACCGCCGCAACGGTTTGCGTTATACTCACTCCTTGAATGTATGGGGTATTGATTATGAATTGAATGAAGATAACTCCCCGCGCATTTCAGCCATTTATATAACGGACTCCGACGACAAGTGCCGTTACCTGCACCGTATACCCATAAAAGTGCAGGATGGTTGGCTCAAGTTCGATTGCCCTCAACACCCCATGTATGGCCGGATAGGTGATATTACCATCACCACCTACACCGGTATGTCAAAATACCCGCTGCATGACTTGCCGAGGCATTGACAACACGCGTGGTAGATGTATAATATCCGCATGAAAGAGGATATGAACGAAAAAGATTTAAACCAAGACAATTGCACCGCAGAAGACTGCTGCTGTGAGGAGGAAACCAAAACTCAGGCGGAGCATGCAGAGGCTGTTAATGAGTCCGACGCCGCAGAGGCAGATGCCGCGGTGGATGAACTGACCAAATGGAGAGAGATGGCCATGCGCACGGCTGCAGAGTACGATAACTACCGCAAGCGTTGCGTTAAAGAGCGTGAGGAGTTCTGCCGCTACGCCAATAAAGGCCTGCTGGAGGAGCTTTTGCCTGTAATTGATAACTTTGAAATGGGGATGATGATGGCCGGGCAAGATACTTCCTCCATGATCTACATCGGCATGAGCATGGTGCAGAAACAATTGGAGGCTTTCCTGAGCTCTCAAGGGGTGGAGGCCATTCCCACCGAGGTAGGCCAGGCGTTCGACCACAATATCCATGAGGCTATTCAAAGCGAGGTATCCGACAAGCCGGAGGGCACCATTCTGCGTGTATTGCGCCGTGGGTATAACCTGAAAGGCCGCTTACTGCGCCCTGCCAATGTTATTGTAGCCGCTCCTGCAGAGGAGAAAGAAGCTTAACTCTCTTATTTAACATAACTCGTTATGTCACAAAGTTATTACGAGGTTTTGGGGGTGGACCGCAATGCGGACGATAACGCCATCAAAAAGGCCTACCGCAAGTTGGCCATGAAATACCACCCGGACCGCAACCCCGACGACAAAGAAGCCGAGGAAAAATTCAAGGAGGTGGGCGAGGCCTACGAGGTGCTCAGCAACCCCGATAAACGTGCCGCTTACGACCGCATGGGCCACGAGGCTTTCAAAAACGGCGGTATGGGTGGTGCAGGGGGCCCCGGTGGTGCCGGCTTCGACCCCATGGATATTTTTGCCCAGTTCTTCAATGGCATGGGTGGCGGCGGTTTCGGTGGCTTCAGCGGTTTCGGCGGCGGGCGTCGGCAGGCGGACCCGCGTCAACCCGGGTCGGACCTTCGCTATGACTTGGACATCACGTTAGAGGAAGCCGCCACCGGTTGTACGCGTACCATAGAGCTGGAGCGTTTAATGCCGTGCGATAAGTGCGGTGCCAGCGGCTCTGCAGATGGCCAAAATGGTCTTAAAACTTGCCCAACCTGCCACGGCACAGGTGTTGTTACCCGCCAAACCGGCATTTTTGTACAACAAAGCACATGCCCCACATGCCGCGGTGCAGGCAAAACTATTACCAACCCATGCTCCAAATGCCATGGGGAAGGCCGCGTAAACCGTGAGGAGAAAGTAACCATCCGCATACCTGCCGGTATAGACAGCGGCTCCCAAATGCGTGTGGCAGGCAAGGGAGATGCCGGCTTGCATGGCGGCAGCACGGGGGACCTCTACATCTTTGTGGATGTTGAGCCGCACCCCATCTTCCACCGCGAGGGTATGGACCTGCACTGCACCATCCCCGTATCCTTAAAGGATGCCATCTTGGGTGGCACCATCGTTGTGCCCACGCTGGAGGGTGGCGCTAAGGTCAAGATTGCGGCAGGCACAGCCGGCGGCACGGTTCAGCGTGTGCGCGGTAAGGGTATGCCCTCCACCCAGCGCAGCGGTAAGGGTGATTTGTTGGTAGAGTTGCAGGTGGAAATCCCCACGGGGCTCAGCTCCTCTCAAAAGAAAGCGCTGGAGGCCTTCACCGCCACCCTTTCCGACAGTAACACGCCCGATGCCAAGGACTTTGCCAAGCGCGCGGCCAAATATCTTAAATAAACCATGCACAGGTGTTATCTTGCACAGGCTCCTTTTGGC
This sequence comes from Akkermansiaceae bacterium, assembly GCA_015062045.1. Lineage (GTDB taxonomy): Bacteria > Verrucomicrobiota > Verrucomicrobiia > Verrucomicrobiales > Akkermansiaceae > Akkermansia. The sequence goes on from SUVJ01000027.1 coordinate 22,698, forward strand.
TCCGGCACGCTGGAGGTAGAGGGAGATGAAGCCCGCCACGCGCTGCGTGTTATGCGCATGCGTGTGGGGGATGTGTGCGAGGTTTTTGACGGCGCAGGCAACGCCGTCCGTGCAGAACTTGTTGCCACCGCCGGCAACAGCCACATGACCCTGAAGGTGGCAGAGCTTTTGCCCCCCATGCCCCCCGTGGCGGGTATTACCTTGGCTCTTGCCATACCCAAAGGCAGCAACATGGACCTCATTGTCCAAAAAGCGGTAGAGCTGGGCGTGTCTCGCATCATCCCCCTGGTCACAGAGCGTACCATCGTGCGCATTAAACCCACAGAAGCGGCAGATAAAACAGATAAATGGCGCCGCACCGTGCTCGAGGCCTGTAAACAATGCGGGGTCAACAACTTACCCGTGGTGGAGGAACCTCAATCTTACAAAAATTTCCTCCAAAGGCAAGATCTACCCGCCCTGCGCGTGCAATGTGCCATTGTTCCACATGCCCAACCCATCAGAACCGTGTTAGAAAAAGGCCGCGCCAACGGTTGCTCGGACTGCGTGCTGCTCATCGGGCCGGAGGGCGACTTCTCCCCCACAGAATACGCAGAGGGCGAGGCCGCAGGCTTTATCCCCACCGGGCTGGGGCCCATCATCTTACGTGTGGAAACCGCCGTGTTCATGGCTATCTCCGCCGCTCGCTACGCCTTGGATGCTTAATTGTAAGTCAAAAGCGTAAGTATAGTTGCTAATGTTATGACGGAGCAGCAAAAAAAGACCGACAACGCCCGGGGCTTGATAAACCTTTGCGAAGAAAACGAAAGCACGCCGCTTGGAATACAAGTGTCGTGGAACGTATTATGCTCGACATTGAAGAGAATATGTGTTGAGGGGTGGTATGGTTCATGCCTGTGTCATATTTCAAATGCGTCTGCCCTGAATTGTCTCATTATATACTTGACATTATAATTAGTTGACTTAAACTAAAGACATGGATGTGTTATATGGTAGCTTATTTTTGAGGATTCGAATCTTTCTTGCTACTCATCCTTATCATAGGTTAATATTGAACGAAAGTTTAATTATCATCGTAAATTCAATTAACATTGTAATTTTTATTCACTTTTTTATAAAATTTCGAAAAAATAATTTTTCTATAAAAGCCCTTATTGCTATAGCATGTGTTTTATCAGCAGTTTCATTTTTAACCGCTCGATATATTCGCACGGATTATGACATTCATGGAGAACAATGTGCTTGCCAAGTTTGCAAAAAACATGCAGTAAATAATCATGAAACCACTCTACCCTAAAAACATTATTTCATTCAAAACTCTGCAAGGTCGTTCTTTGTTTGTTCAATGTGGAGCTTTGTTATGTTGCTGTTTCTTTTTTTATAATGCTATTTTAAGTGATAATGGACTATTACTAGCCGTTCTTCGAAGCATGAGAGTACCGAATAGCGGTGAGATATGGGTAAAATCTGTTAAGTTGCCTATTGTATTATTTTCTCTTACAGGAGTATGTATATTTCAATTTATTCAATTAATCAGAAAGAAATGTAATCTGGCGCAGTTTATCATAATTTGCATTTGTTGTTTTTTTGTATTTTATCAGTTATTGACTATCAATATATCTCCCTTAGATTAATCAATTTTCAGTTTTATTTAGATTGTTAAAAGAGAGGATTTGTATACAACCCAAATCCCCTCTTTTAATATTTTTAATTTTTGCTCAATTTCGGATACTTACTCTATCGTCTACTTACAGGACGATACACATCCTCCTTTTTTCCTTTAACGATAAAAGGCTTTGCTTCTGATATAACACCAGGAACAACCCCTCCCATCAATCTGGCAAAATTATCGTAAGTTATATAGCTACCCTCTCTATCTTCCCTATAATTAAAATCATATTTATCTTTTATGTATACCGAATAACAAAAGTAACATTGTTCATCAAAATCACCTCCAACAATATATTCATAATCTTTTAGGGTATATGCTTCATTCGTTATATCACTTACAAAACGCCATTTTTTCATTCTAATCGGGCCTTTAAAATTATGCTTTCTTCCAAAATCATATCCTTCTTTTAGCAGATACTTTAATGAACTAATATCTTCCGGCATATAGGTATAGTCTTTTCCTGTTCCCGCTAAATAATGTCTATGCATAAATAACGCATGTCGATTCCAATCAGCTATTGCACTACTACCCATAACAATAAAATAAAAATATGATGTCAACGTTTTATTTAATCTTAACCCACTTAGAGATAAAATTTTATGATCCTCCAGATGTAGCTCTTTTACTATAGGAAAATCGAGACTATATGATTTTTTTACAATTTCTCTCACATCCCCTTTTTCCCATATTGTAGATAAGCCTAAAACGTCGCATTTATTACACGGAAAATTATTACAAAAAGAATATAAATTTTGACTTACCTTTTCCCAAAGCTCGTCTCTTTCAATCCATTTCCCTGATAAAGAATCGAAATACCTCCAATTATAATACACCAATCCCATCTCTTCGTCGTGGAACTCACTACTCCACTGAATCGGCTGGGTAACGTTGCCGGTGGCGGTGACGGAGCCGTAGGGGGAGTAGGTGTAGGCGGTGCGGATGTTGCCGGCGGGGCCGAAGACTTCGCACACGTTTTTGGTGAGGTCAAGACCGAATGTGTACCACGTGCCGTCTTTTTGGATGGCGAGCGGACGGGTGGCGACAGGCTCAGTGGGGTCCCACGTTATCAGCCACAGAGCGGGATGATTGGTGCGGGTGAGGTCTACACAAGCAATCTGCAAATAGCCGCGGTAGATGTACCTTTGGTGAGAGATGACAGTGCCATTACCTCTAATAACCTTTTTGAACACACGGCGACCCATGAAGTCATAATCGCATTTTACGGTGTGGAAATTTCCCTCTTCATCCATGCAGGAGAAGTCCGTCGGGCGGTTTGCTGCATTATAGTTGAGTGCCCAATTTCCCGTTTCTGTTTGGATGTAGAGTTGGTTGCCGTCTTCATCAAATTCCGGTAAGAAGAAGTCCTCTGAGCTTCTTCGAATCATGGTGTATTGATTCAAAGCATTAGATGCATAGCTTGTAACTTCTTCACCCTCTGTGGAGGATGTCCTATTGCCGATGTTGTCGTAAGCGTATTCGTAATTTGTACCGTTGACGGTGGCAGCGGCCAGCTCGCTACGGGTGTTGTGGGTGAAGTTATCATTCACCACTTTACCTTGGCGAGCCGTGTTGCGGGCGGTGGGGCGACCGAGGGTATCGTAGGTATAATCACGCTGCACCACGAGGGTAGAACCACGGTGATAGGCGATGCTCGTGAGCAAGTCTCGTGTAGCCTCATAGCTTTGCGTGAGGCTCATGCCATTGGGTTTAGTGAGCACTTGCAGCAAATTGCTGCCTGCAAGGTAGGTGTAGCCGAACTGCTTCATCTCACCGCCATGCATAAAGCCTGCGGTGGCAATACGCCCATCATCGCCGTAGCCCGTGCTGACGGTTTGCTGCACAGCTCCGTTCTTAGCGTAGGTATAGCCAACGGAACGCCCGAATTCATCTCTCAGCTCTGTAATGAGGTGAGTGACACCGTCTGCCAACAAGCTATCGGTTTCCTGTTCGCCGAAGTTGTTGTAAACCAGCGTGCGGGTGCCGGCTGCATCGATGACCTGCACCAACTGCCCGAGGTGGTTGTAAGCAAAACTACAGGGTGATGTGAAGTTATTTACCACCGGTTCTGTTTCCCCCTCTTGCAGAGAGTAATAGTAGGTGATGTTGAGCAACAAGCCGCGAGCATGCTCGTAGGTGTGTGCTTTCATGTAGCCGCGTGCATTGGTTTCCGTTGCCAAGCGGTTGTAAGCATCATACGTTTTCACCACGGAGGTATTATCTGCATAGGTTTTGGAGAGCTCCAGCCCTGTGGCAGCGTCAAACACCCAAGTGGTTGGGTCGCCTGCCGCCGCGCCTTCGGCGCTTTGGCATGGTGAACCATCCTCATTGGTGGCAGGTTCATCACGGAAGGTCATCAGCATAGTCATGTTATTCAGCTCATCGTAGCCGAAACATGCGGGCTGCAAGGCTGTGCCCCACTCGGCAATCTTGCGGCCACGGTGGTCGTATTTGTAGCAAGCGGTGTTTCCTTGGGCATCCGTCACCACAGCGGGCAAGTCGTGCTCAGTGTCGTATACCGTTGTGGTGGTGTTATTAGCGGCATCTGTCACGGAAACCGTGCGCCCGGCAAGGTCAGTGATAGCGGTGGTAGCGTTGTTTCGACCATCTACATTCACCATGGTGATACCTGTGGCGGTGTAACTGCGGGTGGCGGTGGAAGTGATACCGGCATAATCCTTTTGATAGACGGTAAAGCCATCTATGGCGAGTGATTCTGCCGTTATCTCAGAGGTGGGAATCGAGCTGTAGCTTGTCACCTTGGTGGGGGCGGTGAGCACAGACCAATCCGTGCGACTGTTGCCGCGTTCGTCAATCGTGATAGACTTACCGGCCACATTGGTGAGCTGAGAAATCAGCTGTTTCTGCGAACTCGTCAGCGCAGTTCCCTCTGCATTGTAGCGGGTTTGGGTGGTGACGGAGTACACGCCATCCTCTGCCGACTCCACACTGTAAGCCATTTCGACCACGGGGGAGTTATCCTTGGTGGGCGTAGAGGATAGCGCGAGCGTTTGCTTGCTTACATTGCCGAAGCTGTCATACTCATAAAGTGTAGCAGCAGTCTTGGCGGTATTCCAGCCGGTATCCTGATACTGCTTAGTGAGCTGCCCTTTGGCATTAAACTCGCTGCGGGTGTAGATAAAGCCGCTGGTGCTTGCCTGCGCTTGCACGGTCGTTTGCCCAAAGCCGTTGGTGATGCTCTGCGCGATGGTCGTGCCGTTTGTCAATTTTGTCGTGTGGCGCTCGCTGTTGCCGTTGAGGTCATACACATACACCAAGGCACGCTGACCCGTGCCGCCAATGGAAGCCGTAGATCCATCCGTACTGCGGGTGGTGATGGAGGTAACGCCTGCGGGAGTCGTTACCGTGGTAATGAGACCATCCTCGCTGTAAGCGGTGGTGGTCACGCGTCCCAGAACATCCGTCTGCTTGGTCACGCGCCCCAGCGCATCAAACTCCGTGGATTCCGTGGTCTCCATCGCGCCGACTCGGCGGGTGGTGGAGAGCACGCGCCCCTCGGCATCGCGGGTATATTCCGTGATGGTCTCGGGCGTGATGCAGGTGTCGCCATCATAAACGGCGTTGCGACTCACCTCGGTGAGTTGGCGGGCAGAGTCATAGGCGTAGGTGGTGGTGATACCGTCCTCATCCGTCTCGCTGAGTCGTCCGCAGCACATCCATGTGGTGGTGGAGAATCGCCCGTTGCCACGCGTGGTTTTGATGATGCGCTGCTGCTCATCATACTCGTAAGCCGTGGTGTCCAAGAGCAGCCACTGCGTGCCGTTCCAAATACTCTCCCGCTCAAAGATAACGGTATCATCTGCGGCAAAGAAGCTCTCGCTCTTGCGACTTTGCGCGGCTACAAGCTCGCCGTTCACCTTGGTGATGGACGTGTGAACCTGCACTGCGCCGTGCTCCGTGGTGGCGGCGTACTCGTGCCAGGTCTGCACACCGTCAATACCTTGCGAGAACTTGGGTTTACCCGCAGCATAGGCGTTGGCGGGGTTGGCGTAAGTTTCCTCAATGCTCACCTGCTGTTGATTGCTACCGCCTGCGGTGACGGTGGTGGTGACGCGCTCCACCTCTGCCGTGTCCTCATACACATGCGTGGTTGTGCGGAACAAGACCTCCGTGCCGTTGGCATTCACATTAAACTCTGTCACCGTGGCGGGGCGGTTATCAAAGAATCGCCCGTTGGCGTAAGTGGTACGGGTAACGGACTTCATGCCGTCGCCCTTGGGGGATGTTACCTCCGTCACGCGACCCTCAGTGTCGTAAGAATAAAGCGTGTAATGCCCATTGTGGCGGAAACTGCGGGAGAGGCGGAACTGCTCGTTATAGAAGAACTGCTCCGTTTGCTCAAGCTCTGAGCCGAAGCCCTCCTTGCGCTCAATCAGTAACCAGCCGCCCTCGGTATACTGCATGGTGG
>SUVJ01000117.1 GCA_015062045.1 Akkermansiaceae bacterium
ATACTATAAGTATATCCGATTTTGTTAGAGCAATTAAGGCAAATTCAAGTAGATGGATTAAAGGAATCAATCCGCGCTATAAGAATTTTTCTTGGCAAGCCGGTTATGGGGCTTTTTCTGTAAGTGAATCAATCAAAGAAAGTGTCACAAGTTACATTTTAAATCAAAAGGAACATCATAAAAAAGTATCTGCATATGATGAATTTATGCGATTTCTTGAAAAGAATGGACTCATGCACGCGGAGACGGATGAGGGAAAATAAAAACGCTGTAATTTGAGGCGGGGCATTATGACACCCGCAGAGCGGGCTTGCGATTTCGGCGGGCATACGTCCGCAGGGGGGCATAATGTTGCGCTTTGAATTAAGGCATTATATGTACCCCCCATATTTAAGCCACGCATTATGTCACCCCTCAACCGGGGTTCCGATTTGTTTGTCCGTTTCCCCGGGGTTCCGCCGCTGACGCGGCTCCACACCCGGGCTACCCTATATCGCCCCTCACCGGGGCTCTGATTTCGGCGGGCATCCGCCCGCGGGGTATCCCTACAAATTGTCATTTGTCGAGTTTTTCGAGGTCCCCACATTGTAAATAATGGACTTACCGTGTTCATTGTATAATGCGTTTGCCCTGTAAAAATACGGCAAGGATAATTTACGGTGAATTTCAGCCATAAGTAGAGTTGACTCTAACCGGCATTTTTATTGTTAAATCATGATTTTTACGGGGGAAAGGGGATTTTTTACTTGAAGAACGGGGGAGCAAGCGTTAGAATGCAGTTATGGCTCAGATTCATCCTACAGCAATCATAGATCCGACCGCAGAATTGGCGGACGACGTAATAGTGGGGCCTTACTGCGTAGTAGGCCCGCATGTAAAACTCGGTGAGGGCTGCGTGTTGCACAATCACGTGGTACTCGGGGGGCCCTCAAGCTTCGGCAAGGGTAATGAGTTTTTCCCCTTCTCCGTCATCGGGCTTAAAACACAGGACTTAAAGTACAAGGGCGAGCCAACGTATCTGGAGGTGGGAGACTACAACGTGTTCCGCGAGAACTGCAACATCAACCGCTCCACCACGCCGGAGACAAAGACCATCATCGGCAGCCACAATCTTTTCCTTATCAACAGCCACTGCGGGCATGAATGCCATGTGGGCAACCACTGTATATTGTCCGGCTACGCGGGTGTGGCAGGTCACTGCACCATAGGCGACTGGGCCATTATAGGCGGTTGTGCCGCCCTGCACCAGTTTGTACGCGTGGGCGACCACGCCATGGTGGGTGGTTGTGCCCGTATCACGCAAGACGTAGCCCCCTACATGATTGCAGAGGGCAACCCCGCACAGCTGCGCACCATTAACGTCATAGGCCTGCAACGCCGCGGCTTTGCAGATGAGGATATACGCGCCCTTAAGTTTGCCTACCGCAAGCTCTTCCTGGACAAAAAAGCCATTGTTACCGACAATATCCCCGCAGTGCTGGAAGACGAAAAATACGGCAGCAACCCGCACGTGCAGCGCCTGATTGAGTTCCTCCACAGCTCAGAGCGAGGATTCCTCCGCTGATGAAACTTCATATTGTATTTGACCTGGACGGCACCTTGGTAGACTCCCTACCGGGTATAGCAGAGGGCGTGAACCGCTCCCTGCGTGCGCTGGGTCTTGCAGAGCTCAGCCCCGCCACCATTCGCACCATGATTGGCAGCGGGGCTGCGAATTTATGCGGAAAGGCCTTGGGGTATGAGGATGCCGCCCATACCCCGCCGAAAGAGTTGGAGGCCATGCACGGGCATTTTCGCAAAGAATACCCCACCTGCTGGCAGGGGGCTTACACGGTACCCTACCCCGGCATTGGGGAAATGCTCACCCAACTGAGTACAGAAGGAGCCAAGCTTGCCGTGCTCTCTAACAAGCCGCATGATGTAACGGAGCCAATGGTGAAAGCCCTGTTTCCGCACATACCCTTCAGCTGCATATTGGGGTACACGGGGGAGTTTCCGCGCAAACCGGCGCCGGATTCTTTGCTGCACCTCGCCGGGCAATGGGGTATTGCACCAAGCGAGGTAACACTGGTGGGAGACTCCCTGTTTGATGCCGCCACGGCCCGCAATGCAGGTTGCCGACCCGTATTGGTAACGTGGGGCTATGCAAACACCGTAGAGCTTGCCGCGCAAGGCATACCGTTGTTCGGTTCTGTGGATGAGCTGCAACATTATTTGAGCCACCATTCATAAAAAGGCATGGATTTTATTATATTTGCAGCCGCCAAACCCTCCATTGCCTATGCCCGACAAGGTGTGGCATTTTTTGAGGAACGCCTTAAACCATTGGGCAAGGTTGAGATTCGCTATGTTAAGGCCGGCAGCTCAGAGGAGGTGTCCGCCCGCCTGCTGGAGGCCAGCAAAGGCTGCCTGCGCATTGCCATGGATGAGCGCGGCGAGAACTGGACCTCTCGAGAACTGGAAAAACGTGCCAAAGATTGGCAAATGAGAGCCGTCAAGCATGTGGCTTTTCTCATCGGCGCGGCAGATGGCCACACCCCCGCCCTGCGGCAGCAATGTGACCACGTGCTTTCCCTGGGCCGCCACACCATGCAACATGAGCTGGCTCTCGTTGTGCTGCTGGAGCAAATCTACCGCCTGCATACCATGCTGGCCGGCACGCCGTATCACAGGGATTGATACGCGCTGAGCACTGCCTCCAAAAACTCGCACCAAAAAAAGATCCGCCTCAAAGCACTGTTTCTTAACCAAGCCGGCAATGGCAGTCTCCGCTTTTTGAGCAGCAGCCGCCACACGAATAGCAGCTGCAACAGCACAAACAACGGGCGGCATCAACAAACTCAGCCCCATAAGTGCTTTTAATTTTGACATCAGGGACAAAAAGGAGGGAAAAGTCTTGATTTTCATGTTCGGGTGTATTATAGTCGCGCGCGACATGTCAGAACGTAAGAATCCGTATCCTTTTGATGTATTTGAGCCCAAATGGCAAAACGTTTGGGACTCTGAAAAGACTTTCAAGGTATTAAACCCCGGGGAGGAAGGCTTTGATGCCGGCAAGCCTAAGTGCTATGTGCTGGATATGTTCCCCTACCCCAGCGGTGCGGGCCTGCACGTAGGCCACCCCGAGGGCTACACTGCCACAGATATTGTAAGCCGTTATAAGAGAATGAACGGCTACAACGTGCTGCACCCCATGGGGTGGGACTCCTTCGGTCTGCCTGCAGAGCAGTATGCCATCAAGACCGGGCAGCACCCCTCCATCACCACTTACGCTAATATCGACACCTTCCGTCGCCAGCTCAAGATGCTGGGTTTCTCCTACGACTGGGACCGTGAGATTGCCACCACCGACCCCACCTATGTGAAGTGGACGCAATGGATATTCCTGCGCTTATACCACTCTTACTACAACGAGGAGCTTAAGAAAGCCCGCCCCGTAAGCGAGCTGGAGGCCAAGGGCTGGACCCGCGAACAGATTGACAATGTACGCCTTGCCTATGTGGCAGAGGGCATGGTAAACTGGAGCCCCGACATGGGCACCGTGCTGGCCAATGAAGAGGCAGAGGAGTGGAAGAGCAAGGGCCACATTGTGGAGCGCCGCAAGCTGCGCCAGTGGATGCTGCGCATCACCGCCTATGCAGAACGCCTTATCGATGAATTGGAGCCGCTTGATTGGCCGGAGAGCATCAAGCTCTTACAGCGCAACTGGATTGGCAAGTCCACCGGTGCAGAGGTCAACTTTGACTGCCAAGGCAACACCATCACCGTATACACCACCCGCCCGGACACCCTGTTCGGCGCCACCTACATGGTGCTTGCACCGGAGCATGAGTTGGTAGACACCATCACCACCGCCGAGCAAAAGGCAGCTGTGGAAGCCTATAAAGCCGCTTGCGCCGCCAAGAGCGACTTGGAGCGCACCGAGCTGAGCAAGGATAAGACAGGTGTATTCACCGGGGCCTATGCCACCAACCCCGTCAACGGCAAGCAGATTCCCATCTGGATTGCCGATTATGTGCTCACCGGCTACGGCACAGGTGCCATTATGGCCGTGCCCGCACACGACAGCCGAGACTTTGAGTTTGCCACCAAGTTCGGGCTGGACATCATTCAAGTGGTGCAGCCGGATACGGCAGACACCCCGTGGCAAAACTTCTGCGGGTATGACGGCACCATGGTCAACTCCGAGCACCTCAACGGCTTGAGCGTACCCGAGGCCAAGAAGCAGATGACAGCTTGGCTGGAGGAAAAAGGCTATGGCTGCGGCAAGGTCAATTACAAACTGCGTGACTGGCTCTTCAGCCGCCAGCGTTACTGGGGCGAGCCCTTCCCCATTATCTGGAACAGTAAGGACGGCAACCACTACGCCATCCCCGAGAGCGAGCTCCCCCTGCTCCAACCCGAGATGGAGGACTTTAAGCCCAGCGGCGACCCGCGTGGTCCCTTGGTGAAAGCCACCAACTGGATTCAGTACAGCGAGGACTTTACCCGCGAGACCAACACCATGCCCCAGTGGGCAGGCTCTTGCTGGTACTACCTGCGCTATCTGGACCCCAAGAATGACAAAGCCTTTATTGACCCTGAGGTAGAGAAATACTGGATGGGCGGTGCTAACCCCGGCGGTGTTGATTTGTACGTGGGTGGTACGGAGCATGCCGTGCTGCACTTGCTCTATGCCCGTTTCTGGCACAAGGTTCTGTACGATTACGGTTTGGTATCCACCAACGAGCCGTTCAACAAGCTGGTG
>SUVJ01000028.1 GCA_015062045.1 Akkermansiaceae bacterium
GCAATGTTGCAAAGCCTTGCATAAGTTACCGGTGTAATTACGGCAGTAAGCGTTGAGATAGCAATGCTTATTTTGCGAACAGCAAGGGAGATTTCCCGTAGCTGTGAGCCGAACTAAATTGACTTCGGATTTCGGATTTCGTATGTTACCTCGCAACTACCAATTTGTGAGGGTTGCAGAGTTTTTAGAGATTCCCAATTTTACTGACACAACGTCAGTAGCTATGCGCTTGATAATTTCAAGCTGTTATGGTAGAATGCGCGCCCGCATGAACACAGCAATCAAAAACATTCTCTGCATGGCAGCCTGCGCCGTAGTTGCAGCCGGGGTGAGCAGCTGCTACCCGCCCTCGCCGAGCTATACCACCACCACCATGGTGGCGGAGCGCCGTACCACCCTGCAAGAGAACCTGTTGCTCATGCTGCCTCAAGAGCAACGCTCGCTGCCCGATGCCATACAAGAAACGCAGTGGCTTGCCGATACCGCCTACAAAGCCGCCGCCGGCATTGCCCGCGTCAATGACTCCTATTTTCCCGGCTGGGCAGGCAACTACTTAGTGAATGCCCGCATTCAAGACCGCGGCCTCTGCTGGCACTACCAGCATGATATGTACCGTGAGCTGCGCCGCCGCCCTCTTAAATACTTCAATATCGGCTGCTGTGTCAGAGACAAAGGCACGCGCCGCGAGCACAACTGTGTATTCGCCACCCCCAAAAACACCGGGTGGCCCCATGCCTGGGTGCTGGATGCCTGGCCCTACAACGGCCGCCTGCAAGTCTTCAATGCGTGGGATCTTGACCCCGACCAATGGGCAGACCGCCCGGAAATCACCGCCTTCTTGGCCCCCATTTATACAGAGGGACACCAATACCCCATGGAGCATTGGGCCAGCATTCGCAACAAGCGCAAGTGGTATGAGCTCTCCCTCTTCGGTATGCCTTCTTCTTACGTGGATATTTGGTGGCCGCAGGCGTGGTTTACCCCGCAATACCGTAACATGATGAACAATATCCTCAAAGGGCAGGCAGAGCACCCGGAATCCCTCACCAACTATTAACGCATGAACCGCATCCTCCTCTCTCTTACCTTGGCCATGGTGGCCGCTTGCTTTGTACCCTCCTGCCAAACGGCCCCGCCCATCGGTTTTGAGGATACCCCCGAGGTGCAGCTGCAGCGCACAGACCTTTATAAGCAACTTTTATCCCTGCTGCCCGAGGCGCAGCAAAAGCTCCCCGCCGCCCAGGCAGAGGCCCGCACGCTGGCAGATGCATCCTACAAAGCCGCCGCCGCCATCGGCAGAATCAATCAACCCCGCCGTTGGCCCGCTTGGCGCAATAATGTGCTGGTCAACAGCCTGAGCGACTCTGCCCTGGAGCGCGGCCTTTGCTGGCATTACCAGCATGATATGTACCGCGAGCTGCGCCGCCTGCACCTGCAGTTCTTTAATATCGGCTGCTGCGTCTACAAAAAAGGCACCGGCCGTGAGCACAACTGCGTTTACCTCACCCCGGTGGATAACTCTTGGCCCCATGCCGTTATTTTGGATGCCTGGCGCCTCGGCGGCCGCCTCCTCTTCATCCCCAAAGAAGATATTGACACAGAAGACTGGCAAGACCGCGCCAACTCCGCAGAGTGGTTGGCAGATGTGTACCCCGTTGGCCACCGTTACCCCATTGAACACTGGGCCACCGTGCGCGATGACAAGGACTGGAACCTTCACCACCCCTCTTACACCGCCGCAGGCCAAAACACCAAGCAAGGCAAACGCATGTACGATAACATGCGCCGTGGCCTCCGCGAGCGCAACGGTAAACCGACGCCGTATTGATGGTGTATGTTTGATATCCTCCCGGTAAAAGGTAAGCTCGTCTCATTTTGAATGAGATGTCCAGCAGAAATTTTCGTTTTTTTTGTTTTTAACAACTTTTCATCAAATCGAATCGGTAAATCTCATGGCCATTTTTTGAGATAGAAAAAAATATAAATGGAGTAGTAATTACATTGCTAATATAACATACGCCGATTCTTTGTTAGGTACTCCGCAAGTGACAACCAGCGCAACGTCTCGGACAAGGGATAGTCTTATTGCTGCGAATGAGGCGGTCCTTGTTCCCGAGCCCGCCACGGCAACTCTGAGCTTGCTGGCCTTGGTCGGTTTGGCTGCACGTCGTCGCCGCCGCTAAAGCTTCCGGCTTCTCTGCGATACGCCGAGACTGGTTGGCGTGACAAGCCGTTGCCGCCGCAAGTAAAGCTCCGAAAGAGCTAGGTGTTTTCATCGCGTCTCCTCACCCACGGGGAGGCGCGTTCCTTTTAACGGGGAACATGTGATGCGAGGACGGGTAAATCGTTATTCGGGGGACCTCGGAAAACGCAACGAACAGCAAATGATAGGGATTGCCCTGCGGGCGAATGCCCGCCGAACTTTAACTTTGTAAATGGTACATCGTAAATTGTAAATCCACATATCCCGAATTTTCGGGATATGCATGGCGGATTTTCCTGCTTGAAATGCGGGGGAGAAAATGCTATAATAGCGGGCGCGCGAGAGAAAAGATGTACATAAACCGAGAGATATCATGGCTGGAGTTTAACCAACGGGTGCTTGACCAAGCATACCGGCGGGAGCTGCCGCTTTTGGAGAGGGTTAAGTTTTTGTCTATCAGCGCGAGCAATTTAGATGAGTTTTTCCAGGTGCGTGTAGGCGGCCTAATGTTGCTGCGCCAAAGCGGCAAGTATGCTGCGGACCGCAAGGGGCTTGCCCCTACGGAGCAGCTGGAGCTGATACGCATGCGCGCCGCCGGCATGGTGGCAGACCAATATCTGCTGATGAACCGAGAGCTCATGCCGCTGATGCAGCAGGCAGGCATCAGCCCCTTGCCCATCAATGAGCTTACAGAGACGCAGTACGCAGCGTTGGAGGAGCACTTTCTTAACCAAATTGCGCCCTTGCTAACACCATTGGCCATGGAGGTGGAGCGCCCGCCGCTGCTGCCCAACCTGCACATTATACTGGCCATAGAGCTGCGCGAGCCGGACAGCGAGGCCACGCGCCTGGTTACGGTGGTGCTGCCGGATGCCCTGCCGCGCCGTGTGCACTCTGCCGCCTTGGGTAGGGATGGCTATGTGCTGCTGGAGGCACTGGTGCGCGAGTTTATCAGCCACTTGTTCCCCGGGGAGCCCATTGTGAACCTGAGCACGTTCCGTGTAACGCGCAATGGTGATATAGCCGTGGCAGAGGAAGAGGGCGGCGATTTTGCGCAGGAGATGGAGGCGGTGCTGGTGGCACGCAAATTCTCCGACTGCGTGCGCCTTGAGATACCCGCCGATACCCCGCCGGAGTTTGCGCGACGCATAGCCGACATGGTGGGGGCAGATGAGTTTTGCGCCTACCCGGTGCAGGGCGCCTTGCAGTTGGTGGACTTTGGCCGCCTGGCGTATGACCCCGGCAACGAGCACCTGAAGATGGAGGCCTGGACCCCCGTGCCGCCCGCTGCGGTGGACCCCGCGCTGAGCATGTTTGATAACATAGCCCAGGGTGATATCCTGATACACAACCCCTTTGAAAGCTACGAGCCCGTGGTGCGCTTTGTGGAAGAAGCCGCGGCAGACCCGGATGTGGTGGCCATTAAGCAGGTGTTATACCGCACGGCGCGCAACTCGCGCTTTGTGGCAGCCTTGTGCCGTGCCGCAGAGTCCGGCAAGCAAGTGACCGTGCTGGTGGAGCTGAAAGCCCGTTTCGACGAGAGCCGCAACCTGATGCAGGCAGAGCAGTTGCAAAAAGCCGGCGTGCAGGTGGTATACGGTGTGAAAGGCTTTAAAACACACGCCAAAATCACCTTGGTAGTGCGGCGAGAGAACGGCACGCTGCGCCGCTATTGCCACTTTGGCACCGGCAACTACAATGAGACCACCGCTGCGCTGTACAGCGACCTTAATCTCTTAACCTGCAATGAAAACTTGGGGGCGGATGCCTCGCAGTTCTTCAACTCCATCACAGGGTTGACACGCTTGATGCGTTTCCGCAGCTTGTTCCCCGGCCCCGGCATGATGAAGAAACGCCTGCTGGAGCTGATAGCAGCCGAAACCGAGCGCGCCCGCCGTGGGGAGCCTGCGGAGATTCGCGCCAAGATGAACTCCCTGAATGATAAGGAAGTCATGCAGGCCTTGGAGGACGCCTCTCAAGCTGGCGTGCGCATTAACCTGAATGTACGCGGCATTTGCTGCTGGACCCCCGGCACCCCCCAAGGCCGTGTGCGCACCCGCATTATAAGTATTATTGACCGCTATTTGGAGCATGCCCGCATTTTCTGCTTTGCCAACAGCGGCAGCCCCTTGGTGTATATTGCCAGTGCAGACTGGATGAGCCGCAACCTGGACCGCCGTGTGGAGCTGATGGTGCCCATTGAAAACCCTGAGCTTACCACCCGCGTGCAGGCTATTTTAGATGCTTGTTTTAATGACACCGCCCAAGCCTATGTAGTGCGTGCGGATGGCACATCCGTGCCCGTTACCCCGCCACCCCGCACCAAACCCTTTGCCATGCAACAACACCTGCAAGAGCTTGCCTGGCAATCCGCCCGCACCCGCGAGCAAGAAGCCAGACAAACCCTCGAGCCACACAGACCGAGAAAGTAGGAAAGTACGAAATACGAAATACGAAATACGAAATACGAAATACGAAATACGAAATTTGGCGCTCGAGGGGATGCCGTGTGATGGATCGTGGCCGGCACCGTAGATTCACAAGCCCCGCCTACCGGCGGGGCGAAAGACCAATAGCCCGGGGTAAGCCGCGCCAGCGGCGCAACCCCGGGTATTGAACAAAAATGAAAAGGAGCCCGACGAACATCGTGAGGAGGCCGACAGCAGAGTGTTGCCTGCCGCCCTACGGGCTAAGGCGTGCCGGGGTGGCGTAATTCGTATGATACCACGCAACTAACAAGTTGTAAGGCTCTGCTATTATCCCCAGCCGTGGTTTGTATACTCGCTTGCGCTCGTAATGAAGAACGGCTGCGCCGTAGTGAAGAAGCCACCTTACGGTGGCTTATGAAGAGCGGGCCGGGCCCGCAATGAAGAACGCCTAACGGCGTTGATGGGGGGGGGAGGGGACGGTCTTACCTTTTTATTTTATCGCGCAGGGCTTTTGAGTAAGAGGGGGCTGTATTGGGTGCGGGGTCGTAGCCCAGGTAGCAGCGTTTGCGGAACTGCTCAAAGGATTCGCCGGGGATGGTGCGGACGGCACCGTGTTTAAAGAGCACACGGGCAATATCCCCATTGTGAATGGGGAGCAGGTTGTAGTACCACGGCATGTTGGGGGCGATGGTGCGGAAGGTGTTGATAACGCCGGTGGAGCAGTTGTCTGCCACGGTGTTGTAGGCTGTGTGGTTGGTTGCTGCGGCTTGTTGTAAGGCTACAAAGTTGAGCAGCATGGTGCGTGCGTGCTCGGGGGTGGCTTTAAGCGGCATGAGCATGAGGTCCTCGTGGCGGTAATTGGTGCGCAGGCCGAAGATGTCCTCCTCCGTACCGAACAGGTAGAGGATACCGTAGCGTTTGTAGAGGCCACCGATGGCGGTTTGCTCCTCGCCCTCGGGCAGGCGGGTTTCTGCGGAGACGACCAGGTGGCGACCATCTGCAAAGGAGAAGCTCATCATGGTGTGGCAAACGGTCTCCATGCCATCCCAATGGCAGGCTGCAAAGTCTGCGCCGGTGATGGTGCGCAGGTCGTAGGTTTCTGTGCGGTAGCGGGGGGTGTAGTCATGCTCGGTGCGGTATTCGAAGTCTCGAATATTGGCAATGGTGAGCAGGTTGCCATCCTCACTGAAGGAGAATTGGGGTGCAACTGCCCAAGGCGTTTGCCATTTTTCGGGCTGCGGGCCGGGAATGAGCTTAAAGGTGACGATGTTGAGCAGCACAAGCCCCCACAACCACAGTAAGGTATGCCCGGGGTATTGCTTACGCTTGGCATACCAAGCCCCCCATGCAGCAAGCAGCAGGGCAACGGGGATAAGGCTGATGGGTTGGTATACCCACAGCCCTAAGCACCAGAGCAGGGCAATGCTCAGCAGCAGGATGCTGATGGTGAGCAGTGTGTAGTGTAGGGCCTTTCTCATTCGAATTTAAGGATGACGGGGGCTTTTGCGGAGGTGCCGTGCGGGTCTAATGCCGTGACGGAATCTGCCGGAACCCACCCACGCACGCCGGAGAAGGTTTCTACATAGCGATGGTTACCGCGTATGGCAAGCAGGTGCACGGGGGTGGAGGCAGGGAGCTCTACCACTTTTTTGGCGGTATCGAGTGCGGCACTGCGAGCAGAGGTGGCTTTGGTGATGTAGGCTAAATCTGCGGGTGGGGTGGCGGTGAGATCCGGCACGCTGCGCGTGGCGTAGTAGATGTAGTCTGCCCCGCACAACAGGCTCAGGAAAAGGCTGATGCCGATGAGGGTGCGCAGCGTGAGTTTTAATTTGTCTTTGAGCAGCAGGCTCAGGGCAATGCAGAGCAGTAAGGTTGCCGTGCAGATGATGGTGGCAACCCACAGTTGGGGGTAGCTCAAAAAGGTGAACACTTTGTCTGCCGTGTCTTGTTGCGGGAGGATGGCTCCCTCTTTACGCTGAATGAATGCCAGGTTGGCCTCTGCCTCTGCCAGCCCCGGGGACTCTTGCAGGGCGCGGGCGTAGTACAGGGCTGCCTCACCGGGCTCGTTGAGGCGGTATTTGCAGTTGCCGATGTTGTAGAGGAGCTCGCCGCGGTCTCGGGTGTCGGTTTCGGCTTTCAGCTCTGCCTCCAATTCTTCAAGAGCTTTGCTGTATTGCCCTGCTTCATAGTGTTTCATGGCGCTGTCTGCGGCGGGGCAGAGCGGGGCAATGGCCCCCAACACGGCAAAGGCTGCCACAAGGCAGGAGAGCGCCTTGCGCACGCTGCGCAGCATGGCGGATTTTTCCTCCTTGGTGACATGGGGGGTGGCATCGGGGCGGAACACCTCTGCGTCTCTCTTGTTGAGAATGGCTTGCAGCTCGGGTGTGTTGGCGGCGTTGGGGATGTTGCTCTCGATGAAAGCACCAATGCCTTTGAGGAAGGCCGCGGCATCCGGCTCTGCAGCAATGCGGTTGAGTGCTTTGTCTCTGTTGCGCAGGCCTGCTTTTTGAGCCCAGGCGTTGTATGCGCGTTTGCCGATGAGCCACAAGAGAATGCCGGCCCCGGGCAGGTAGAGCAAGTACCACAGCCACTTAGGCAGGGTGGTGGCGGCGGCGTTGCCGCCCTCTGACTCGTTGGGCAGGAAGTGGTAAATATCCGCCAGCTCTGCCACGGGCACGGTGCCGGCAGGCGGTGCGGCAGAGGCGGCGGTGACTTGCCCGGACCCCGCGGCCTCCGTTGCGCGCCAAGGCAGGCCTATGGGTTGAGATTCTGCCGTTTTGTATTCCTCTGCCTCGGCATCGAAATAGCTGAACGAGAAGGAGGGCACCCCGGCTACCTCTACCACCGGGCGCATGAGTTGAGAGAAGATGACGGCTTGGGGTTTGCCGGTGGGGGAGTATTCAATTTTGCGAGTGGGGGGCATGAGTTTCCAGTTCTCGGCCTCGCGTGGTTGCGGGCAGGTGAGTTGCTCTAAGCTTCCGGTGCCTTTTACGGTGATTTGCACGTCTATCATCTCATTCATGGCCAGGTCTTTGGCCTCTGTTGAGGTGGAGATGCTGAAGCTGCCGACCATATCCGAAAAGTCTGCCGGAGGGTTGGGCGGCAAGGGGCGGGGGGTGTTTAATGCCAATTTGGGCAGCTTGAGAGTAAGCGGCAAGGGGCGGATGGTGGTGCTGTGGAAGGTGTAATTGCCGGTACTTTCTGCAATTGTTTCCTTCATTTGGAAAAGGCAGGGCACGCTTACATAAACATCGTACTCTCCCTCTTTATTGCCGGCTGTGTTTTGGGGGATGAGGTTTACCTCCAAATCCATCACTACCCATTGCTGCCCGCGTGCCTGTACGGTGCGTTCCCGCAGCGGAAACCAGTGCTGAATCAGGGCGCCGGGGGCCCCGGCGATGGGGGTGCGGAACGGGTCCGCCTTGACCCCTTGAGAAACAATGCCCGGCTGTTGCTCCAGTCTGTTAAAGCTTGAGGGCAACAAGAGTTTGAGGCTTGCCTGTATGGGTTGGCCTGCATAGTACTCTTGCGGTTCTGTTAACCACATAGTACCAAAGGTAAGGGGCTTGCCGTTGTCTGTGGCGTTGTTATCATCTACAGTGCGCCATTCTACCTTGGCAGTGGTGTAGACAGGCAGCTCGGGTATTTTGACGCTTTCTTTTTGACCGGAGGATAAGGTTACCTCAATGTTTTCACACTCCACTTTACCGCTGCCGCCCACTTCTACAAGAATCATGAATATTTCTACGCGTCCGTATGTGTTGCCATTGGCATCTGCCAGGGCCTCCTCGTAATAGTTGTCGCGGCTGCTGCGATTTTGGATAAAATGCCCATTTTTTATTTTTCCGGGGGTTACCTGGCGTATGCGTACGGGGCTTACGAGGTCTTTGTGCTCATTTTGAAGCAGCAGAACCACCTTCTCCCCGGGCAGTGCGGCGTTTGTGGACCATAAGGCTTGTATGTCTGCCTGCGCGGTAGATATGATGGCGCATGCCAGACAGATGATAAGGCTGATGAGTTTTTTCATATTGAAAATCATGGTTCAGGGTGGGGAAAATCAGTAATCCTTGTTAGGACGTTTGCGCTGTGTGTGGTACTCGAACTCGCGGCGCAATTTGCGGGCTGCGGCCTCGTCTTCTTCGTCTCGGTTCATGTTCAGAATATCACGTGCGCGTTGTTTTTTGCGTTGTTCTCGGTGTGCAGCAGCAGATTGTTGGGGTTGACGGTCAGCCTGTTGATCGGATTCAGATTCCTGCTCAGATGGTTGCTTGTCGTCTTGCTTTTGCCGGTCGTCCTGCTTTTGCTTGTCGTCCTGCTTTTGCTTGTCGTCTTGCTTTTGCCGGTCGTCCTGCTTTTGCTGATCGTCCTGCTTTTGCTTGTCGTCTTGCTTTTGCCGGTCGTCCTGCTTCTGCTTGTCGTCCTGCTTTTGCTTGTCGTCCTGCTTTTGCTTATCGTCCTGCTTTTGTTGGTCGTCTTGCTTTTGCTTATCGTCCTGCTTTTGCTGGTTGTCTTGCTTTTGCTGCTCGTCCTGCTTCTGCTTGTCGTTCTGTTTCTGTTGCTCGTTTTGTTTTTTCTGCTCCTCTTTCTTTTTCTGTTCGTTTTCTTTTTGTTGTTGTTTGAGGCGCTCAATTTCTTTGTTAATGAGCTCTACGAGCTTGTTGACACGCTCTGCATTTGTTTTAGCCGGGGCGAAATCTGCTTGTGCTTTAAGGGCATCCTGATAGTAGACGGAATCTGCCTGTAATTTTTTTACGATGGATTCGAGCTGCTGAATGGTAGGTTGAGCCGGTTGCCCTTGAGCAGAGGGGGTATATAATTTGCGGAGCTCATCAAAGTGTTTTTCCATTTTGAGATTACCCAAACGTTGCAAGGCAGCAGCTTGCATGTGGGTATCTGCATCCAACAGGGCTTTAGAGAGCTGCTCGGCGCATTCCTCCGTTTTGCCTTCTTTTTGATAATTCAGTGCCTGCTTGTAGGCATTATGGCTTTCTTTTTGCGGGGCTGCTTGCAGTTGCCCCGGTACCAGTGCCATTAATATGAGCATGCCTGCTTTGCGTGTAAGGTTGGTGGGCATGCGTCGCCAGCGGGTTGCCAGCAATATGGCAGCCACAGCCAACAGCAGCGCGGCTACGGCAAAATACTCGTACATATCATTGGGGGCTTTGCCGGCAGATTGCGCTTCCTCATGGCGGTCAATTTTTTCTGCGGCAGTTTGCGCAAAGGCGGTCAAATCCGTAGAGTTGTTCATGATGAAGAAATCCCCGCCGGTTTCTCGAGCCAGCATGCTGAGGGTTTCCGGTTGGAGTTTACTGATAACATGCTTGCCCTCGGCATCTTGCCACATGCCGTTTTCACGCTCGGTGTCGGGTATGGTAGCCCCCTCTGTGGTGCCGATACCTACGGTGATAACCATGAGGTTCTTTTTGCGGGCTTCCTCCAGCAGGGCGGGGGAAAAGTTCATGGTGTCTTCACCATCACTGAGAATTACCAAAGCATTGGTGCCGGTAGCGGCGGCGCGCTCAAAGCTTTGCATGGCGAGTTTGAGCACGTGCTCCAGGTTGGAGCCCCCGTAGCTCTCCCAGTCGCGGTTGACCAGATTGAGGGTCTCTTGCAGGGTGAGGTGGTCGTAGGTAAGGGGGATAAGCAGCTCTGCCTCGCCGGAGAAGAGGATGAGGCCGATTTTATCCGTAGGCAGCGCATCTATAAGTACACGGGCTGCGGTGCGTGCTTCCTCCAAGCGGGAGGGGGAGACATCCTGCGTCTCCATGGAGCGGGAGATATCCAGCGCAATAATAAGGTTGCGCCCCGTTACCAGTGCCTCTGTGTTCTTATAGCCGTTGAAGGGGCGTGCCGCTGCGATAATGCAGCATGCCAGTGCCACCAATGCCAATATGAGCGGAATGACGGAGTGGAGCGGGGAGGTTGTGCGCACCAGCTCTTTGCGGTGAGCGGGGGAAACCAGCTTCTCCCAGTTCCCCTTGCGGTGAAGATGCAGCAGGTATGCCCCCACGCCCAGTATTACGGGCAGTGCCAAGGCTATCAGTACATATGGATATAGAAAACTCATGTTGTCTGTGTAGGTTACAAATCACGGTGCGGGTTTGGGTAACACCATGTTGGCACCCAATGCTATAAGCAGCAAGAGGGCGGCTGCACCCATGGGCCAATAGAAAAGTTTATCATACACCACGAAGGTGCGGGGGGCGGAGTCCGTTTTCTCCAATTTGTCAATCACGGCAAAGGCATCTGCCAGGCTTTGGCTGCTGCCTGCACGGTAATACCTGCCCCCGGTAAGCTCCGCTATCTCTTTGAGGGATTTTTCATCTATAGTGTCGTGCTGCACCAAGCGGCCGGATAACCTTTTATCACTACCTATGGCAATGGTGTAAATGCGTATACCCAGCTCTGCGGCACTTTGCGCGGCCTCCAATGGGCCGATTTCGCCACGGTTGTTGATGCCGTCTGTCACCAGGATGAGGATTTTGGATTT
Source organism: Akkermansiaceae bacterium (assembly GCA_015062045.1). Taxonomy (GTDB): domain Bacteria; phylum Verrucomicrobiota; class Verrucomicrobiia; order Verrucomicrobiales; family Akkermansiaceae; genus Akkermansia. The sequence goes on from SUVJ01000028.1 coordinate 11,123, forward strand.
TGTCTCCTTACGGTCATGGAGTCGGGATGCGGCAGAGGCTATGGCAGAGCCGATGGCGGTGCCGTCCTCAATGATATAGCCGGGGCGTATCAGTTGCCCGAAGGGGTTGACATCTGCCAGGTAAAAGGAGTCAATCTTATGGCGCAGAATGTCGTGATCCATGGTGAGCGGGCTGCACAGCTTGGCTTTGCCTGCAAAGGCCACCAGCCCCATGCGGTCGTTGGGGCGGTTGTTAATGAACTCATTGATGACATGTTGGGCACTGGTGAGGCGGTCCACAATGCGGCCCTTTAAGCGCATGTCTTTTTCTGCCATAGAGCCGGAGAGGTCACAGGCAATCATGATATCTATACCGCTGGCAATGGGCTCTTTGTGGGTTTCTTTCCATTGCGGCTGTGCCAGTGCGGCGATGATGCAGGCAACAGCCGAAAGCATGGTCACCGGGCCGATAAATCCGGCCAGTGTGGCGGGCTTGGGCAAGTGCTCTGCTATAACGCGCAAACCCGGGTGTTGTATGGCGGCTGCCGTGCCCATGCGGCGGCGCAGCAGTATCAAAAGCGGTATGAGTACCAAAGCCCATAACCAAGCGGGCTCGGCAAACATGAAGTCTCTGCTGAACCGCTCGGTCTCTGCTGCGGCAAGTGTCACGATGCTGGCGGTGCTTGTCATCATGATAATTTTTTAACTTTTTCCAGCTCTTTTGCGGCTTCTGCGGCTCTTTGCTGGGCTTCTTGTATGTTTAAAATAGTATCCTGAGTTTCGCTAATGAGCTCTGTTACCATTTGAGGGGCATTATCTTGCCTGCCTGCGTATTTGAGCTCTGCAAACTTCTCCAACAGCATGCGCGTGGCATATTGGCACTCCCTGGGTATGGCTGACAAGGCGTCCAACCTGCGGCTGAACTCCTCATGCGTTTCAAAGAGTGCGGGGTCTTCCGTCTTGCCGGTTAAGTACTCTCGCAGTATCATGGAGAGCTCTAAACTGCAAGTGCGCAGGTTGGGTTGCTGAGTTTTCAATGCCTCCAGGCGTTGCAGGGCAACCTCCTCTGCCGTGGGGGCAGGGTGTGTGTGTTTGCGTTTTTTGAGCAGCAGGTACACTAAAATACCCGCAACAATAATAACGCCCACAATGCTGCCCCATAATAACCAGGGGGATAGGGTGGCAGGCTCCAGAGCCTCTGCCGGTATGCCCTGCTCAAGCTCGGGGATGCTGTTGAGCAAATCAAGCGGTTGCTCAAGTGTGGGTTGCGGTGTTTGTGCAAGTGTGGTCATGGTGGGCATCAGCGGGCAAAGTGGCTGCTTCGGCGGGTGAACAAAGCCCGTAAGGCGGGCACAAAGTCTGCATCGGTGCGCAGGTCTCGCATGTCGATTCCCAGTTGGGTGAAAATGCCCTCCCACTCTGCTCTGTGAGCCAGCATGGCGCGGGTGTAGGCTTTTCTGACCGCCGGGGAGCTGAGGTTGACGTGGTAGGGGGTACCGCTCTCGGGGTCCTGTATGCACACGGTGCCGGCATCCTGCGGTAGCTCCAGCTCCATGGCATCTGCCACGCGCAGGGGAATCAGCTCGTGCCGGAAGTTCAGCTTGCCGATAGCCTGTTTATCCGCCGGCATCATGAAGTCGCTGATGAGAAAGCACATGGTGCGCTTGCGCTGGGTGCGCAGAATCTCTGCCGCCACTTCTTCGATACCGACATCCTGCCCGCTGTTTGCAACGGAGATAATCTCTCGGATGATACGCAGGCACTGTTTCATTCCCTTGGCAGGGGGCAGGTAAAAGTGCGGGTGGCAGCCATACAGCAACAGCCCCACGTTGTCTCCGTTGCGTGCGGCACTGTAGGCTAAAACGGCGGAGATAAGGGCGGCATACTCCAGTTTGGAGTAATTGCTCTTGCTGCTTGCATAGCGCATGGAGGCGCTGGTATCCACCGCCAACAGCAGCACCTGCTCACGCTCCTCATGAAAACGCCTCACATATGGCGAGCCCGTGCGGGCGGTGACTTTCCAGTCGATAAAGCGAGGGTCATCCCCGGGTTGGTACTCGCGGAAGTCATCAAACTCCAACCCCTGGCCACGGAAACTGGCGCGGTATTGGCCGGAGAGCGTGGCTGTGGTGAGCCTGCGCGCCGTCAACTCAATGCGGCGCACTTTCTGCATGATTTCCTGCGTTTTATCCATGGCGGGTGTGTTTCAGGAGTTCATCACGGTACAGGTACCTTAGAGAGGATGCTGTCGATGATGCTGTCGCTGGTAATGTTAGCGGCCTCTGCCTCGTAAGAGAGCAGAATGCGGTGGCGCAAGATATCGTGTGCCAGGTCTTTTACATCCTGCGGGGTGACATAGCCACGCTGCTTGGTGAATGCCAATGCCTTGGCGGCCAATGCAATGCTGATGGTAGCACGCGGGGATGCGCCGGCGCGTACCATGCCCTCCAAGTGGCGGTCCACCTTGCCGGGGTTACGCGTGGCGCGCACTAAATCCACTATGTAGCTTTCTATGGCCGGGTCTATGAAGATGCGGTCCATCAGCGCGCGAGAGGCCTCTACGGTTTGTACGGATACCACCGGCTTGGTTTGCGGGGTGGCTCCCGTGCGGCTCATCATGCTCAGTATCTGCAACTCTTCATCACGCTCGGGGTAATCTACTATAATCTTGAAGAGGAAGCGGTCCAACTGAGCCTCGGGGAGCTGGTAGGTGCCCTCTTGCTCAATGGGGTTTTGTGTGGCCAGTACCAAGAAGGGGGAGGGCAGGGGGTAGCTCGTCTCTCCCAAGGTTACCTGGCGCTCTTGCATGGCCTCTAACAAGGCACTCTGTACCTTGGCCGGGGCGCGGTTAATTTCGTCCGCCAAAATCAAATTGGCAAATACAGGGCCCTTTTTGGCAGAGAATTGGCGGGTCTCCGGGTTGTAAATCATGGTGCCCAGCAAGTCTGCCGGCAGCAAATCCGGGGTAAACTGTATGCGAGAAAACGCCGCATGCATGGTGCCGGCCAGGGCTTTTACCGACAAGGTTTTTGCCAAACCCGGTACACCCTCCAGCAATACGTGCCCTTTGCAAAGAAGACTCAGGATGAGGCGGTTCACCAGCTTTTGCTGGCCAACCAACACCCCGGCCATTTCCATTTTTACAGCACTCACCCACTCAGAGCTGCGTGCTATTTCTTCATTGAATGCCTGTGTGTTCATCATTGTTTGTCTGTTCCGGAGAATAGCACGTACACGGCCATTTTTCAAGCTCTATGTACGTACGCACTATGTTTAAGACACACTTGCCCCCCGTACCGTTGAAAATGAACTTTTTTGATAGTTTTTTACCCTCAGATAAAAGTTTTTTGATGAAAATGACATGTTTTGCTTGACGCGATAGAAAAAATGAGTATAATGGTGCTCCGCTAATCTTTAACCGCACTAAAATCTTATGTCCAGAATCTGCAATATCACGTTTGCTATGCCGCACAAGGGCCGCCGCATTCATCGCTCCGGTCTCGCCAAGAAGAAGGGCGGTATCGGTCGTCACGTTACTAAGGTTGTTAACCGTACCGTTTATCCCAACCTTCAGGAGAAGCGTGTATGGGTACCCGAGCTCAACGGTGGCCGCGGTGGCTACATCCGTATGAAGCTTTCTTGCAAGGCCCTGCGCACCATCTCCAAGAACGGTGCTTACAACACCCTCAAGAAGGCCGGTATCCTTTACTAATTTTTTGTACTTTTTTTTGAACGTAGCGGCACCTTGTATTGTCTCTCTTACGAGAAAAAAACGAGACTGCCGCGGGGCTGTTCCCAAACGAACCGCGCGCATGTTCGCTAAGAGTACAATAACTGCAATCCCCTTGCACTGACCTTTTACGAAAATGACATCACAACAAACCAAAATCGCGCTTCGTATTAACGATGGCAATATCAACCACCACCTGTGGAATAACCGCGGTGTATGGTGGTGCCACGTCACAGTCCACAAGCCTGACGCTACGGCCGAACGTCTGCGCTTCTCTCTGCGTACCCGGGACATAGAGAAAGCACGTACGCTTCGTGATCGCATCTTTGCGGATATTCAGCGCCACTTCAGCATTGCCACCTGAGGGTAGTTGCAGAGCAAGTGCCGTGCCTTAAGGCTTGATGCACACATTATCAAAAAGCCGTTCCCAAACAAAAGGGAACGGCTTTTTGAGTATGATGCTCGCCACGCAACTACTAATTAATCTGTCAATATGAGAGACCAAAAGCCTCTGATTCTATCAGCGCAGGCGTTTGTTAATGAAATAACGCGGGCGTTTCTTGGTCTCCATGTACATTTTGCCGAGGTACTCGCCCACAATGCCCAAGCTCATCATGCCCAAGCCTCCCAAAAACCACAAACTACAGGTAAGTGTAGCCCACCCGTTAGGGGTGCCCAGGCGGAAGTAATCTGTGACAACCCATGCCACCATGAAGAGGCTGACGATAAAGATGAGTAAGCCCAGGCAAGCAATGAGGCGCAGCGGTGCCACGGAGAATGAGGTAATGGCATTGATGCTCAGCCCGAGCAAACGCCGCATGCTCATTTTGCTTTCCCCCTGCTCGCGCTCTAATACATCAAAATAAACGGGAGCTTGGCGGAAACCTGTGTGGCGCAGCAGGGCGCGGAACATCATGTTGCTCTCGCCATATTCGCTGAGGGCCTGCAGCACTTGCTTGGTCATGAGGCTGTAGTCTGCATGCCCCTTGAGTACGGGCGAACCCAGCATACCCATAACCTTGTAAAACAATTGGGCTGTTATTTTGCGAATGAACGGCTCTTTACCACGGCTCTTTTTGAGCCCGTAGAGCAGCTCGTATCCCTCTGCGCGCTTGTCCAGGAAAGTATCTATGGCATTGATGTCGTGCTGCAAATCAGCATCCATACAGATGACGATATCCGCAAGTTCCTTTGCCTCCATCAACCCGGCAAACAGGGCGTATTCCTTGCCTCTGTTACCGGCCAGGGCAGAGGCCTTGACACGGGGGTGCTGCATGTGCAGCTTCTCAATGATAGCCCAAGTGTTATCACGCGAGCCGTCATCCGCAAAGAGCATGCAGCTTGTCTCAGAAATACGCCCGGCTTTTATCAGGGCTTCTAATTTAGCCTCCACTGCCTGCACGGTTTGCCGAATGCCTGCGGACTCATTGTAGCAGGGCATGACAATGCACAGGGTCTCCGGCGCAGGGGTGTTCATGCTGTTTTATTTGGATACGTTGAAACGGAACTCCACTACATCGCCATCCTGCACCACGTAGTCTTTGCCTTCTATGCGCAGTTTGGCTTGCTCTTTGGCTTTGGAGAGGGAGCCACAGGCTACCAGGTCCTCATAAGCTACCACCTGCGCGGCAATGAAACCGCGCTCAAAATCTGTGTGGATAACACCCGCTGCTTGCGGGGCTTTTGCCCCGGCGGGTATGGTCCAGGCCTTGGTCTCTTTTACACCCGTGGTCAGGTAGGTGCGCAGCCCCAACAGGTGGTACACGGCGCGTATAAGGTCGCTCACGCCGGAGTCCTCCACCCCTAAATCGTTGAGGAAGAGCAGGGCTTCATCCTGCGGCAGCTCAGAGAGCTCCTCCTCTATGCGGGCGGAGATGACAATGGCCTCTGCATGGTGATGCTCTGCCACATATTTGCGCACGGCGGATACATAGGGGTGAGAGTCCGGGTCCTTAACGGCCTCTGCCAGCTCATCCTCGCTCACATTGCAGGCGAAAATGCTCTTTTTGTCGGACAGCAGGAAGAAGCTGCGCAACAGTTTGCGCTCGTCATCGCTCAGCTCCAGCGTAATGGCAGGGTTGCCCGCATCCAAATGCGGCAACAGTTTTTCAATGAGGGCAAGCTCCTCCTTGGCTTCTTTATCACCGCCACGGGCTTTTTTGATGCGGCTCTCCTTGCGCTTCTCCATGGCGGCAATATCTGCCAGTATCAGCTCTGCGTTGATAATCTCGATATCGCGCACAGGGTCTACACTGCCCAGCTCGTGGATGATGTCGTCATTCTCAAAGCAGCGCACAACCTGCACAATGGCATCTGTCTCTCGAATGTTGGAGAGGAACTTGTTGCCCAAGCCTGCGCCCTCTGCCGCACCTTTCACCAAGCCGGCAATGTCTACAAACTCAATGGCGGCGGGCACAATCTTTTGGCTCTTATGCATCTCTGCCAGCACGGCCAAACGGTCATCCGGCACCTCTACCATCCCCACATTGGGGTCTATGGTGCAAAACGGATAATTGGCTGCCTCTGCCTTGCGAGAGCGTGTAACAGCGTTAAAAAGAGTGGATTTACCCACATTCGGAAGCCCTACGATACCTGCTTGTAACATAACGCGCGCCATTATACCTCAATTCAATCCCTTTGAAAAGCCCGAAATCTTATTTTTCCTTTTTTAATGGAATAAAAAAGGTTCTTGACACTTTATTCTTCCTTTGTTATTTTACGAACAAGCGAACCTTATAACCTATCATAACATATCGGTGGATACGCTTTTTGCATTCTAAAATATCTGAAATTTCATGAAAAAATGCATATGCATCATTATAGTTTTTATTGTTATATTTTTATTTTTTTTCGTCTATCTTTTACAAAAAACATAATGAGTATTTTCAAATTGAACCACTTAAGACAGAAGAGTCTTTTTCTTTGTATTTAAAAAACGTAGAAAACATTTATTCAAAAAAATTACTAACTGTATTAGCAGATATATCAAACATCGAAGATGCAAAACGAGGAGTAATTGAATTATTGAAATTAAATCAACAAATACATCAAGACTATTACCGGCTGGATAATGAGATTATTAAGAATAAAGATGAATTTTCAGCACATTGCATAGCTTTGTTGTTTATTGAAACAGAGTTTAAAGGCAGATGTGCAGTAATAGATTCAAAAATTTCAGCTGAATATAGGCGTCTGAAGAGTATGAATTTCTATAATAATGATGCGCTTAAATATGTTATCAATACTCACTTTATAAACAAAGAATTGCCGAAGTGGTATCCTTTTTATCATATAACACATCATTTAAACACTCCTTATAAAGCGGAATCATTGAAGAAAGTATTTGAAAATGAGTACTTAAAAATACGAAAAGAACGTCAAATCGATGAAACTATTACATTGCAGGTATTGGACTTATATTATCATTTTCCGACTCGCTCAAATGCACTTATAAGTCCATTTTCGTATCAATTAAGAGGAAATGATCTATTATTTTTAAATTGTTTTTGTAGTGATTATTGCTTTAATCACGCTAGTCCCTTTTTAAGAATGAACCGGTATACAGGTAAGCAAAAAGAATTATGGAAAATTCATCCTTGTGCCTTGTATAAAATGAAGCCAAAAGATGTAAAGAAATTATCCGGTTTCAAAAAAGAAGTGCAAAACGAGTATGGAATCATTTTATTGTTTGAACTGGATAATAGACATTTTATCAGCAAATACCTAGTGTTAAAATATCAAGATAAGCCTGAGTCTATAGGCTTTACTGATGATATTAGCAGGTATATGAAATGATGCAGGCAAAATAATTCAGCATGATGATCAATACTTATATGAAATTTAGTTTAAGCAGAATCGTTAAAATATTGCTATATGTATCTTTGCTTGTTTTATTGCACGATATAGTAATTATTTTTATTTATCTTTGTGGGGTAAGAGTAGATACTAATTATGAAGAGTTCAGACACGGGAATTGTTATCTTTCTGCTGAAAAAGTTTCTGCGTCAATCTTATTTGAGTTTTATAAAATAAAGAGAGAGCAAAAAAATAGCTGGTATATAAAATTTGAGATTCCCGGTACAATGGACGGAAACTTTCTATTATCTATTAGAAGCAGCAATAAAATAATGAAACAAAATAGTTCGCAAGAAATAGCGGAGTCTTGTTATGACGAGCTTATTGAAACGCTCGATAATCAATATATTAAAGTTTGGTAAATTATGGCCCATATAGTTTCATTTATTATACTTAAATTATAAATCATCCGTATATGAATTTTATTTTTATTGGGAGCCGATACGAAGATATATACCTTTTCGGACTATGGAAGAATATGATGGGGGCTCTACCGAATAAAAGCCTTGATTTTTCTGACACAGCGGTTTCTATACATCCTCAAAAACTTTGCTTGACTCTATGGCAATAAGTTGCTATAAGTTGGCCATGTTGAACAAAAACATCATGACAGCCTTGGTTGGCATGGCGGTGTTGGCAGCACCGGCTGTGGCGGCAGATTTTCACCGTATGGAGCTGACTGTGGGGCAGAAAGTGGAAATTATCTTGCCCGGTAATCCTACCACGGGGTATATGTGGAGCGTGGCAGAGACCACGCCTGCCGTGAAGGTGGAATTGGAGCTGATGGAAAACAAGAGCCCCCGAGGTATGGTGGGCGCCCCGTGTGAAACGGTGGTAACCGTTACTGCGGTGCAAGCAGGGCAGGGGGAAGTGAAGCTTGTGTACGCCCGCCCGTGGGAAAAAGGGAAAGCCCCCGCAGATACTTGTCATATTAATGTAAGCGTAAAATAAATAGAGATATGGGATTATTACAGAATTTGGCAGCTGTTGCCATTCGCAATAAAGTAGTGGGAGCCCTGCGTGCCGGTTGCCCGGCTGAGCTTAGCGAGGCATTGGAAACATTGCTGGAGGACAAGGCGGCTGTTAACGCCATTCAAGGCTTGGTAGCGGCCAACCTCAAGACTCCTGCCGGTATCAATGCCGCAGCGGTGCTGGGGCTGGAGATGCCGCAAACCGCCAAGGATTTGCTGGTTGCCACCCCTGCTTTGGTGGACTATTTGGTGCGCACCGCCGTCAGCAAACTTTCCTGAGCTCCTTTTTGCGTTTTCTGCTGAAATTTTCGGCAGAAAATGCAAGAAACCTGCTTTAAAATAGAGCAGAAATGCAATAATCAAGGCAGTTTACTGACCTTGCGGTAATTCTTTTGCCATAAGGAAATCAGGAGCCGGAATGCAGAAGATGGTGCCTTGAGGCGTGGTAATAGTTTCCTTGTGGTTTGCTGTAATAATCCAGGCTCGGCAAACTTCAATCTCTGCCATTGCGGCAGTGAGTGCTCTAATCTCTCTGTTGCGGGTGGTGGAGTCTGCCATATTGTCACATACTTGGATCGGCATAGGACTGTTATCCGGTAATATGGCCAGGAAGTCCACTTCATAACCCTGCCGAGTATTGTAGTAATAAAGTGTTTGACAGTGGCGCCGTAACTGAACACATACCATGTTTTCAAGTAATTGACCGCGATTCGGGGTTATTCTGGCACCCAATGACTGAGCCAGAGCATGATCAACACAGTATATTTTTTTCATACGGCGTTGTTGTATTCCCATGGACGGGGAACCCGGGGGAACCGCGATGATAAAGTAGGCATCTTCCAGCCATTGCATATACTCACTTATTTCGTCGCGACCTATCCTGAAGCCCATCGAGGCGAAGTCTTTGGCTGTTTTACTGGCAGAAAACAGCGTGCCTGTTTGGGCAAGTGCTCTTTTGGCTACTTGGCGTAATAACAGAGGCTGTTTTACTTGGTTTCGCTCTACGACATCGTGGTATAAAATGGAAGAGAAGTATTCTTGATGTAGTCTAAGCCGTGTTTGGGCGGATAGCCCGAAAACCTCCGGGAAACCGCCTTGTTCAACGTATTCTCTCCAAGTCTTTTCTACCATTAAACGGTGTGTTGTGTCGCCTTTTGTCGTGCGCTCAATTCCCTTGCGTACTAAGGTTTCTCCGAAGGAAAACGGAAAAAGCTCCCACGACAACGTGCGACCACGCAAGCTTGTGCCGATTTCTTTTGATAATAGTTTTGAAGAGGAGCCGGTGAGGAATATATCGCAGTTGTCTTCTCTGCGCATTCTCTCAATGAAAAGCTCCCATTGCGGGTAGCCCTGCATTTCATCAAAGATGATGTATACCTTTTCCTGCCGCCTTTTCTCCGGGTACAAACCGTAATAGGCCTCATATAAATTGTTCCAATTTCCGTTCATTAAAACGGATAAACGGTCATCCATAAAATTGAGCCATAAGATGTTTTCTCTTGGAACCCCCTTTTTTATCAATTCACACAAATACCCCTCCAGCAAGGTGCTTTTGCCACAACGCCGAACCCCCATGCAGATGCTGACTTTGCGGGGAAGTACCTCCGGCTGTAAATCTCTCGGGGAGGCTGCCTCGGGGAGGATTTGCATGGAGTCTTGTATAACCCCTTGCAGGATTTGTTGCGATTCGTTCATCATGGGCGTATTTTATATTAATTGCTCTGAAATTGCAAAAGAAATTTTATAACCTGCTGCAATTTTTATCAGAAAACGCAAGAAACCTGCCTCAAAATGGAGCAGGAATGAAAAAATGCGCGTTGTAATGCATCTGCGCACAGGGGAGGCGGTTGTTAGAGTTTTTAGGAATAAAGGGCTTTTGAGGCACCATCCGCTCTTGAAAAGTGAGGGCGCATGTGCTAGACTCGGGGCATGCGAATGCAGAATAAATGGGGTATCATAATGCTGGTGTTGCTGCCGCTGTTGATGTGTTTCAGCGGTTGCAAAGAAGAGCGAGAGCCCGAGTTGGTGATGGCTACGGATGCCACTTTTCCGCCCTACGAGTATTTTAAGGGTGATGAAATAGTGGGGGTGGATGTAGATGTGGTGGCAGAGCTTGCCCGCCGCAACGGCCTGGGAGCACGGGTGGAGAACATGAAGTTTGAATCCGTCATTGCTGCTGTGCAAGCCGGTAAGGTGGATATTGCCGCCGCCGGTATCACGGTGTCTGCGGACCGCGAGAAGCAAGTGAACTTTACACGCCCTTACGCCCGCGCGCAACAGGTAATTATTGTGCCGGCAGATTCCTCAATTACGGAGGCCGCCCTGTTACCCGGCAGGCGCATAGGTGTGCAGTCCGGCACGACGGGGGATTTGTATGTGGCGGAAAACATGGGCGAGCCGGAGCGCTTTGCCAACGGGGCTTTGGCCGTGGCGGCATTGGTGGCGGGCAAGGTGGATGCCGTTGTTTTGGATAATCTGCCGGCAGAAAAGCACGTGGCGCGCAATGCTGCGCTCAGAATTTTGCCCACCCCGCTTACGGAAGAGGAATACGCCATAGCCGTTAATAAAAACCGCCCCGAGCTGCTGGCTATGCTCAATAAAACACTTGAGGAGATGGAGCAGGACGGCACACTCGCCCGCATTGCCCGCATGCATGCGGATTCTCCGTCAACGGCTGCTGCTACCCCCGCGGCAGAGCAGGGGCTGTGGGCCTCCTTCCATACCAATTTTATCAAAAACGACCGCTGGAAGTACCTGGCAAACGGCTTGCTGGTTACGGTGGAGATATCTGCCGCAGCCGCACTTATCGGTATTCTGTTGGGCGGAATCATCGGCATGATACGCAGTACGGCAGACCAAACGGACCGCCTTAAGATACCGGATGCATTGTGCCGTTTGTACCTTACCGTGATAAGAGGCACGCCTGTGGTGGTGCAGTTGCTCATCATCTATTTTGTGATTTTCGGCTCGGTGGAGGTCAATAAGGTGTTGGTGGCTATTGTGGCATTCGGGCTTAACTCTGCGGCGTATGTGGCAGAGATTATACGCTCCGGCATAATGTCTGTTGATAAGGGGCAGATGGAGGCCGGGCGCAGTTTGGGGCTGGGCTATGGCTACACCATGCGCAGTATCATCTTGCCGCAGGCATTCAAAAATGTGTTGCCGGCTTTGGGGAATGAGTTTATTGTGCTGCTGAAAGAAACCAGTATTTGCGGTTACATCGCCTTGCAGGATTTGACTAAGGGGGGAGACATCATCCTGAGCCAAACGTATGATGCCTTCTTGCCGTTGCTGGCCGTGGCGCTCATTTATTTGTCCATGGTAGTGGTGCTCAGCCATTTATTGAAGAAACTCGAAAAATACTTGCAAAAAAATGAACGATAACCCGATTTTAGAATTGCAGGATTTGGTGAAGAAATTTGCCGGGGTGCGCGTGATAGACGGCGTGTCTCTGGCGGTGAAACCCGGTGAAGTTGTCTTTTTGGTGGGCCCCTCCGGTGCCGGTAAAAGTACCGTGCTGCGTTGTATGAACTTTTTGGAGCAGCCGGATGCCGGGCAGGTGTTGTTCCACGGCCAACCAGTGCCGTGCACGGAAAAAGCCCTCAACGCCTATCGCTCCCGTGTGGGGATGGTGTTTCAGCACTTTAATTTGTTCCCCCACCTCAATATCGTGCAAAATATCACCCTTGCCCCGGTTAAAGCCGGCTTGTTGACCTTGCCCCAAGCGCAAGAGCGTGCCCTGCAATTGTTGGAGCGTATCGGCCTGGCAGATAAGGCGGAGGCGTACCCCATGCAGCTCTCCGGCGGGCAAAAACAACGCGTGGCTATTGTGCGTGCTTTGGCGATGGAGCCCGAGGTGCTCCTCTTTGATGAGCCTACCTCTGCCCTGGACCCCGAGATGGTGGGGGAGGTGCAAGCCCTCATGAAAGACCTTGCGCAGGATGGTATGACGATGATTGTGGTCTCTCACGATGTGGGGTTTGCTTGTGAACTGGCGGACCGTATCATCTTCCTGGAACATGGGCGTGTGCTGGAGGATGATACCCCGGCGGAGCTGCGAGCCTCCGCCAATGCGCGTATCAAAGAATTCCTCTTTGTCCGCCATATTTCCTGATATATGTAGCCATCTGCATCATTATGCTTACCTTTCAGCGCATTTTCCGTGGGGAGAATGCGCTTTTTTCTTGACGTGAGGGGGGATTGCTGTATACTGATATGGTACTTGCATTTTTATTTATGAAGCTCAGAAATTTTAAACCTTTGCCTAAGAAATTAGTCAAGAGAAAGAAGCATGGATTTGCCTTGATTGCTTCTTTGACGCTGATGATGTTGTTAGCGCTTCTTGCCGTGGGTATTATGGCCACAGCCTCTTCGCAGAGCCGAATCTCTGCCCAAACGATTCTGCAAGCGCAGGCCCGCCAGCAAGCCTTGGTGGGGTTGGATGCCGCCTTGGGTGAGTTGCAGGTGGCTCTCGGGCCGGATTGCCGTGTTACCGCTAACTCCGGCATTTCAGATAAACGTGGCTCTCAATATATTCTGGGTGTGTGGGATAGCTGGACCGGCCCCATCTATGGTGCCGCCAAATACGGGGAGCACAAGGGCTCCAAAATAAAGGAGACGTACCAAACCGGGCGCCCCTCCATGTTCCGCCAGTGGCTTATCTCCTCTCGCCAACCCTCAGAGCTTAAAAAGTTTGACAATGTTGCCCGTTTGGGTACCTCCCAACCCGGTAAGCGCGTGTGCATGGTAGGTGAGGGCACCTTGGGCACCGCCGGTACAAGAGATGAAAACTGCGTGTTTGCAGACTTGGTTTACACCCCCTCCGTTGGCCGCAACAAAGCTTGCTATGCCTGGTGGGTAGGTGGTGAAAACCAGAAGTCAAAAGTAACCATTAAAGACCCCAAGATTGGGTCCTCCCCCCGGGAGGTCTTGCGTGCAACCTGGAACACGCCTGCCCCCATCTTTAAGGATGGCTCGTTTAACGCCGGAGACATTGAGGAGCCTGAAAAATTGCTCACCATGCGTAGCTTGGCTCATGTGGATGGTGTAACGCAGTTTGGCATGCCTTATTTCTTTGATGTAACGACAAGCTCTTATTCCTTGCCTGTCAACGTGCGTAGCGGTGGTCTCAAGCAAGACCTCTGCCTCTTGCTTGGTAAAGAGGGCAATTTTGAAGCAGAGCGCGAGTTTCGGGCAGATGAAAGACGCGACTGCCCCTTGGTGGAGTATGATGGCGACTTGGCTGCCGGCTCAGAGAAAAACCTGCCCATTGGCTCTTGGCAGAACTTGTTTGCCTACTACAACTGCTGGCCGGATGGCAGCGCAAAAGATGCCAAGAATGTGACCGCTCGTTTGTTGGGAGACACAGATAACGCCTACACCCGCATTAGCGGTGTAGCTATTCCTAACCAAGGCGATAACCGCACCCCGCAAAACTTGGAGGAGTACTCCCCCGGTGGCGGTTGCTCTATTTATGATGCCCGCTCACTGATGCATAACGGCGACGAGGCCGCCGGTTATTCGCGCACGCCGGTGCTGCTCTCTTACATGTGTACTTTCGGTCTTGTGGAAGAAGACCATAAGAACAATGATGGCTCTCTTGTACAAACGGCTGATAAAATGCAGGTGCACCGTTTGGGTATGTGTTTCTCCCCCATGTTCTTGTGGTGGAACCCATACAATGTGCCCATGAAGATTCGCGGTGAGCAGCTGTGGGCTCAATCCATTCCCTACAAGACTATATGGTTGCAAACCTATGCCGTGTCTCAATCCGGCACGTGGAATTACACTTGGCAAACCTATGCCATGCACCAAACTACCTCGGATACCGGGTTCGGTATGGACTATGGTAACTACTTTTTGAGCAGTGTTAATAGTGGTAAGCAAGATATTGAGTTCGGCCCGGGTGAAATTCTCTTCTTCTCTCACGGTACATCTCGCTCCAACAGAAACGGTGCTTTCGATAACCCCTTGGTACTTGGGTATAACCCCAGTGCTGTTGCCGGGTATAATGCGCGCTTCTATACCATGGGCTCCGGCATGCAAAGTACGGCTGCCGGTGTGGCATCTGCCACTAATATGGAGGCCGGCCACTTCAAACTGCGCCTGAGACTCGGTATCAATGCATCCGGCGGTGCCTATACAACGGACGGCGTGTGGTTTGCACCTCAGGTGGTAGAGGCTATCTCTGTGATGAATGGTTTTGCCGGGCGTTATCAGGATAGCAACATGGATACCGCCGTTGGTAAACGCGGGCATAGCCCCCAACGATTCCTGATGGGCTGGTATGATCCCACTGTTATGGGGGAGGACGAGACCGTTATTTGTGATGAGAATCGCAACGATGCCGTGTGGCGAGCTGATGGCTCCCAGCGTGACAGTGCCGTACCTTACTTTATTGCGGCTGTAGGTGTTGCCCCCAAGTCTGCTAACCTTAATTTGGATGCTCGCGTGTTTGAGGGTGAGGATTTCCGCACCAAATCCTGGCAGCACTCCAGCCCTGCGTTTTGGGGTAGCATGATTATTAAACCGGACAACCAGCAGCGCCAGTATCACCCCTACCAACTCGCCGTGCTTGATGTAGGTGCCGGTATGAATGCTTGCCCCATGGACAGCATTGGCCGCAACGGTGTGCTGGGTATTAACTCCGGTGGTGAGCAGGTTTCCTTTGCCTCTGTGTTGGAGCTGCCCGTGCATCCGCCGTTCT